>NZ_JBDJLB010000010.1:0-208932 GCF_039673155.1 Stenotrophomonas sp. TWI1149
GCTCCAAGGTGTCCTGCCGGCCAGCGGCCGGCACTACCGTTGATGGTGTCCTGCCGGCCAACGGCCGGCACTACCGCTCATGGCGTGATGCCGGCCAGCGGCCGGCACTACCAGGTTCTGGGCAGCGCAACGTCAGCGCAGGATCCGGAACCGGACCTGCGTCCAGGCACCATCGGCGGCCAACGCGGTCAACGTGTGCTCGCCCACCTCATCGAAATCGCGCTGGAACAGCCGCGCGCCTTCGGTGCGGGCGATCCAGCGGTCATCCAGCAGCCAGTCCACCGTGGTCTCATTGCCCAGCGCACGCAGTTGCAGGCGCACGCCGTGTTCGGCATTCGGCGCGCGTGCGAGGGTCGCGCGGTCGTTCAGCCCCTCGATGTGCAGGGTGCCGCCACTGTCGCGGCCGTCCGCGCTGCAATCCGGCGACAGCACCGGCAGTTGCGAGGCCTGGCGCTGCGCCTGCGGCAGCCACGGCGACAACAACGCCGGCCAGCGTGCGATCTCACGCGACTCCGCCTCATGCGGCCGGCTGCACTCCGGCGACAGCCGCAGCCCCGTGCGCGCATCCACCTGGAAGCGCTGCAGGCCCGGCTGCCACAGCCGCGCATCGCGCTCGGCGAAGGTCGGCGGTACCGCGCCGTCCAGCACGAACGCCGGCATCCGCCGCTGGCACAACGCGGGCGTCGTCTGCTCGGCCAGACCCCCGGTCGGCCAGCAGATATCGGCCTGCGCCACGCTCGCCGGCATCGGCGCTGCACTGGCATCGCCGGCCTGGCGCGGCAGACTGTCGATCACCTCGAACATCAGCGGCAACGCGGTCACCGCGCCGTACTGCCCGGGCAGCGGCGTGCCATCCGGGCGCCCGACCCAGACACCTACCGTGTAATGCCGCGTCGTGCCGATCGCCCAGGCATCGCGGTAGCCGTAGCTGGTGCCGGTCTTCCAGGCCACGCGCGGGCGGCCGGTGACGTCGAAGGTGCCCGCGCCATACCCCGGGCGGGGATTGGATTCGAGCATCTCGCGGGTGATCCAGGCCGCGCCCGGTGACATCAGGCGACGCTCGATCACCGCATCCTCGGCGGTGTAACGCACCCGCCCGGCGATGCCGTTGCGATTGAACGCGGCAAAGGTACCGACCAGGTCCTCCAGCCGCGCGCCGGTACCGCCCAGTATCAGCGACAGGTTCGGCGCACTGCCGTGCGGAAAGCGCAGGTTGATGCCCGCATGCGAGAGGCGTGCCGCGAAGCGCGCCGAGCCGACCCGGTCCAGCAGGTCCACGGCCGGCACGTTGAGCGACAACCGCAGCGCCGTGGCCACACTGACCGGCCCGTTGAAAGCCGCATCGAAGTTGCCCGGCCGGTAACCGCCGAAACTCTGTGGCGCATCCACCATCAGGCTTTCCGAATGGATCAGGCCATCATCCAGCGCCATGCCGTACAGGAACGGTTTCAGCGTCGAGCCCGGCGAGCGCCAGGCCTGGACCATGTCCACATGGCCGAGCCGTTGCTTGTCGCCGAAGGCGACCGAGCCGACATAGGCACGCGCCTCCAGCGTGCGGTTGTCCACCACCAGCAGCGCGGCCGAGGTGCGCTCGGGCAACTGCGAAAAGTACGACGACACGCGTTCTTCCAGCGTGCGCTGCAGGCCGATGTCCAGCGTGCTCTCGATCCGCGCCACCCGCGGCTGCGCCGAGCGCAGCCGCTGCGCCAGCAACGCCGCATGCAGCGGCGGCTGCAGGGCACGCGTGACCACCGGCTCGATGCGCGCATCGTCGACCTCCTCGCGTGACCACACGCCGAGCGACACCATCCGCTCCAGCACCTTGTCGCGCGCACGTTGCGCCGCCTCCGGGTGACGGTCCGGACGCAGCCGGCTGGGCGACTGCGGCAATACCGCCAGCAACGCCGCCTCGGCATGCGACAGCTGCGAGGCCGGCTTGCCCAGATAGGCCCAGCTCGCCGCCTCCACGCCTTCGATGGTGCCGCCATAGGGCGCGCGTTCCAGGTACAACGCCAGGATCTGCGCCTTGCTCAGGTGCAGTTCCAGCTGCACCGCGCGCAGCAGCTGCTTGGTCTTGCCCCATGGCGTGCGCGTATGCGGATCGAGGATGCGCGCGACCTGCATGGTCAGGGTCGAGCCGCCGGAGACGATCCGCTGTTCGAACAGCCATTGCTTGCCGGCGCGCAGCAGTCCCCACGGATTGATGCCCGGATGCCGCCAGAACCAGCGGTCTTCGTAATTCAACAGCGCCTGCAGGTACAGCGGCGAGACGCTGTCGGCGGAGGCCGGGTAGCGCCACACCCCGTCGGCATCGGCGAAGGCGCGCAGCGGGGTGCCATCGCGCGCGACGACCAGGGTGCTGGTGTCGCGCTGCCTGGGCAGCGGGGGCGGGAACGCAAGATCCATCACCAGCAGCAGCGCGAGCACCGCCGCCGTGCCCCAACGCAGGCAGGGCAGCACGTTGCGTCGTACGGAGGCCCACGACCGCTTGGAAAAAAGAGACGTCATGTCCATTCAGCAGCGAGGCAGGCGGGCCGTCATCGCGACGGCCCGCCCTGCGATCAGGGCTGCACCACGGTCAGCGAGGCCGGGAGACTGCGACCCACGCCACGCAGGTCGGGACGGTACATGTCCTCCACCAGCGGCGGCGGCACGCGATACGTGCCCGGCGTGACCGCACGCACCAGGTAGAACACCTTGGCGGTGCTGCCACGCGAGAGTTTCAGCGCGGCCACATAGCGGTCGTCGCGGAACTCTTCGTGCTTGATGTTGGCCGCATCGCCACGATCGTTGACGCTCAACCCGTCGACAACGACATCCGCCCACTGCTTGGCATCGCCCAGGTTGAAGTTCTCGATCTCCAGCCCGGCCGGCAGCAGATCGGTCAGCAGGGCATCGGGCATGTCCACGTTCGGGGTGACGCTGACCCGCACGATCAGGGCCTCGCCTTCCTTCAGCGGACGCGGCGTCCACGGCTTGCCGTCGGTGGTGTACCAGCTGCGCTCCACGCCGAGCGTGCGGCTGTCCGGTTCCGGCGGGTTGCGCGGAATGCCGGCCACTTCCAGGCTGGCGAACATCGGCGGCTCCCCCTGCGGGGTGAAGCGCACACCCTTGGCCAGCGCGGCGTAGTCGAAGCTGCGGCCGAACATGCGGCGCGCCGAGATGCTCTCGCTCTCGCCACCGACCACCAGCTCGCCGGACACCAGCTTCTTCTGGTTGGCCGACAGCGCCTTGCCCATGCGCGCCAGCGCCACCTGCTCCTGGGTGCTCAACCACATCCAGCCGCTGTTGCGGCGGGCATCCAGCGCGCGGCCGAGATCGACCGCGCGTGCATCGTAGGCCGGCTTGGACAGCTTGCGTTCGTGCAGCAGCGCGATCATCAACGCGTCATCGCGCACCGCGCTGCCGTAATCGCCGAAGTAGGCCGGACGGTCGTCCGCGCTCTTGGCAAAGCCGGCGGCAATGGCCGCATCACCGCGCTTGTGGTCGCCCTGCAGAGACAGCGCGATGCCCAGGTGCACCAGCGACAGGCCGGTCAGCGACTTGCTGCGCTCGTTGTCATACAGCGCACGCAGGGTACCCAGCGGCGCGCGGTTGACCCGGGCCAGCACGTAGCCCGAATAGGCCTGGTTGGCGAACTTCAGGTTCTCGCGGCGGTCCTCGCCATAGAACTGGTTGCCGCCGGACAGCAGGTCTTCGCTCAGGCGGTTCAGCGCCTTCTGCAGCACGTTGTCCGGTACCGCGAAGCCGGCGTCCTTGGCGTCGAGCAGGAACTCGGCGATGTACGGCGTCAGCCACGGATTGATGTAGCCGTCGTCGCCCCACATCGAGAAGTTGCCGTTGGCCACCTGCATCGAGGCCAGGCGGCCGAACGCACCTTCCATGCGCTCGCGGCGGGTCTTGGCATCCAGCCCGTCCGCACCCAGCATGGCCGAGGTCGCTTCATCCAGCATCAGCGCGGCATAGCCCTTGCTGGTGGTCTGCTCGGCGCAGCCATACGGATAGTTGAGCGCGCCGTTCAGGGCACTGGCGAAGGGAATCGGCGGCAGCGCGCTGACCAGCATGCGTGCGGTCACCGAGTCGTTCATGAGGCCGTCGGCCAGCCCGGCTTCCATCGTGACCGCGGCCAGCGGATCCAGCGTGCGGGTCTGTGCGCGCAGCACCTGCGGCCACGCCGCGCGCACCGGCAGGTCATAGCGGCGATCGACCTTGAAACCGTTGCCGTCCACGCGTACGCGGACCTTGGCTACCGTGTAACCCTCGCGCGCGGTCAACGGGAAGCTCAGCGTGCTCTTGGCGTCGGCGTTGAGCTTGAGCGTGCGACTGGAGTCGCCCAGGGTCAGCGGCCCGATGCCATCCACCTGCACCTTGAACTCGCCCGGCGTGCCGGTGAAGTTCTGCACGTCCAGGGTGACCGTGCTGGTATCCCCGGGCGCCATCACGCGCGGCATGCTGGCTTCGGCCAGGATCGGCGCGCGCACCACGGTCTCCACATCGCGCTTGCCGTACTGGTCATCGGCGTACACCAGCGCCGAGACGCGCAGGGTGCCGTTGAAATCCGGCACCTTCAGCGCGATCCGCGCGATGCCCTTGGCATCGAGCTTCACCGGGCCGGAGAACAGATCCACCGTCTGCACGCGCGCGGTCGGACGCTTGGCCTGGGGCATCGCGGCCAGGGCCATGTCGCCACCGAACTTCAGCTTGCCGCTGCTGCCGTCGAAGCTTTCGATCACGCGGCTGTAGATGTCATACGCATCCACGCCCAGGCGGCGCTGCGCAAAGAAGTGCGCGGCGGCATCGGGAACCGGGAAGCGGGTGATGTTGAGGATGCCCACATCCACCGCCGAGACAGTCACATGCGCGACCTTGCCGGCCAGCTGCGGGGCACTGACGGTGACCGGCAGCGTCTGCTCCGGGCGCATCTGCTTCGGTGCCACCAGGCCGACCGCGATCTGGCGGGCCTTGCGGTCCATCGGCACATGCACCACGCCGACCGCACGGGCCGGGGTGATCTTGCTCGGCGCACTGCCACCACGGAACACCAGCGCGGTGATGTAGACGTCGTGGCGTTCCCACTCGGCCGTGACTGGAATGTCGTAGGTGCTGCCCGGCTTGGCGTCGATGTCCTGGACGTAGAGCATCTTGTCGCTCTCGACCATCAGCACGCCCTTGCCGGCATGCGGCGGGGTCACGGTGACGCGCACGGTATCGCCGGCCTTGTAGCCGGTCTTGTCCAGCGCCAGCTTGACCTTGTCCGGGCGCGCATCCAGGCCGCGGTTGTCGTCGTTCCAGCTCCAGCCGGCGTTGAACGGATAGCGGCTGGTCAGCCCGGTAGCCGGGTCGAACACGTCCAGCCGGTACTCACCCCACTCCACCGGGACATCAACACCGACCGCCGCGCTGCCGGCATCGACGGTGCGGGTGTCCTTGTTCTCGAAGCGGCGGGTGAAGTCGTAATCCCAGCGGTTGTCGTTGAAGGTCCAGTGGTAATCGCGCAGCTCCCGTACCAGCGTGACCTTCAGGCCCTTGGCCGGCTGCGGCTTGCCCGCCGCGTCCACGCGCATCAGTTCGAAGCGCGCGTTGCTGTTGGCATCCGCGCCATCCTTGGGATCGAACAGCGGGCGCACGCCGACCAGGGCCGCGGCCGGCCACATCACCCGCTTCAAGGTGCGGGTCACGGTGCGGCCACCGGTTTCATACACGCTGCCGGACAGCACCACGGCGATCGGCGCGGTCGGCTTGACCTCGGCCGGCAGTTCCACGTCCTGGCGCAGCTTGCCGTCGGCCGGGAATTCGGTATCGATGACGTCGCGCGCCTCGCGCGGCAGCGCGGTGGTCGGATCGCCGAAGAAATAGCCCGGCAGCGACTCCACCGGCGACTGCTCGGCCGCCACGGCCAGGCGTGCGGTAAAGCGGTTGCCGTCGGCCGGCGCGCCGTACAGATACGCGGCGTCGGCCTGCAGCTTGAGCGGCTCGCCCGGCTTGAGCGTCTTCTGTGCGCTGTCCAGGTCCAGCTTCATGCGCTCGGGCAGGAACTCCTCGATGCGCAGGGTCATGCCCTGGATCGCTTCCTTGCTGACCGGATTGGTGCGGAACTCCACCTGCCAGCGCCCGGTCGGGGCCTCGGCCGGGATCAGCTGCTCGAAGCTGAAGTAGCCCTGCTCGCCCGGGGTCAGGCGGGTCTCGCGGAAGGTCTTGCCGTCCGGCTGCTTCAGGCGCAGGAAGACGGGCTGTGGCTTCACCGGCTTGCCGTCGTTGTCGCGCAGCAGCGCCGAAATGCGCACGGTCTCGCCGGGACGGTAGAGGTCGCGGCCCGACCAGGTGAACACGTCGAACCAGGCATTGTCGCGCCCGGCCACGGCGAACTCGCTCAGGTCCAGCGCGGGCTGGTTGAACGGCAGCATCGAGGTATCGCCGCCACTGCTGGCGATCAGCACATGGCTGGCATCCAGCGTGTAATTGAGCAGCGCATTGCCGTTGCCGTCGGTCGCGCCCTTGAGCACCACCTCGCCCTTGCCATCCAGGATGCGCAGCTCGATCTTCTTCAGAGACGCCCCGCTCTGCAGCGAGGCCGTGTGCACGAACAGCTTGTCCTTGTAGGCCCGCGTATGCAGGCCGATGTCGCTGACGGTGAAGAAGGCGGTGTCGTACTCACCTTCGAACGAACCGCTGCGCTTCATCACCGCGAAATACAGGCCGGGCTGCTGCAGCTCCTTGATGTCCTGCGTCGGCAGGTAGGTGAGCACGCGCTCGTTCTGCTTGCCGCCGATCACGAAGCGGTTCACGTAGACCGGCTCGGCCAGCTGCGACATCGGCGTCTTGTCGCCGTAATCGCTGTCCAGCTCCCAGCTGCCGCGGCGGCCGCCACGCTGGTACTGGCTGAAGAAGTTCGGCAGTTCCTTCTCGCGCACGCGCAGGAACTCCACATCCACTTCCGGCACGTTGACCGACACCACCGGCAGGCCGCGGCTGTCCTTGGCCGGCAGCACGCTGCCCTGCGAGGCGAACCCGGCCACCGGCTTGAGCTCACCGGTGAAGACTTTCTGGCGCAGCTCCTTGCCGATCCGGCTGCCATCGGCGGCAAGCAGGTCGGGCGAGACGATCAGCGAGTATTCCTTGGCCGCCTCCACGAACGGGTAGCGCAGGGTCTTGCCGTCATCGGACAGCGACCAGCTGCTGTCCTCGGTCCCGACCTTCTCGGCGAAACGGACCAGCGTGTCGAAGTCCTGGGTGCCGACCAGCGGGCGCGAAAACTCCAGCGCCAGCGACAGGCCGTCGCTCTTCTGATCGGGGTAGGCCCGGACCAGAGTGAACTCGGTGACCGCCTCGGCCTTGGCCGTGATCGGCGCGCCGGACGGTGCCGGCAGCTGGCCGCTGTCGTTGCGCTTGCAGCCCCCGACGCCGATGGCCAGGCCGGCGACCAGCGCCAGGCCCGCGATTCCCTTCCAGCTCCACTGCCCGAACCGACTGCGGCTAGCCATGACGTCACTCCTTGAACAAGGCCGCCAGTATACGGGCCGTCCCCGCTCGTTCGCGGGCGACCCCGGGCGATCCGTGCGTCATGGGCGGCGGGCGGGTCCACGGCGAAGGGCAGCCGACCAGCGGTCGGCGTCTACCCCGCCACGTAGAGATCCACATACTCGTGCACCGGCATCGCCTCCAGCGCCACCGGGTCCAGTGACGCCTCCAGGATCCGGCGCTGCTGCACGGTCGGGAACACCCCGGCCAGGTGCCGGCGGAACTTGTCCTCCAGCAGCGGGATTCCCTCGGCGCGGCGGCGGGCATGGCCCAGCGGGTACTCGACCACCGCGTCCATCGTGCTGCCATCGGTGAAGGTCACCTGCAGCGCGTTGGCGATGCTGCGCTTGTCCGGGTCGATGTAATCCGCGGTGAACCCGGGATCTTCCACGCAGGTGATCTTCGCCCGCAGCGGATCGATGCGCGGATCGGCCGCCACGTCGTCCTCGTAATCCTCGGCGACCAGGCGGCCGAAGATCAGCCCGATCGCCACCATGTACTGCACGCAGTGGTCGCGGTCGGCCGGGTTATGCAGCGGGCCGGGCTTGTCGATGATGCGCAGGCAGGCCTGCTGGGTGCGCAGGGTGATCTGCGCGATGTCTTCGCTGCGCTTGCCGCTGGCGCGCATCTGCGCGTGCAGCTGCATCGCTGCCTCGACCGCGGTCTGGCCATGGAACTCGGCCGGATAGCTGATCTTGAACAGTACGTTCTCCATGACGTAGCTGCCGTAAGGCCGCTGGAAGCGGAATGGCTGGCCGCCGAAGGACACATCGTAGAAGCCCCAGGTCGGCGCGGTCAGCGCACTCGGATAGCCCATCTCCCCGGCCGCGGCCATCAGCGACAGGCGCACTGCACGGCTGGTGGCATCACCGGCCGCCCAGCTCTTGCGCGAGCCGGTGTTGGGCGCGTGCCGGTACGTGCGCAGCGACTGCCCATCGACCCAGGCCAGCGACAGCGCATTGAGCATGCGCTCGCGATCCAGGCCCAGCATGTGCGAGACGACTGCGGTGGAGGCGACCTTGACCAGCACCACGTGATCCAGCCCGACCCGGTTGAACGCATTCTCCAGCGCCAGGCAGCCCTGGATCTCATGGGCCTTGACCATCGCGGCCAGCACATCGCGCATGGTCAGCGGCGCCCGGCGCAGCGCCTCGGCATTGCGGCTGAGCCAGTCGGCGGTGGCGAGGATGCCGCCGAGGTTGTCGGAGGGATGGCCCCACTCCGCCGCCAGCCAGGTGTCGTTGAAATCCAGCCAGCGGATCATCGCGCCGATGTTGAAGGCGCCCTGCACCGGATCGAGCTCGAAGCGGGTGCCGGGCACGCGCGCGCCATTGATCACCCGCATGCCGGGCACCAGCGGCCCGAGCAGCTTGCTGCAGGCCGGGAACGAGAGCGCCGCCAGCCCGCAGCCCAGCGTATCGATCAGGCAGTGCCGCGCGGTGGTGTACGCCTGCGGCGAGCTGACCTGGTAGTCGCGGACGTAATCGACGATGTCGGTCAGGACCGTGTCCCATGGCGGGCGCTGGTTGCTGTGGCTGTCGTGACCGGACATCGCGATTCTCCTGTGGGGTATTACAAGGGAGTGGCAGGCACCCGTACCGCACCGTCCATCAATACGCGGGCGCTGCGGCTCATGATGGCCTTGGTGACCGTCCACTGACCGTCAACGTGCATCGCCTGTGCACCCACGCGCAAGGTGCCGGAGGGATGACCGAAGCTCACCGATTCACGCTCACCACCGCCGGCGGCGAGATTCACCAGCGTGCCCGGAATCGCGGCGGCAGTGCCGATGGCGACCGCGGCCGTACCCATCATCGCGTGGTGCAGCTTGCCCATGGACAGCGCGCGCGCATGCAGGTCGATCTCGCCGGCGGCGATCTGCCTGCCGCTGGACGACACGTAGTCCTGCGCCGGCGCGACGAAGGCGACCTTGGGCGTGTGCTGGCGGGTCGCAGCCTGTTCGATCGTCTCGATCAGGCCCATGCGCACCGCACCGTACGCGCGGATCGCTTCGAAACGCGCCAAAGCAGCCTTGTCCTCATTGATCGCCGGCTGCAGTTCGGTGCCGGTGTAACCCAGATCCGCGGCATTGAGGAAGATGGTCGGAATGCCGGCGGTGATCATCGTGACCTGGAAGCTGCCCACGCCGGGCACGTCGAGCGTGTCGACCAGGTTGCCGGTCGGGAACATCGCCCCGCCCTCGCCGTCATCGGAGGGATCCAGGAACTCCAGCTGGATCTCCGCGGCCGGGAAGGTCACGCCATCCAGCTCGAAATCGCCGTCTTCCTGCACCTGGCCATCCACGATCGGCACGTGCGCCAGGATGGTCTTGCCGATGTTGGCCTGCCAGATGCGCACGGTGCAGAGGCCGTTGTGCGGAATCCGCGCCGGATCGATCAGGCCGTTGCTGATCGCGAACGGGCCCACTGCTGTGCTGAGATTGCCGCAGTTGCCGCTCCAGTCGACGAACGCGGTCTCGATCGAAATCTGGCCGTACAGATAATCCACGTCATGCTCCGGCACCGACGGTGCGGAGAGGATCACGCACTTGCTCGTACTGGAAGTCGCGCCGCCCATGCCATCGGTGTGCTTGGCATACGGATCAGGCGAGCCGATCACGCGCATCAGCAGCGCATCGCGCGCCGGGCCGGGCACCTGCGCCGCGGCAGGCAGATCGGTCAGCTTGAAGAACACACCCTTGCTGGTGCCACCGCGCATGTAGGTGGCGGGAATGCGGAGCTGGGGGAGAAACGCCATATCGAAGTCCTGAGGGAAAGACGGCCCGTTGCCGGGCCGTCGTGATGCGGGTGGGATCAGGCAACCTGCGCCGATTCCAGGAAGTCCTGCGCGAACCGCTGCAGCACGCCACCGGCCTCGTAGATCGAGACTTCTTCGGCGGTATCCAGCCGGCAGGTGACCGGCACCCGCAGCTGTTCACCGTTGCGGCGGTGGACGACCAGGGTCAGCTCGGCGCGCGGCACGCGGTCGCCGAGCACGTCGAAGGTTTCAGTACCGTCGATGCCCAGCGTCCTGCGGTTGACGCCTTCCTTGAACTCCAGCGGCAGCACGCCCATGCCGATCAGGTTGGTACGGTGGATGCGCTCGAAGCCTTCGGCGGCGATCGCCTCCACGCCGGCCAGGCGCACGCCCTTGGCGGCCCAGTCGCGCGAGCTGCCCTGGCCGTAGTCGGCACCGGCGATGATGATCAGCGGCTGCTTGCGCGACATGTAGGTTTCGATCGCTTCCCACATGCGGGTGACCTGGCCTTCCGGCTCCACGCGCGCCAGCGAGCCCTGCGTGACCTGGCCGTCGATCACGGCCATTTCATTGATCAGCTTCGGGTTGGCGAAGGTGGCACGCTGCGCGGTGAGGTGATCGCCACGGTGGGTCGCGTAGGAATTGAAGTCTTCCTCGGGCAGGCCCATCTTCGCCAGGTACTCACCGGCCGCGCTGCTGGCCATGATCGCGTTGGACGGCGACAGATGGTCGGTGGTGATGTTGTCGCCGAGTACCGCCAGCGGTCGCATGCCGGTCAGGCTGCGCGCACCGGCCAACGCGCCTTCCCAGTACGGCGGGCGGCGGATATAGGTGCTCTGCGGGCGCCAGTCGTACAGCGGGCTGATCGGGGCGCCGTGTTCCACCTTGAAGGTGAACATCGGGTCGTAGACCTTGCGGAACTGCTCCGGCTTGACGCTGGCCTTGACCACCGCGTCGATCTCGGCATCGCTGGGCCACAGGTCCTTAAGCGTGATCGGGTTGCCGTCGGCATCATGGCCGAGCGCGTCCTTCTCGATATCGAAACGCACCGTACCGGCGATCGCATAGGCCACCACCAGCGGCGGCGAGGCCAGGAAGGCCTGCTTCGCATACGGGTGGATGCGGCCATCGAAGTTGCGGTTGCCCGAGAGCACGGCGGTGGCATACAGGTCGCGGTCGATCACTTCCTGCTGGATCTTCGGGTCCAGCGCGCCACTCATGCCGTTGCAGGTGGTGCACGCGAAGGCGACGATGCCAAAGCCCATCTGCTCCAGCTCGGTCAGCAGGCCGGCTTCTTCCAGATACAGCTGCACGGCCTTGGACCCCGGCGCCAGCGAGCTCTTCACCCACGGCTTGCGGGTCAGGCCGGCACGGTTGGCGTTGCGCGCCAGCAATGCCGCGGAGATCACGTTGCGCGGGTTGCTGGTGTTGGTGCAGCTGGTGATCGCGGCAATGATCACCGCGCCATCGGGCATCAGGCCGTCGGCCTGTTCCAGCCTGCCCGAGGCCAGCTTGCCTTCATCGGCGATGCCGCGGGCGGCCAGGTCGATGGTCGCCACGCGCTTGTGCGGGTTGGACGGGCCGGCCATGTTGCGCACCACGGTGGACAGGTCGAACTGCAGCACGCGCTCGTACTGCGCGGTGACCAGATCGTCGGCCCACAGGCCGGTGGCCTTGGCGTAGGTTTCCACCAGCGCGACCTGGGCATCTTCGCGGCCGGTCAGGCGCAGGTAGTCCAGGGTCTGCTGGTCGATGTAGAACATCGCCGCGGTGGCGCCGAACTCCGGCGTCATGTTGGAGATGGTGGCGCGGTCACCGATGGTCAGCGCGTTGGCGCCCTCCCCGTAGAACTCGATCCACGCACCGACCACGCGCTCCTTGCGCAGGAACTCGGTCAGCGCCAGCACCACGTCGGTGCAGGTGATGCCGGGCTGCGGGCGGCCGGTCAGCTCCACGCCGATGATGTCGGGCAGGCGCATCCAGGAAGCACGGCCGAGCATCACGCTCTCTGCTTCCAGGCCGCCCACGCCGATCGCGATCACGCCCAGCGCGTCCACGTGCGGGGTGTGGCTGTCGGTGCCCACGCAGGTATCCGGGAAGGCCACGCCATCGCGCACCTGCACGACCGGCGACATCTTCTCCAGATTGATCTGGTGCATGATCCCGTTGCCCGGCGGAATCACGTCGACGTTCTTGAACGCCTTCTTGGTCCAGTTGATGAAGTGGAACCGGTCTTCATTGCGGCGGTCTTCGACGGCGCGGTTCTTCTCGAACGCCGCCTTGTCGAAGCCGGGGAATTCCACCGCCAGCGAGTGATCGACGATCAGCTGGGTCGGCACCACCGGGTTGATCTGGGCCGGGTCGCCACCGGCATCGGCGATGGCATCGCGCAGGCCGGCCAGATCCACCAGGGCGGTCTGGCCCAGGATGTCATGGCAGACCACGCGGGCCGGGAACCACGGGAAATCCAGGTCCTGGCGGCGTTCGATCAGCTGGCGCAGCGAGGGCTCCAGCGTGGCCGGGTCGCAGCGGCGCACCAGGTTTTCGGCCAGCACGCGCGAGGTATACGGCAGCGTGGCATAGGCACCGGGCTGCAACGCGTCGACGGCGGCACGGGTATCGAAATAGTCCAGCGCTGTGCCGGGGAGGTTCTTGCGGTACTGAGTATTCATGGCTGGCGATAGCTGCTTGTTGGCGGGCCGGGGCGTCGTGACACCGGCGAAGAAGGAGTAGCGACGCCGCAACGGAGCAGACCGGCATCGCGCCGGCCTGTTCCGCAAGGCACCCGCGAACGGGTGCGGTACGTCTGTCTTACTTGCGCTGGTCGATCGGCACGAAGGCCTGGTCTTCCGGGCCGGTGTAGTTCGCGCTCGGGCGGATGATCTTGCCGTCGATGCGCTGCTCGATGATGTGCGCGCTCCAACCGGAGGTGCGGGCGATTACGAACAACGGGGTGAACATCGCCGTCGGCACGCCCATCATGTGGTAGCTGACCGCGCTGAACCAGTCCAGGTTCGGGAACATCTTCTTGATGTCCCACATCACCGATTCCAGACGCTCGGCGATGTCGTACATCTTGACGTTCTGCTGCTCGGCGGACAGGTCGCGCGCCACCTCCTTGATGATGTTGTTGCGCGGATCGCTGACGGTGTAGACCGGGTGGCCGAAACCGATCACGACTTCCTTGCGCTCGACGCGGGCCTTGATGTCAGCCTCGGCATCGTCCGGGCTGTCGTAGCGCTTCTGCACTTCGAAGGCCACTTCATTGGCGCCACCGTGCTTGGGACCGCGCAGCGCACCGATGCCGCCGGTGATCGCGCTGTACATGTCGCTGCCGGTGCCGGCGATGACGCGGCAGGCGAAGGTCGAGGCGTTGAACTCGTGCTCGGCGTACAGGATCAGCGAGGTGTGCATCGCCTTGACCCACGAATCCTGCGGCTTCTCGCCGTGCAGCAGGTGCAGGAAGTGGCCACCGATGGAGTCGTCGTCGGTTTCCACGTCGATCGCACGGCCGTTGTGGCTCCAGTGGTACCAGTACAGCAGCATCGAACCCAGGCAGGCCATCAGCTTGTCGGCGATGTCGCGCGCGCCCGGATGGTTGTGGTCGTCCTTCTCCGGCGACACGCAGCCGAGCACGGACACGCCGGTGCGCATCACGTCCATCGGGTGCGCGGACGGCGGCAGTTCTTCCAGCGCGGCCTTGACCGCGGCCGGGATGCCACGCAGCGACTTCAGCTTGGTCTTGTAGGCGACCAGTTCGGCGCGGGTCGGCAGCTTGCCGTGGACCAGCAGATGCGCGATTTCCTCGAACTCGCTGGTGTTGGCCAGATCGGCGATGTCATACCCGCGGTAATGCAGGTCGTTGCCGCTGCGGCCGACGGTGCACAGCGCGGTGTTGCCGGCGGCGGTGCCCGACAGGGCGACGGATTTCTTCGGCTTGAAGCCGGGGGCGGTAGTGGTGTCGCTCATGATCCCTCCAGAAAACAGTGTGCGGTCTTACTTCTTGGCGGCGAACAACGCATCGAGCTGCTGCTCGAAGGCGTGGTAACCGATACGGTCGTAGAGTTCCTCGCGGGTCTGCATCGCCTCCACCACATTACGCTGGTGGCCCTCGCGGCGGATGGTCTCATACACGTTCTCTGCCGCCTTGTTGGCAGCGCGGAACGCGGACAGCGGGAACAGCTGGATGGCGACGCCGGCCGAGGCCAGCTCATCGCGGCTGAACAGCGGCGTGGCGCCGAACTCGGTGATGTTGGCCAGCACCGGCACCTTCACCGCATCGACGAAGCGGCGGTAGGTCTCCAGATCGTAGGCCGCCTCGGCGAAGATGCCATCGGCACCCGCCTCGACGCAGGCGATGGCGCGTTCGATCGCGGCCTCCACGCCATCGACCTGGATGGCATCGGTGCGCGCGATCAGGAAGAAGTCCGGATCGGTCTTGGCATCGGCGGCGGCCTTGACCCGGTCCACCATCTCGCCCTGCGACACGATCTCCTTGCCCGGGCGGTGACCGCAGCGCTTGGCGCCGACCTGGTCTTCGATATGGCAGGCGGCCGCGCCGGCCTTGATCAGCGACTTGACCGTACGCGCGATGTTGAACGCGCTCGGGCCGAAACCGGTGTCGATATCCACCATCAGCGGCAGGTCGCACACATCGGTGATGCGGCGCACGTCGATCAGCACGTCTTCCAGGGTGTTGATGCCCAGGTCCGGCACGCCCAGCGAGCCGGCCGCGACGCCGCCGCCGGAGAGGTAGATCGCCCGGTAGCCGGCGCGCTTGGCCAGCAGCGCGTGGTTGGCGTTGATCGCACCGATCACCTGCAACGGCGATTCGGCGGCCAGTGCGGCGCGGAAACGGGCGCCAGCGGAAGAAACGGGGGTGCTCATGCGGCATTCCATCGTGATTGACCGGTTGATAAGCGCAAGCGCCGTGCCAGGTGGCAAGTGTCTGATTTCATTGAGGCAGCAAGGTGACTACGACGTTTCACCTTGAAACATTGAAACATCTGTAACATGGCTGCAACTGAAACATTGAACACGACCATGTCGATCAGCCTGCCCCGCCACCGCGCCCGCCTGTACGATCCCGATGCCGGCCAGCTGCCGGTGATCTGGACCGTCAGCGTGTCGCGCCTGACCGGCCTGCTGGGGGATGTGATCCCCGAGTTCGACCGCCGCGCCCGCATCGTGCCGATCAACCTCGGTTTCGAGGAGGCAGTGGATGTCATCGGCCAGCGCCTGCGCCGCGAACACTGCGATGTGGTGATTGCCGGTGGCTCGAACGCGGCCTACCTGCGCAGCCGGCTGGAAGTACCGCTGGTCCCGATCCAGGCCAATGGCTTCGACCTGATGGAAGCGCTGGCGCGCGCGCGCCGGATCGCGCCGCGGATCGGTCTGGTCACGCACGCCACCGACGTGCCGACGTTCGGCAGCTTCCAGCACAGCTTCGGGCTGGATATCGAGCACCGCCGCTTCGTCACCCGCGAGGATGCGCGCGACTGCATCGCCGACCTGCGCGCCAACGGCATCGAGGTGATCGTCGGCACCGGCATGGCGATCGACCATGCCGAGCAGGTCGGGCTGCCCGGCGTGCTGCTGTACTCGGCCGATTCGGTGCGGCAGGCGTTCGAACACGCACTGGAGCTGACCCAGACCCTGGCGCGCTCCGGTGCGCCGTCACCGCGGCGGCGCACACCGGCCAGGCCACGCGACGCCGATCACGCCCTGCTCGGCGACAGCGCGCCGATGCAGCAGGTGCGCGGGCACATCGCGTTGTATGCGCCTTACGACAGCACGGTGCTGGTGACCGGCGCCACCGGTACCGGCAAGGAACTGGTGGCGCGGCAACTGCACGTCGCCAGCGGACGACGCGGCCGCTTCGTCGCGCTGAACTGCGGGGCGATCAGCGAGTCGCTGCTGGAGGCCGAGCTGTTCGGCTACAACGAAGGTGCGTTCACCGGCGCGCGGCGCGGCGGTCGTGTCGGTCTGGTCGAAGCTGCCGAGGGCGGCACCCTGTTCCTCGATGAAATCGGCGAACTGCCGCTGCCGTTGCAGACCCGGCTGCTGCGGGTACTGGAAGAGCGCGAAGTGCTGCGCGTGGGCGCCACCGAGCCGACACCGGTGGACGTACGCGTGGTCGCGGCCACGCTGCAGACGCTGGAATTGCTGGTGGACACACAACGTTTCCGCCGCGATCTGTATTACCGCCTGGCCGCGCTGCGCATCGCGCTGCCGACGCTGCACGAACGGCGCGAGGATGTCCCCTTGCTGGTGAGCCACTTCTTCCGGCAGCTCGCCGGTACGGATGCACCGTTGTCCGCCGGGGCGATGGCACGGCTGCGCGACTACGCGTGGCCGGGCAACGTGCGTGAGCTGCGCAACATGGTCGATCGCCTGCGCATCCACTGGCAGCAACAGCCGGGCGAGCTGACGTTGCCGCAGATGCTGCAGTGGTTGCCGGAGCTGCACGCGGCGCAGCAGCCACTGGCGGTTCCAGGCGCCGGCGCCCCGGCAGCCCTCACCGCTGCCTCGGCAGCGCGGCCGGATGCGGCCGCGCTGCGGCGGCTGCTGGCCGACTGCGGCGGCAACCGCGAGCAGGCGTGCGCGCAGCTGGGCGTATCGCGGACGACGCTGTGGCGGTGGTTGCGCGAGCTTCCGCCGGCCTGATTACGGAAACAACATCCGCTTGCTCCACTGCCCGTCCACACCGGTCTCATAGCACCAGCGCTCGTGCAGGCGGAACTGCGCGCCGTACCAGAACTCGATCCGCTGCGGCACCACGCGCAGCCCGCTCCAGCCTTCCGGACGCGGCACGTCGCGGCCCTCGAAGCTGGCCTCGGTGGCCGCCACGCGCGCGTCGAATTCTTCGCGCGAGGCCAGCGTCTTCGATTGCAGTGACGCCCAGGCGCCGATCTGACTCATGCGCGGGCGCGAGGCGAAGTACGCATCGGCCTCGGCGTCGCTGACCTTCTTCACCCCGCCTTCGATCCGCACCTGGATGCCGGCTTCGCGCAGGCTGCGCCACAGGAACAGCAGCGCGGCCCGTGGATTGGCCTGCAGTTCTCGCCCCTTGTGGCTGTCCAGGTGGGTGTAGAAGACGAAGCCGCGTTCGTCGAAGGCCTTCAGCAACACGGTCCTCGCGGAGGGCTGGCCGTTCGGGTCGGCCGTGGCCACCGTCATCGCATTCGGTTCGACTTCGCGGCTTGCCTTGGCTTCTTCGAACAGCCCGGCAAAGGTGGACAACGCTTCGGCATACAGATCGGTCATGGCGGTTTTCTTGTCACGCGGTTTGGGTTTATTGTCGCTGCATGCCTGCACCTGCGTACATGCCCCCGACGAAAGGTTTTCCGGATGCACTGGTGGCACAGGCGCTGGACGACGCACTGAGCTGCGCCGCGGCCATCCCAGTATTGGCGATCAGCGGCCTGCAGGGGAGCGGCAAATCGACGCTGGCCGCCCAGGTGGTGGCACTGGCCGAATCGCGCGGCCTGCACGCGGCGATGCTCTCCATCGACGATGTCTACCTGACCCGCGCCCAGCGCCAGCGCCTGGCGCGACAGGTGCACCCGCTGCTGCTGACCCGCGGCCCGCCCGGCACCCACGATCTGGCCCTGGCCCATGCCACCCTGGACGCGGTCGCGGCCGGCGGCCCGGTCGCCCTGCCCCGCTTCGACAAACTGGCCGACGAGCGCCAGCCTGAGAAAGACTGGCCGCGCATTGACCGCCCGCTCGACCTGCTGGTGTTCGAAGGCTGGTTCCTGGGCACGCCGGCACAGGACGAGGCCGACCTGGATCCTCCCCTCAACGCACTCGAACGCGACGCCGATGCCGACGGCCGCTGGCGCCGCTGGTGCAATCACGCGCTCGCGCAGGACTACCCCGCGCTGTGGCAGCGTTGCGACCAGCTGTGGTTCCTGCAGCCGCCGGACTTCTCGGTGATCCCGCGCTGGCGCTGGCAGCAGGAGCAGAACCTGCAGGCCGCCCAACCCGACCGCAGCAGCATGAGCCGCGCCCAGCTGGAGCGCTTCGTGCAGTACTACGAACGGGTCAGCCGGCAGGCGCTGCGTACGTTGCCGGCGCTGGCCGATACCGTGATCGCCCTGGACGAACAGCGCCGGATCGTCGCGCCGCGCTGACCGCGGCATCGACGGAAACGCAGCACTCAGCCGACCAGGAAGGTCACCCGCAGATTCACCCGCCACTCGGTGATGTTGCCCTCGCCATCGGTGACGACCTTGGTTTCATTGATCCAGGCGCCCTGGATGCCCTTGACCGTCTCGGCCACCTTCTTCAGGCCGCTGCGCACCGCGTCCTCGACGCTGGTCTTGGAGGAGGCGTTGATCTCGATGATTTTGGCTACGGACATGGGTCGCTCCAGTGGCGCGCGGGACACTCCGCGCCGCACCACCATGGGGGCCGCCGCGTAAAGGCGATGGCACGGAGATGTTAGGATCGAGGGTAATGAATCCCGCTCCGAACCTCATCCTGATTGGCCCGATGGGCGCCGGCAAAACCTGCATCGGGCGCCGGCTGGCCGAGCGCTTCACGCTGGACTTCGTGGATGCCGACCAGGCCATCGTGGAGAGCACTGGCGCCAGCATCCCGGCGATCTTCGAGCACTCCGGGGAAGCCGGCTTCCGCCAGCACGAGCGCGAGGTCCTGCACGCGCTGCTGGACGGACACGGCCAGCTGGTCTCCACCGGCGGTGGCGCCGTGCTGGACCCGGACAACCGCGCGGCGATCGCCCGGCGCGGTTTCGTGGTCTACCTGCGGGTCAGCGTGCCGGCCCAGCTGGAGCGGCTGGCCCGCGACCGCGGCCGCCCGCTGCTGCAGCGCCCGGACCGCGAGCAGGTCCTGCACGAGATGGCTGCTGCCCGCGACCCGCTCTACCAGGGCCTGGCCGATCTCACCCTGGATACCGATCTCTACACGCCCGCCGAGGCCACCGCGCAGCTGGTGCTGCGCCTGGCCGCGCAGTGGCAGCGACAGGAAACATCCGAATGACCGCCTCCCCGCGTACCGTTGCCGTCAGCGGCGACACCCCCTACACCATCCACATCGGCCCGGGCCTGCTCGGCGAGGGCGAGCTGCTGGCCCGCCACGTGCGCGGCCGCCATGTGCTGCTGCTCAGCGATTCGTCGGTCGCCCCGCTGTATCTGGCCGGAGTGAAGTCGGCGCTGCTGGCCGTGCGCCCGGATCTGCTGATCGGTGAGCTGGTGCTGCCCGCCGGTGAAGCCTCCAAGACGCTGGCCCACTTCGGCGATGCGATCACCGCACTGGCCACCCTCGGCGCCACCCGCGATGCCTGCGTGATGGCGCTCGGTGGCGGCGTTGCCGGCGACCTGGCCGGCTTCGCAGCCGCCTGCTGGATGCGCGGCGTGGACTGCGTGCAGTTGCCGACGTCACTGCTGGCGATGGTCGACTCCTCGGTCGGCGGCAAGACCGCAGTGGACATTCCCGAAGGCAAGAACCTGGTCGGTGCGTTCCACCCGCCGCGTGCCGTGATCGCCGATACCGCCGCGCTGCGCACCCTGCCGCCGCGCGAGCTGCGTGCCGGCCTGGCCGAGGTGATCAAGTACGGCGCGATCCGCGACCCGTTGTTCTTCCGGTGGCTGCAGGCCGAACACACCGCGCTGCTGGCGGGTGATGACACAGCGCTGGCCCAGGCGATCGCGCGCAGCTGCGAGCACAAGGCCGAGATCGTCGCGCGCGATCCGCTGGAAAAAGGCGAGCGCGCCCTGCTCAACCTTGGCCACACCTTCGGCCACGCCATCGAGGCCGAACAGGGCTACGGCGCACCGGGCAACGACAACCTCAACCACGGTGAAGCCGTCGCCGTCGGCATGGTCCTGGCCGCACGGCTGTCCGCGCAGCTGGGCATGAGCGGGGATGCCGACACCGCGCAGCTGCGCGACCTGCTGCTGCGCTACGAACTGCCGGTCGCCATTCCCACCGGCCTGCAGCCCGAAGCGCTGCTGGCCCGGATGCGGCTGGACAAGAAGAACGTCGCCGGCCGGCTCCGCCTGGTGCTGTGGCGTGGCATCGGCCGCGCGGAGGTCGTCGCCGACGTCGACGAGGCCGACGTCCTGCGCGTGCTCGCCGCCGGCTGAGCCTGCGACGTTATGCCGCATCCGCGCCGTCGCTGACGGCCGCGTCCAGCGTTCACGGCTACAATCGGGGCATGCGCGTCTTCCTGCACCAACACGCCCGCGGTGCCGATCCGGCCCGCTATCTCCAGCTCACCCTGCAACCGGACCTGTTCGGGGGCTGGGAGCTGCTGCACGAGTCCGGCCCGATCGGCGGGCGCGGGCAACTGCGCCGCGAGCAGTACCTGCAGGAAGACCTGGCGCTGGCTGCATTCGAGAAAGCGCGCGACGCACACCTGCATCGCGGCTACGACGTGACCTACACCAGCGGCGATGCGCCGCCCTGAGCGGCCACCGCCGCCACACCCCCTCCGGCCCTGCGCCACCAGATCCCAAGGAAGCGTTCCGTGACCAGCCCCTCCCGCCATGATCGCCTGCTGCGCGCCCTGCGCCGCGAACCGGTGGACTGCACCCCCGTCTGGCTGATGCGCCAGGCCGGTCGTTACCTCCCCGAATACCGCGCCACCCGCGCCAAGGCCGGCAGCTTCCTGGCCATGGCAAAGAACCCGGACATCGCCTGCGAAGTCACCCTGCAGCCGCTGCGCCGCTTCGACCTCGACGCCGCGATCCTGTTCTCGGACATCCTCACCATCCCTGACGCGATGGGCCTGGAGCTGTACTTCGTCGAAGGCGAAGGCCCGAAGTTCCGCCACCCTGTCCGCGACGCGGCTGCCATCGCCAAGCTGGCCGTACCGGACATGGAAACCGAACTGCGCTACGTGATGGATGCCGTCCGCGTGATCCGCCGCGAACTCGACGGCAGCGTGCCCCTGATCGGCTTCTCCGGCAGCCCGTGGACGCTGGCCTGCTACATGGTCGAAGGCGGCGGCAGCAAGGACTTCGCCCGCATCAAGGCCATGGCCCTGAACGAACCGGCCGCCCTGCACCAGCTGCTCTCGGTCGTGACTGACGCGGTGATCGCCTACCTCGCCGCCCAGCGCGCGGCCGGCGCGCAGGTCCTGCAGGTGTTCGACACCTGGGGCGGCGTCCTCAGCCCCAGCATGTACCGCGAATTCTCCCTGCGCTACCTGACCCGCATCGCGCAGGAACTCGAGCGCGGCGAAGGTGCCGAGCGCACCCCGCTGATCCTGTTCGGCAAAGGCACTGGCCTGCACCTCGGCGCCCTGGCGGACACCGGCGCCGACGCCCTCGGCGTCGACTGGACCCTCGACCTCGCCGACGCCGTCGCGCGCACCGGCGGCCGCGTCGCCCTGCAGGGCAACCTCGATCCCACCACCCTCTACGGCAACCCCGCTGCCATCGAACGCGCCGCCGGGCAAGTGCTCGACAGCTACGCCCAAGGCAACGGCGGCTCCCGCGAAGGCCACGTCTTCAACCTCGGCCACGGCATGTCTCCCGACATGAACCCCGAGCACGTGCAGGTCCTGGTGGAAGCAGTGCATCGCTTGAGCCGACGCTGATCGGCGTCGGCAGGTAGTCGGCCCCGATCATTGCCGCGCTGCGCGCGGCCATCCACGCATGGCGTGGATCTACCAGATCCCAACATCGGGCCGAGCACCTGATTGCCTGCACTTCCTTGCCAGCCAGCCCACTGTCTTGGGTGTGGCACGGGTGGGTTGGCGGGACCATGAGCGCCATGGATGGCGCGACATGAGCCTCCATGGACGGATCCACGGCGTGTCCCGCCAACCCACCCGTGGCGCACCCTCTCCGCGATACCGACCGACCCAATGCTCCGGCTCCGGCTTCGGCTTCGGCTCTTGACCACACCCTGATCCCACATCGGCGATCATATCGCCCTCGTTGACGAAGGCCCGCACCATGACCACCAGCAGCTACGCCTCGATCCGGCCCCTGTTGTGGCTCGTATCGCTGGCCATCTTCATGCAGATGCTGGACTCCACCATCGTCAACACCGCCCTCCCGGCCATGGCCCGCAGCCTCGGCGAAAGCCCCCTGCAGATGCAGTCCGTCGTCTTCAGCTACGCCCTTGCCGTCGCCACCTTCATCCCCGCCTCCGGCTGGATCGCCGACCGCTTCGGCACACGACGCACCTTCCTCGTCGCCATCATCCTGTTTACCCTCGGCTCGCTCGCCTGCGCCCTCGCCCAGACCCTGCACCAGCTGGTCGGCGCCCGCGTCCTGCAGGGCATCGGCGGCGCCATGCTGCTGCCGGTCGGCCGCCTCGCCGTCATGCGCTCTGTCTCCCGCGAAGAATTCCTCCGCGCCATGAGCTTCATCGCCATCCCCGCCCTGATCGGCCCGCTCATCGGGCCCACGCTCGGCGGCTGGCTGGTCGAAGTCGCCTCCTGGCACTGGGTGTTCCTGATCAACCTCCCGATCGGCATCATCGGCTATGTCGCGGCCATGAAAATCATGCCCGACCACTACGCCGAACACCGCACCCGCTTCGACATTGCCGGTTATCTGATGCTCGCCTTCGGCATGGTCGTGCTCTCGCTCGCGCTGGATGGCATCTCCGGCATGGCCACCCCCCATGCCCTGGTCATGCTGATGACCGTCGCCGGCCTCGCCGCCCTGGTCGGCTATTGGCTGCACGCCGCCAACTCGACGGCGCCGCTGTTCTCGCTCGCCCTCTTCCACGTCCCCAGCTACCGCATCGGCATCCTCGGCAACCTGTTCTCGCGCATCGGCAGCAGCGCCATGCCCCTGCTCATCCCGCTGCTGCTGCAGGTCGGCATGGGCATGAGCCCGATGAACGCCGGCCTGTTGATGATCCCCGTGGCAGCCGCCGGCATGGTTTCCAAACGCTACGCGGTCAAACTGGTCGAACGCTTCGGCTATCGGCGCGTGTTGATGGTCAATACCGTGCTGGTCGGCCTGGCGATGGCGAGCTTCATCTTCATGACACCGGGCCAGCCCCTGTGGATCCGCATCGTCCAGCTGGCGTTGTTCGGGGCCGTCAACTCCTTGCAGTTCACCGTCATGAATACCGTCACCCTGCGCGATCTCGACCGCGACTTCGCCAGCGCCGGCAACAGCCTGCTGTCGATGGTGATGATGCTCGCCACCGGGTTCGGTGCGGCCGCCGCCGGCAGCCTGCTGGCCGCCTTCAATCACCTCGATGCCTCGCACGGCGCCACCGCCGCGCTGCACGCGACCTTCGTCTGTGTCGGCGCCATCACCCTGACCTCCACGCTGATCTTCTGGCAGCTGCCCGATACGCGGCCCTCGCCGCGCGACGTCGAAGAAGTCGCCGAGTAACCGCGGGGAGATGGGGTCACCCTCAGCGGACCAACGGTCCGCTGCTACCGGGGGGCGTGCAGGACCCGCGCGATCGCCTCCACCAGCAGGTCACCGGTCACCGGCTTGCGCAGGAACGCATCGAAGCCGGCATCGCGGGCCTGCTGCTCGATCGACGGATCGGTCCGCGCGGTCACCGCAATCAAGGGCATCTCGAAGCCCTGGCTGCGCAGATGCCCGGCCAACGCGATGCCGCCGAGGCCCGGCAGGTCGAGGTCCATCAGCGCCACATCGAACGGCGCCTCGCTGACCTCGCGCAACGCCGACAATGCGTGCTCGGCATGCACCACCTCATGCCCGCGCGCGGACAACAATCCGCTGACCACTTCAGCCACCGTCAGATCGTCCTCCACCAGCAGGATCCGCAGCGGCGGCAGCACCCATTGCGCGCCCTCGGCGGCACCGGGCGCGCCGGTCGTGCCCGGCTCCAGCGGCAACGGCAGCGTCACCGTGAAGCGGGTCCCCACGCCGAGCTGGCTCTGTACGCCGATCTGTCCCTGCATCGCCAGCGCCAGTTCGCGGCAGATCGCCAGCCCCAGCCCACTGCCGCCGTACTGCGCCGCAGTGCGCGCGCCATCGGCCTGCTCGAAGCGGCGGAACAGCCGCTCCTGCTGATCGGCACTGATGCCCGGCCCGGTGTCGGACACTTCGATATGCAGCCCGCGACCGGGCGTGATCGCCCGCAGCGTCAGACGCACTTCGCCGTGGCTGGTGAACTTGACGGCATTGCCGAGCAGATTGAGCAGGATCTGGCGCACGCGCAGTTCATCGCCGATGGTGCGGGTACCAGGCGCCACCGTGTTGTCGACCACGAACCGCAGCCCCTTCTGCCCCGCCAGTGCGGCCATCAGCGCGCAGACATCGTCGATCGGCCGCTGCAGCTGGAACGGCTGCGCCTGCAGTTCCAGCCGGCCCGATTCGATCCGCGCCAGGTCCAGCGCATCGTTGACCAGGTGCAGCAGGTGCTCACCGGCATGCCGGATCGATTCGGTATAACCGCGCTGCTGCGCGTTCAACGGCGAGGACAGCAGCAGTTCGCTCATGCCCAGCACCCCGGTCATCGGCGTCCGAACTTCGTGTCCCAGGTTCGCCAGGAAACGCGTCTTGGCCATCGAGGCCTGCTCGGCCAGCTCCTGCTTCTGCAGCGCCAGCTGGTAGGCATGCCGGCGCTGCAGCCGGCGCCGGTACAGCCAGGCGAACAGACTGAGCAGCAGCAGCACGACGGAGGTCAGCAGCAACAGCCCCGACAGGCTCCGCCACCACGGCGGCAGCACCCGGAACTCCAGCACCTGCACGCGCGACCAGATCTGGTCGGCCGAGCGCGCCTGCACCTCCAGGCGATACCGGCCCGGCGGCAGGCGGGAGAACAGACGCTCGCCCCCCGGCCCCACTTCAACCCAATCGGGATCGTAGCCGGCCAGGCGGTAGCGGTAGTTGTTGGACGTGGAATCGGCGAACGACAGCAGCCGCGCCACGATCCTCAGGTCGCGGTCGCCATCGGCGATGTCCAGCGGCACCGCATGGGTCAGGTCCAGCACGCGCTCGCCGCGGCGCACCTCGACCCGCTCGATCACCAGCGGCGCACGGCGCGTGGCCGGCTTGACCTGCGCGGGATCGAATATCACCACCCCGGCCGGCGTGCCGCCGACGATGCGCCCGCTCGCGGTCAGCGTCAGAGTGCGGCGACGGAATTCCTGGCTGGGCAGGCCATCGTGCACGCCATACTGGCGCACGCTGCCGACCTGCGGATCGACCCGCACCAGCCCCCGTGCGTTGGCCGCCCACACCACGCCCTGCCGGTCGACCACCAGGCCGGTCGCGGTGATCGCCGGATAGCCCGCACCACTGCCGATCACTTCCTGCAGGGTCAGCCGATCGCCCTGCCAGCCGTAGTGCGACAGTTTGCCTTCTTCGGACAGCCACACACTGTCATCGCCGGCCAGCGCCATGGCATACACGCCTGCCGCGGGACCGCCGGGCAGGGGCGCGAAACGCGATTCCGCCGCCACCCACTCCAGCAGACCCTGTCCGGTGGCGACCCACAACCGATCCTGCGGTCCACACTGGATGTCCAGCACGCTCTGGCCGATCTTCAGCCCGGCATGGCCCAGGGCGACCCGGTGCAGCACGCGCCCGTCGAGATCACGTTGCTGCAGTCCGTTGGCCGACGCTGTCCACAGGCGCTGGCCATCGCACAGCGCCAAGGATTCGATCGGGCCCTCCATGGCCGCATCGACCGCCGCATCGCGCCCCCAGCGCCGGATCTGCTTCTGGCGGGGGTCGTAGCGCAGCAGCGCATCCCAGGAACCGATCCAGACCTGCCCGTGCGGATCCTCGAGCACCGACTGCAGCCACTGCGTGCCATCCACCCAGGTCCGGTGCTGCTCGATCTTCCCGCTCACCGGGTCGAGCTTGTCCAGCGCGCCATGCGTGCCCACCGTCCACACGCCTCCGTCCGCCGCCGCGCCCATGCCCAGCACGTATGCGTTGCGCAGCGACGCTGGATCGTCTTCCAGCCGCGAGAGCACCGAGAACTGCCACCAGCGCGGCAGCAGGTGCCACAGGCCGCCGTTGGTGCTGGCCAACCAGATGCCCCCCTCGCGATCTTCGTAGGCGCCGGTCCAGTTCGGCCGCACCTGCCCACGGGCGATCGCGCTGTACAGCGGCACCTGCTGGAACTGACCGTTGATGGCGCGACCCAACCCGGAGCGCGTGTCGAGCCAGTACCCGCCCTGCTCGTCGCGCAGCATCATCCCCAGAATCTGATCGCCTTCGGCAACCGTCCACGGCGCCGGCGCGAAGCGACCGTCCGGGCGGCGCACGGTGACCCCGGCATTGCTGTTGATCCACAGGCTGCCGTCCGGCTCGGCGGTGAGCCCGGTGATGACGCGCGCCGACAACTGCGCGCTCGGCACCGGTGCGAAATCGTGCCCGGTCCAGCGCGCCAGGCCCGCCTGCGATCCGATCCACAACGTGCCATCGAGCGTGGTGGTGAGATAGCCGACCGAGGCCGCCGGCAGGCTGCGTGGATTGCCGGGCTCGGGCATGAAGCGGGTCAGCGTTCCGTCGCGCTCGAGCCGATGCAGCCCGCCCTGGTAGGTGCCGAACCAGATCGCGCCGTCGGGCGTGGAGGCCACGCTCCAGATCGTGTTGCTGCCGATCCCGGGATGGCTGTTGCGGTCGTAGAAGCGGATTTCGCGCCGATCGGCCGACATCATCGCCAGGCCGGCATTCTCCGTGCCGATCCACAACTGGTTGCGCGCATCCACGTGCACGCTCCAGACATGGTTGTCGCGCAGTCCATCCTCGGCGCGCCAGATCCGGTAGTTGCGGCCGTCGTAACGGGCCAGGCCATCGTTGGTGGCAATCCACAGGTAGCCGTAGCGATCCTCGGCCATGCGGTTGACGGTGTTGGACGGCAGACCATCGAACACGGTCAGCTGCCGCGGCGTCGGCGGTACCGGCTGGGCCGACGCGACCGCCGGCCAAAGCACACACAGGCCGATCAACAACGGCCACAGCACACGCAACACCTGATGGCTCTCCCGGGTCTGTCCGTGGATTCACTGCCGTCGCCCGGAATGGGCCTGTCACCCCCGACCACCCCGGTCATCGGGCAACGCCCCGCATAGTAAACCGTTCCCCAGGCCCGCACGAT
The DNA here is from genome assembly GCF_039673155.1 of Stenotrophomonas sp. TWI1149. Taxonomy (NCBI): domain Bacteria; kingdom Pseudomonadati; phylum Pseudomonadota; class Gammaproteobacteria; order Lysobacterales; family Lysobacteraceae; genus Stenotrophomonas; species Stenotrophomonas sp. TWI1149. The sequence continues at coordinate 27,304 of NZ_JBDJLB010000010.1, forward strand.
CCACGTTCCCTGCCATGACCCGCTGCATCGCCGCGTGCAGTGCATCGCCCTGCAGCGGCTTGTGCAGCAGACCGTCGGCCCCGGCAGCGGTGACCGAGGCCTCCAGCTCCGGCTCGCGGCGGGCCGTGAGTATCAGTACCGGCAGGCGCTGGTCGCGCTGGCGCAGCAGCCGCAGCAGCGACAGTCCGTCCATGCCCGGCAGATCCAGATCGAGCAGCATCAGCTGCGTGCCGGGCCGGGCCAGGGCAGTCAACGCCGCCAGCGCATGCCCGGCAGCAACCACCGCGTGACCCCGCATGCGCAGCAGACCGGTGACGACCTCGGCCACGAGAGGATCGTCTTCCACCAGCAGGACCTGCAGGCCATCGTGGTCAGTCACCGTCACCTGGGGATCGGGCAGCTGCGTGCCGCAACCGGCCAGCGGCAGGCTCAACACGGCCTGCCACCGATGATCGGGCAGCTGCAGCACCCGCAGCTGTCCCTGCATCGCAGCGGCCAGCACGTCCACGTCGGCCAGCATCTCGCGCACTACGGCCAGCGCAGGCGATGGAAGCGCACCGGGCACCGCGATGACGTCCAGCAGCAGGCCGGCGCCGCCCGGCAGCCAGGCCATGCGCAGGGTCACGCGGGTCGCCCCGACCTGCAGGGCGAGCCCCCGCACGAGCAGGTGGACGGCCTGTCGCAGCCGGTCCGGATCGCCGATGCCACAGGCACCGGCTGGGAGCGGCGGACCGAGCGACAGCCGGCAACCGTGCAGGTCCAGGCAGGCCGCCAGCGCCGCCTCCATGTCCGTTCTCCAGGGCCCGATGGCGAAACGGCGGGGCTGGACACGTACTTTTCCGGCCTGCAGCCGGGCGTCCTCCAGCGCTTCATCGACCACCTGCAGCAAGGCGCGCCCTCCCTGCTCGATGTGCAGTATCTGCTCCCGCGCGTCCGCAGACAGCGGCCCGGCCAACAGCAGTTCGCTCATGCCCAGCACGCCGGTCAGCGGCGTCCGCACTTCGTGGCCGAGCGTGGCGAGATACTGCTGCTTGGCCTGCGCTGCCCGTTCGGCGCGCGCCTGCCGGCGTGCCGCCGCGCGCCGCGCGTTCGCCCGCCGCTGGTGACGCCGTACGGCCCCTGCCAGCAGCACCGCGCCGCCCATGGCGACCAGGCAGGACAACGCCCATGCACCGGGATGGGCCCAGCCGCTGTAGTCCACCTGCAGGCGCACCTGCTGCAGCGGCGTCCACTCGCCGTCCACGCCGCGCGCCTGGAACTCGAGCACATGGGCACCGGCCGGCAGGCGTGGAAAGCCACGCGTCCCGCGTTGTCCGGCGCGGACCCACGCCGGATCCTGCCCACGCAACCGGAACCGGTAGTCGGTCATGCCGCGCTGCCCACCAGACAGCAGCCTCGCCGACAGCTGGATGTCGCGATCGTCGGCGTTGAGTCGCAGCGGATCGCCCACAGGCAGCTCGATCCATCGCCGCTGTCGACGCACCTGCACACGATCGATGACCAGCAGCGGAGGGACGGTGGTCGCGATCATGCCGGCCGGATCCAGTGCCAGCACGTCGCCGGCCAGATCCATCGCCAGCAGATGACCGCCGACCGCGAGCAGGCCGAGGTCGAACACCATCGGCGGCAGGCCATCATCGACCGTGTACAACCGGGCGCTGCGGCGGTCAGGTGCCAACCGCACCACGCCACGCGCGGTGGTGGCCCACATCGCCCCGTCGTCCGCATCGGCCAATCCACGCGGTACCGCCGCCGGCAGCCCCTGCGCCGTGTCGACCCGCGTGGACCGGTGCAGGCCAACCGGTGCGCGCCGGTAGACGGTCCAGCCGTCCGCATCGGCCGCCCACAGCTGGCCGTCGACGGCCAGATGCAACGCCCCGACCGCGCGGCGGGGGCTGCCCGGCACGGGATCGAAACGAGCGTGTGCCGGTTGCCACTGCTTCAGCCCCTCGCTGTCACCCAGCCACAGCTGCCCGGCAGGGTCGCATTGCAGGACGAAGGCCGTGCCGCCCGGGCGCAGTCGCGCCGCGTCATAAGTGCGCTCGACCAGGACCCGGCCGTCGTCCGCCCGCTGTTGCAGCCGCCCGTTTCCGGCCAGCCATATCCGGCCATCGCAGGCCAGCAGGGCGGTCTGTGTCGACACCGCCGACCCGGCATCGTCCGCACCCACCCGCCAGCGCCGCCGCAGCCCCCGCGACGGATCGATCCGGGTCAACCACGGGGCCGCGAACACCCACACCCTGCCCTGTGCGTCTTCGACCACCGCGTGGCGATCGGGACGCAGAGGATCCTGCGTGTAGGACCACCGGGCCCGCGAAAACCCGTGTACCGGCGAGACCTTGCCCAGCCACCCGCCCCGCGCCCACCACGCCTGCCCATCGGTCGCGGCGGCCAGCCCGCCCGACGCAGCGGCCGGTGGATCGCCCGGTGCCCTGAAACGCTCGAGGTGTCGCCACTGCGCGCCGAGCCTCCACACCCCCTGATGACTGCCCAGCAACCAGACCCGTCCCTGCCGGTCTTCGACCACCCGCACGATGCGCGGCATGCTGCGACCGTGCAGGTGGGGCAGCGTGATCGCGTGGCGGTCCAGCCCATGCCGGTCCTGCCACCACAGCTGCGCGCCGTCGGCAAACCAGTCTCCGCCGGCACGGCTGGAGCCGAGCCACCGTGCCGGTTCGCGCGGCCGTGGCGCCGGCTGCAACGCCGGCAGGTACCGCACCTCGGTGCCATCGGCGGTACTCGAGCGCATCGCGCCCTGCGCATCCCGCCCCAGCGCCGTCACCGGCAGCAGGGAGGCGCCCAGCATCGCCGGCGTCTGGAACCGATCGTCATGCCACCGCGCCAGACCCGCCGCACTGCCGATCCATACCCCGCCCTGCGGATCGGCCGCGAGGTGGTCTACCCGTGCCGACGGCAGGCCGCCGCCAGCGCCCGGCAGGTACTGGCGCAGCCGGCGGTCGCGTCCCAGCCGGAACAGCCCCGCGTCGCGGGTGCCAAACCAGACGTCGCCCGCGTCCATCGGCTGGATCGCCAGTACCGGGCTGGGCGGGGCCGCCGACGCAGGCGGTCCCGCCCACCGCTCGAACCGCTGGCGATCGGCCGACAGTCGCTGCAGGTAGCCATTCGCGGTCCCGATCCAGAGCTGGTCGCGGGCATCGAGCGCCATGCTGCGCACTTCGTTGTCGGCCAGACCGTGCTCCATGCGCCACACCCGGAAACCGCCCCCGTCGTAGCGGGCCAGGCCATCACCGGTCGCGAACCAGAGGTAACCCTGCCGGTCCTCGACGATCTGATGCACCACATTGGACGGCAGGCCGTCCACGGTGGTGACGCGCGCGCCGTGGCTCGGCAGCGCCAGTGCCGACACCGCCGGCAGCAGCCCGCCGAGCAGCACACCGACCCATCGCCGTCGCAGCCCGTGCTTCATGCGACGCGCCTGCAGCGCGCCAGGCCATCGGCCAGCGCCGCCCGGCTTACCGGCAGCCGCAGAAACACATCGAAACCTGCTGCCATGGCCTCACGCTGGGCCCCGGCATCCGCGCGCGGGGTCAAGGCGATCCGTGGCACCCCCGGCCAGCAGCGCGACAATCGCGCACCCGCCCGTTCACCGCCCACGCGCAGGTCGGGGTCGACCATGATCACATCCCAGCCCATGCCCTCGCCCGCTGCGGTCGGCACGTCATCGAGCCCCGGCACATACCGCGCCGAATGCCCCAGCGATGCCAGCACTGCCGGCAGCACCTGACCAACCACCGGCAACGGATGCACGACCAGCACCTGCAGCTGTCCGCCACCGATCGGTTCGGCACGCGCGTACAACGGCGTGCCTGCCTCACCGGCATCGACGCAGGGCAACGGCAGGCAGACGTCGAAGCAGGCGCCCTCGCCGGGACGGCTGCTGACGGTGATGTCGCCGCCCATGGCCAGCGCCAGATCGCGGGAGATGGACAACCCCAGGCCACTGCCGCCATGGCCTGCGGCCGTCCGTGCACCGTCGGCCTGTTCGAAGCGCTGGAACAGGCGCTGGCATTGCGCGGACGTCATGCCGGGACCGGTATCGAGCACCCGCAGCAGCACGCCATCACGCCCGTCCGCCCACCGCGCTTCCAGCCGGACCGCGCCCTGCGCGGTGAACTTCAGCGCATTGCCCACCAGGTTGAGCAGGATCTGGCGCAGGCGTCGTGCATCGCCGATGAAGCAGGCCGACGCCGGCACCGTGCTGGACCACTCCAGCACCAGCGCCTTGCCCTGCGCCACCGGCAACAACAGCGCATGCAGTTCTTCGATCAGATCCTGCAGCACGAACGGTGCCGGCTGCAGCTGCAGCTGCCCGGACTCGATGCTGGCCATGTCCAGCGCATCATCCATCAGCCGCAACAGGTGTTCGCCGGCGTAATGGAGGCTGTTGATCCGGTTGCGCTCCGCCGCAGCCAGCGGCACGCGCAGCAGCAGTTCGCTCCAGCCCAGCACGGCGGTCATCGGCACGCGGATGCGCTCGCCGAGCGCGGCGAGAAAGCGGGTGCGCTGCACGGACGCGCGGTCGGCATGTTGTTGCCGGGCGCGCAGCCAGCGCCAGCGTCGCTGCCGTCGGCGACGCGCCTGACAGCCGCAGCCTCCCAGCCACGCCACGCCGATCACGCTGGCCGCGGCGGCCCACCGCGCCGGCGGTGTCTGCCACCACGCCGGCGTGACCTGCAAGGTGACCCGGCGAGACGGCGACCAGCTTCCGTCGCCCTGGCGGGCCTGTACCTCCAGCGTCTGCAGACCTGCCGGGAGACGTTCGAACACGCGCAGCCCGGCGGCACCGCTTTCCTGCCACTCCGGATCATGCCCCTGCAGCCGGAACCGGTAGCGCACATGGGCCTGATCGCCGCCACTGAGCAGGCGCGCGGCGACGCGGATGTGCCGGTCCGCCCCCGACAGCGGCACGGGCCCGGTGCCGACCGGCACGCTGATCTGCGCGTTGCCGCGACGGGCGGTAATGGCGTGTATCACCAGGCCCGGCGTTCGCGCGGGACGCAGCACGGCCACCGGGTCGAACAGCAGAAGCCCGCCCTCATGCACCGCTGCGACCACATGGTCGCCGGCGGTCCGCACCAGCCGACGTGGCAACACATCATGCGCCGGCAGGCCATCGTCGCTGCCGAAGCGGCGTACACCGCCCGCATGCGGATCGACGCGGACCAGCCCACGGGTGTCGCCGGCCCACGCCACGCCGCGCGCGTCGATCACCAGCGCGCGCGCGAGCAGCTGCGGGTAGCCCTGCGCCTGGCCAAAACCGTGCGTCACGCGCAGCTGCTGCCCATCCCACCGATAGCGGCGCAGCATGCCCGGACTGCTGACCCAAACGTGGCCGTCCCCGCCGCGTGCGATCGCGCCCACCGCGTCACGGGGTGCGCCTTCAACGGAGGCGAAGCGTTCCTGTGCGGGCAGCCAGCGCTTCACGCCGCTGCGATCCACCGCCCACACCTCGCCATCGTCGGTACACAGCAATTGCGGGCCGTGCGCCGGCGGCACCAGGCCAAGGGTCTGTGGCACGGCGGACAACTGCAGCACGCCCTCGGCATCGCGTCGCTGGATGCGGTCGGAACGGGCCAGCCAGAGCGAACCGTCGCCGCAGGCCTGCAGGTCCACCGCGCCCGTACCGCCCTCCCACCCCAGCAGCCAGTGCCGCAACCGGCCGGTGCCGGGCGCGTATCGGGACAAGGTGTTGCCGCTGGTGACCCATACCTGGCCGCGGCGATCTTCAGCAATGCCGACGGCACCCGTGCGCAGCCGCGCGGGGCGGTAGTCGAAGCCACGGTCGGCGCGCCCGGTACGCAGGTCCACGCGCTGCACGCTGCCGCTCTCGCTGGCCACCCACACCTGCGCGTCGCCGGCGGGTGCCAGCGCAAGGACATGGTCGCCGTCCAGTCCCGGTCCGCCGTCGCGTGCGCCCGGCAGCAGCGTGAACTGGTGCCAGCGCGCGGGCAGATGCCACAGACCCTGGCGGCGACCGATCCACCACAGGCCGCCGACCCGGTCTTCCAGGGCATGAACGACCGCAGCGGTCTTGAGCGTGGTGCCGTCATGCCCGCGCAATGGCACGGGCTGCGCCGCGTGGCCGCGCGCATGACGCAGCAGGCCCTCAGGTCCGCTGGTCCACAGTTCTCCCGCCGCACTGCGCAGCAGCGGCATGTCGGGTTGCGCCGGCGAGGGCAGCACTGCACCGTCGGCGGTCCAGCGGTGCACGGCCCGCCGTGTTTTCGCCCACACGCCGCCGTCGGGATCGGGCCACAGCGATTGAATGTCGCCGCGTACACCGGGCGGCAACGCCACGGCCACGAAGCGATTGCCCTCGCGCCGCAGGACGCCCTCGGGCGTGCCGACCCAGAGCCGGCCATCGCGATCGGTGACCAGGGCATTCACCCGGGCGGCCGGGACGCCCTGCAGCTGCAGCGGCACGACCTGCCAACGACCATCGCCGTGCCGCGCGAACAACCCAGCGTCGCGGGTACCGACCCACAGCATCCCCTCCGGCGTGCTGGTGATCTGCACGATCCCGGTGCGCGGCAACAGCACGCTCCCGTCGCCCGGCACAGGCTGGATCACGCGCCGATCGGCGGAGACCATGACCAGGCCCTCCGAGGCCGTCGCCAGCCAGAGTCGATCCTGTGCATCGACATGCAGCGCGCGCAGGTCCACGTCCGGCAAGCCCTGCTCACGGCGCCACGCGCGGAAGCGATGGCCATCGAAGCGCAGCAGGCCATCATCGCTGGCGAACCACAGGTAGCCGACGCGGTCTTCGCCGATCGCACGGATGGCCGGGGTCGGCAGTGCGTCTGCAGGGCCCATCGGCCGCGGCCACGGCAACGTGACCAGGGTGCCGGCGGCGGCAAGCGCTGGCAGCCAGAGCATGACCCCCAGCATCACCCCCACCCACCGCCTGCCCACCGGTTCGGATCGGCCTCCTGCCACACGCACCCCGACCGCCTCCGCTGCTTGAACAGCACGGTACGTCAACGCCGCGCGAACGCAGCCGTCAGAACGGGACCACGTCACATGCCGATCAATGAAGTTTCAGATCAACAATCAGGAATCAAGACGAATCGGCAATCGCAACAGCAGGCGACCGCTCAATACCGGGGAGGTTTGCCCGCGCGCGCCTGTGCGATCGCATCGACCAGCATGTCGCCGGTCACCGGCTTGCGCAGGAAGCCATTGAATCCGGCCGCCAGCACCTGCTGCTCGGCATACGCATCCGAGCGTGCGGTCACCGCGATCAAGGGCAGTTCATAGCCCATGGCGCGCAGCTGCCCGGCAATCGCGAGGCCATCCAGCGCCGGCAGGTCCAGATCGAGCAGACCCACATCGAAGCTGCCGGCCGCCACCTCCGACAATGCCGCCAGGCCGTGCAGCACATGCACCACTTCGTGCCCGCGCGAGCGCAGCAGCCCGGCGATGACATCGGCCACGGTGGCATCGTCCTCGACCAGCAGGATCCGCAGCGGCGGCAGCTGCGTGCGCGTTTCCTGACCCGGATCACGCGGCGTGCCGAGCGGCTGCACGGTCCAGGGCAGCGGCAGCGATACCGTGAAGCGGGCGCCATCGCCCAGCCGGCTGTCGATCTGGATGTGGCCGCCCATCGCCACCGCCAGTTCCTGGCAGATCGCCAGGCCCAGGCCGCTGCCGCCATAACGCGAGGCGGTCCGCGGACCGTCGGCCTGTTCAAAGCGATGGAACAGCCGCTCCTGCTGGTCCTGGTTGATCCCCGGCCCGGTGTCGGCGACCTCGAAGATGATCGTGCGGCCGTCGTCGGCCAGCTCGACACCGAGCCCGACATGGCCGTGGTCGGTGAACTTGATCGCGTTGCCGAGCAGGTTCATCAGGATCTGGCGTACGCGCATCTCATCGCCACTGACCTGCACCGGACCGGGCAGATTGAAGCTGCGTTCGAAGGCCAGCCCACGGTGATGGGCCATCGGTTCCATCAGCGCCTCGACCTGGTCGAGCAGGGACATCAGATCGAACGGCCGCAGATCCAGCTCCAGCCGCCCCGCTTCGATCCGGGCCAGATCCAGCGCATCGTTGACCAGCCGCAGCAGGTGTTTGCCGGCGTGCTGGATCGAGCCGGCATAGCCGCGCTGCACCTCGTCCAGCGACGTGGACAGCAGCAGTTCGCTCATGCCCAGCACCCCGGTCATCGGCGTGCGCACTTCGTGCCCCAGCGTGGCCAGGAACCGGCTCTTCGCCTGCGAGGCCTGCTCGGCCAACTGCTGCTTGTGCACCGTCAACTGCCATTGCTGGCGACGGCGCAGGCGCGCACGCGCCACGTAGGCCAGCGCCGCGATGCCGACCAGGCCGAGCAGCACGTAGCCCACGATCGCCCAGCCACTGCGCCACCACGGCGGGCGCACCTCCAGCTCCAGCGTGCTCGGCGGCGTCCACGCGCCCTGCGACGTGGCCGCCTGCACCTCGATGCGGTAATGCCCCGCCGGCAGTCGCGACAGCATCCGCTCCCCATCGGCGGCCTGCATCACCCAGTTCTGGTCGTAGCCGGATACCCGGTAGCGGTAGCGGTTGCCCTGCGGATTGGCGAAGGACAGCAGGCGGGCGGACACGATCAGGTCGCGGTCCTGCGGTCCCAGCACGATGGGCGCCTGGGTCGGCAGCATCTGCTGGCCTTCGGCATCGTCGCGGCGCACCTGCACGCTGTCGATCACCAGCTGCGAGGGCGGCAGCACCCTGTCCGCCGCATCCGGATCGAAGCCGACCAGCCCGGTCGCGGTCACCGCCAGAACGCGCCCGTCGCGCGCCTGCACCGGCGGGCGATTGCTGAACTCCACATCCGGCAGGCCGTCGCGCTCGCCGTACAGGCGCAGCCGCCGCTCGGCGCCATTCCATCGGATCAGGCCGCGTGGCGTGGTCGCCCATACCTGCCCATTGCTGCCCAGCGCCAAGCCGCCCATCGAAACCGCGGGCAGTCCCTCGGCCGCCCCGACGCGTTCGCGCAGGCTCATGCTCAGGCCATCCCAGCGATAACGCTCCAGCGCGCCCTGGCGTGCCAGCCACAGTTCATCCTGGCCGGTCCACGCCGCATCGTAGATGCTGCCGCGGGAAATGCCCGGCACCTGTTCGAAGCGGTCGTTGCGCCATCGCATCAGGCCCATCGCGTCGCCCATCACCCAGAGCTGCCCGCGCGGGTCGAACACCATCTGCTCGACCGGATTCTCGGTCAATCCGCGGTTCTGGTCGTTGCGGATCGTATCGAGCACGTTGCCCTGTGCATCGCGGCGCTGGATGCCGAAGTTCATCACCGACAGCCACAGCTCGCCGTTGGGCGCCTGGCGGATCAGGTCGATGCGCTGGCGCACATCGGCGCCGCCCCCGATCTTCCAGTCGCGCAGCGTGCGTGTCGCGGGCTGGTACAGGCTCAACCGACCGGCGCGACCGAGCCATACCGCGCCGTCCTCGCGGGGCAGCAGCGACCACGTCGCGCCCACCCCGATCTGCGTGTCGTCGGCGATCTGCCGCAGCTGGCCCTGCGCATCCAACGTGTACAGGCCGTGCGCACCGGAGATGTAATAGGTGTCGCCGAGCGCTGCCGCGCCGAGCAGATAGACGCTGTCCAGCGGTTTGCCGTCGAGCTGGTACCAGCTGGAGAAGCGCTTCCAGTCCGGTGGCAGATACGCCAGCCCCTGGGTCAGCATCGCCACCCACAGGCCGCCTTCGTGGTCCTGCAGCATGTCCAGCACGCCGCTGCGGGCGGTCAGGAAGCCACTGCCGGCATCGCCCGCAAGCAAGCGTGCGGTGCGCGCATCACCGCGGTACAGGCCATCGGCCGTCCCCAGCCAGTAGCCGCCGTTGCGATCGTGGATGACGGTGGCCGCACGCACGTCGGCGCTGAGCGTCCAGGGCGCGGGCCGGACCTGGTCATCGGCACCGATCCGGAACAGGCCGCCTTCGGTTCCCGCCCAGACCGTGCCGTCGGGCTCCCGGGTGAGGCGGAACACGCTCTTGCCGCCGAGCAGCGCCGGCGCGATGCGGGTGAAGCCGTCGCCATCCCAGCGGGCCACGCCGTTGGAGGTGCCCACCCAGACCCGCCCCTGCGGATCGGCCAACAGACTGTAGATGGTGTTGTCGGGCAGGCTGCGCGGATCGTCCGGGGCGGCCTGGTACCTGACCAGGGTGCCGTCCTCGCCGCGCCGGCAGATGCCGTGCTGGTTGGTGCCGATCCACAACGATTGCGAGGCATACGCCAGCGACCAGAACTGGCCTTCGCAGGCCTCGCCCAACGCAGGAAAGCGGGTGAACGCGGTGCGGTCGGGACCGAGCATGCTCAGGCCGACCCCGTTGCTGCCCACCCAGACGCGATCGAGTGGATCGATCAGCAGCGTTTCCACCTCGTTGCCGGGCAGCGAACCCGGGTCGGCCGGATCATTCCGCCAGACCCGCAGGCCCACGCCATCCACGCGGGCCAGGCCATCATCGGTACCGGCCCAGATATATCCCTGCCGATCCTGGGCCAAGGCCAGCACCATGCGCGAGGGCATACCCTCCGCCGCGCCGAGGCGGCGCAAGCGTGGCGTTTCTGCCGATGTCCCTGCGGCTTCCAACACTGACGGCACTGCGCACAACCACAGCCCCAACAGCACGATGCCTGCACCCCAGCGGCGCGTGCTCATCGATCCGGTCTCCCTGTTGGTACGGATTGTCACACAGCGATCAGGACGGCGTCCGCATCCTGGCCGGGCTGACGTGGATGGAACGGCTGTTGTCGGCCGCACCACGATCTGTTGCAGCCATGCGCTGCATCCCGGCACACGGCTGTGCGTATGATCGCCCCAGACCCTGACGGAGCCAGCGCCTTGCTCACGCGCCTGACCCTTGCCCTGCTGCTGGCGGCCACCCCGCTGCTGGCCATCGCCGCCCCTGACCGCTATCGGCTCGATCCGGTGCACACCCGTGTGCTGTTCGCGGTCGAACATGCCGGCTTCTCGCATGCACTGGGCACCGTGTCCGGCAGCGAAGGCGTGCTGGTGTTCGATCCGGACGACTGGCGCACGGCGCGTCTGGACGTCACCGTGCCGATCCAGCGCCTGGACCTGGGCGACGCCAAATGGAACACGGCCACGCTCGCGCGCAACCTGCTCGATGGCGAGCGCTTCCCCGAAGCGCGGTTCGTCTCGACCCGGGTCGAACCGATCGATCCGACCCACGCCAACGTCATCGGCCAGCTCACCGTGCGTGGCGTCACCCGCGAGGTCACCCTGGCGGTGACCCTCAATGCGCTCAAACGCCACCCGCTGCCACCGTTCCGCCGTACCGCCGGCTTCTCGGCCACCGCCACGCTCAGCCGCAGTGCCTTCGGCGTGGATGGCTGGGCCTCGATGATCGGCGACGAGGTGCAGCTGCGGATCGAAGCCGAAGCCGTGCGTGACCCCAACGCCGGCGATCCTGCCGATGCCGCGCCCACCGATGCGCCGGGAACTCCCGCCGCCCCGGCCGACTCAGATACCCCACAGCCGGTCCAGGAGACCACGCCATGACCGCCAAGAACACTCCAACCCGCTGGGGCGGCGTCAGCCAGACCCTGCACTGGCTGATCGCCGTGCTGATCCTCGCCCTGGGCATCGTCGGGCTGACCATGGGCGAACTGCCCAGGACCCCGAAGTACTTCTGGGTCTACACCATGCACAAATCGATCGGCATCACCGTGCTGGCGCTGGTCGTGACCCGCCTGCTGTGGCGCCTGTACGCCGGCGCACCCCATCCGGTGCCGGGCACGCCGACCTGGCAGGAGCGCATCGCCTCGGCGACGCATTGGCTGCTGTACGTGCTGATGTTCGGCATTCCGCTGTCGGGCTGGCTGTACGACTCGGCCAGCGGCCTGCGCCCGTTCCGCTGGTTCGGCCTGGTCGATGTGCCGAAGCTGAGCCCACCGGACGAACGCGTCACCCAGATCTCGCACGCCATCCATGAGTGGGGCTTCTGGCTGCTGATCGCCGTGGTCGTGGCCCATGCCGGTGCCGCGCTTTATCACCATTTTTACCAACGCGATGCCACGCTTGCGCGCATGCTCCCGCAGCGCTGGCTTGCCTCCCCCCAGAAGGATTGACCATGAACATCAAGCTCACCTCCCCCGCCGCGGTCGCCGCCGCCCTGGCCGGCCTGCTGGCCACCGCCCCTGTCCTGGCCGCCGACTACGTGCAGGCGCCTGGCTCGGTACTGGCGTTTGCCACCACGTACGACGGCGAAGTGTTCACCGGCACCTTCCCGGGCTTCGATACCAAGATCAGCTTCGATCCGGCCAAGCTGGACGATGCCAAGCTGGAAGTGACCATCCCGCTGGCGGGCGCCAAGAGCGGCAACAGCGACCGCGATTCGACCCTGCAGGGCGCGGACTTCTTCAACGTGGGCAAGTTCGCCCAGGCCAAGTACAGCGCCACCAAGTTCCGCTCGCTGGGCAACAACCAGTACGCCGCCGACGGCACGCTGGAACTGCGCGGCGTGAGCAAGCCGGTCACCCTGACCTTCACCTGGACCCCGGGCGCGCAGCCCGTGCTGGCCGGCAAGGCCACGGTCAAGCGCCTCGACTTCGGCGTGGGCGGCGGCGACTGGGCCGACACCAAAACGATCCCGAACGAGACCGCGATCAGCACCAAAGTGGTACTGAAAGCGAAGTAACGCCATCCGCGGCGAGCGCCGGGCACACCCGGCGCCTCGCAGCGCTGCCCGGTAGTGCCGGCAGCTGGCCGGCCTCGCGCGCGGTGATCGACTACGGGGCGCCGGCCCGCGGGCGGCCCAAACCCAACCGGCAGCGCCCAGCCCCAACAGACACATCGAGCCGCATAACGCACCCCCCAGCGGCATCGGCACCGACGACCGAGGTCAGGCGCCTGTTGGCACGCACAGTCTCAGCCGATCCAGGCCCGCAGTCCCGCCACATCGAACGGCCAGTCCAGTTCCCGCCCCTGCGCATCGCGCACTACCGGCACCCGCAACCCGTAGCGGGCCTCCAGCGCGGCATCGTCATCGATGAACACACTGTCCAGATCGCCCACCCGGGCCTGGGCCAGTACCGCCAGGGCCTGGTCGCACAAATGGCAGTCATCACGCTGGTACAAGGTAAACACCGGCCCACCCGCCTTGGGAAATGTTGCGCCGCAGCCAGAGCCGGCGGCGCGAAGCGCATAGAATAGCGCTCCATCCGATACCCGCAGTTTGGCAATCATGGCTGTCAGCACGTTCGACGTTTTCAAGATCGGCATTGGCCCGAGTTCTTCGCACACCGTGGGACCGATGAAGGCTGCCGAACGTTTCGTGCACCGCTGGCTGCTCGATCCGGGCCACCTGCAGGACGTGGTGCGCATCCGCGCGGATGTCTACGGCTCGCTGGCGCTGACCGGCCGCGGCCATGGCACCGACAAGGCCGTGCTGCTCGGGCTGGAGGGCCAGCGCCCGAACCTGATCGACCCCGACATCATCCCGCAGACCCTCGAGCGCATCCGCAGCAGCAAGCGCATCCGGCTGATGGGGCAGCACGAGATCGCCTTCGACGAGAAGCGCGACCTGGGCCTGAACAAGCGCCAGAAGCTGCCGTACCACACCAACGGCATGCGCTTCACTGCCTATGGCGCCGATGAGCAGGTGATCGCCACGCGCGACTACTACTCCGTCGGCGGCGGCTTCGTGGTCAACCAGGACGATGCGGCCGATGACCGCATCGTGCCCGATGAAACCCCGCTGCCCTACCCCTTCAAGAGCGGCGACGAACTGCTCGCGCAGACTGCACGCAGCGGTCTGAGCATCTCCCAGATGATGTTCGAGAACGAGAAGTGCTGGCGCACCGAGGATGAGATCCGCGACAGCCTGCGCGAAATCTGGAGCGCCATGCAGGCCTGCGTGGAGCGCGGGATCCGCCAGGAAGGCACCCTGCCCGGCGGCCTGCATGTCTCGCGCCGCGCACCGGCGTTGTACCGCGAACTGTCCTCCAAGCCGGAAGCGGCGATGCGCGATCCGTTGACCACGCTGGACTGGGTCAACCTGTACGCGCTGGCGGTGAACGAAGAAAACGCCGCCGGCGGCCGCGTGGTCACCGCGCCGACCAACGGCGCAGCCGGCGTACTGCCGGCGGTGCTGCACTATTTCGACCGCTTCTGCCCCGGCGCCAACGAACAGCGCGTGTTCGATTTCCTGCTGACCTCGGCGGCGATCGGCATTCTGTACAAGGAAAACGCCTCGATCTCCGGTGCCGAAGTCGGCTGCCAGGGCGAAGTGGGCGTGGCCTGCTCGATGGCGGCCGGCGGCCTGGTCGCCGCGCTGGGCGGCAACCCGAGCCAGATCGAGAACGCCGCCGAGATCGGCATGGAACACAACCTCGGCCTGACCTGCGACCCGATCGGTGGCCTGGTCCAGATCCCCTGCATCGAGCGCAATGCGATGGGCGCGGTCAAGGCGATCAACGCCTCGCGCATGGCGATGCGCGGCGATGGCAAGCACAAGGTGTCGCTGGACAAGGTCATCAAGACCATGCGCGACACCGGCCGCGACATGCAGGACAAGTACAAGGAAACCAGCCGCGGCGGGCTGGCGGTCAACGTCATCGAGTGCTGATCGACCGCCCCCGACGGTAGAGCCGACCTCGGGTCGGCCGCTGTCGTTCGCATCATCGGCCCGCCTGCACGGCCGCTCCGGTACAGTCAGGTCTTCCCTGTTCCGGAGACTGCCATGCGCATCCTGGCCGCCGCCCTGCTCGCCTGCCTGCCGCTGACCACTCTCGCCGCCGAGACGTACGGCGCGCGGCTGGAAGGCTTCGATTACCCATACCCGGTCAAGATCTTCCGCTTCGAGTCCCAGCGCCAGCCGCTGGAGATGGCCTACATCGACGTTCCTGCCGGTGGCAAAGGCTTCGCCGGGACGGTCGTGCTGCTGCATGGCAAGAACTTCTGCGCGGCCACCTGGAAGGACACCATCGCGGCACTGAGCGCGGCCAGCTACCGGGTGATCGCGCCGGACCAGGTCGGCTTCTGCAAATCGAGCAAGCCCGAGCGCTACCAGTACTCGTTCGGCCAGCTGGCGGCCAATACGGAAGCGCTGCTGGAGCATCTGGGCTATGGCGAAGGCAAGCTGCACATCGTCGGCCATTCCATGGGCGGCATGGTGGCGGCGCGCTTCGCGCTGATGTATCCCCAGCGATTGCTCAGCCTGTCGCTGGTCAACCCGATCGGCCTGGAAGACTGGAAGGCCAAGGGCGTGCCGTGGCGCAGCATCGATGCCTGGTACGCGGGCGAGCTGAAAACCAGCTTCGACAGCATCAGGAAGTACCAGCTCGACGTCTATTACAACGGACAGTGGAAGCCCGAGTACGAGCAGTGGGTGCGCATGCAGTCGCGCATGTACGACGGCCCCGGCAAACAGGCGGTGGCGTGGAGCCAGGCGCTGACCTCGGACATGGTGTTCAACCAGCCGGTCGTTTATGAGTTGCCGACGCTGACCGTGCCGACCACGTTGTTCATCGGCCAGACCGACCGCACCGCGATCGGCCGTGATCTGGCGCCGCCGGCGCTGAAAGCGACGCTGGGCAATTACCCGGCGCTGGGCAAGGCGGCCGCCGCGGCGATTCCGGGCGCCACCCTGGTGACCTTCGAAGACCTCGGCCACTCGCCGCAGGTGCAGGATCCGGCCCGGTTCAATGCGGCATTGCTCAAGGCGCTCTCACAACACGACTGAACCGACACCCCGGTAGTTACGCCATGCGTGGCAGCGGCCGTCCTCAGCGTTCTCCGCCGACGCAGCCAGCCCACCCTGGCGCTACCGTGTGCCTGGGTGGGATCGCGCGGCAATCAGCGCCGCACGATCGCCAGCACATCGTCCAGCAGCGCGGCGGCGGTGACGTCCGCCCCGGCGCCCGGCCCCTGGATCAACAGCGGCTGGGCGTGATACCGGTCGCTGTGGATCGCCACCCGGTTGTCGGTCTGCGCGCCGCCGGCCAGCGGATGGTCGCGCGGCAGTACACGCAGCCCGACAGAGGCCCCGTCGTGATCGAAACCACCGACGAAACGTAGACACCCTGCTTGTTCCTGCGCCTGCTGCCAGTACGCCTGCAACGGTGCGTCCAGCAGTGAAAGCTGGCGCAACGCATCCGCCGGTGACTGCGCGGCGAGCGCCTCCGGTACCAGCGAGGCGACCTGTACCTGCTCGGCGCGCAGCGCGATGCCGCTGGCCCGCGCCAGGATCAGCAGTTTGCGACGCACGTCCTCGCCGGAGAGATCCACGCGCGGATCCGGCTCGGTGTAGCCGGCCTCGGCCGCCTCGCGCACCCACGCCGAAAACGGGCGCTGGCCATCGTAGTGATGGAACAGCCAGGCCAGCGAACCGGACAGTACGCCCTCCACGCGATGGATGCGGTCGCCACCGGCGACCAGCGCGCGCAGGCTGCTCAGCAGCGGCAGGCCTGCACCCACCGTGGCACTGTCGCCGTAATGCGCAGCACCCTGCTGTCCGCTGTCGGCGATGGCCTGGGCACGGGCCAGCTGCGCGCCCTGGCCAAGCTTGTTGGCGGTCACCACGTGCACGCCACGCGCCAGCCACTGTTCATGCCAGTTGGCGACCTCGTCACTGGCGGTCGCATCGACCACCACGTCGCCGCGCTGCAGGCCTTCGGCTTCCGCCCAGGGCTGCAGCGCCACCGCGCCGCGCGCCGCCAGGTTGGCCTGTGCAAGCTCCTCTGCGGGGGTTTGTTCACAGGCCCGCGCCGTACGCGAATTGGCCAGCCACGAGAACGACGGCAGGGTGACACCGCGGTCCTGCAGCGAGGCATACCGCTGGACGAAGGCGGTGCCGACCGTCCCGGTGCCGAGCAGCGCCAGCTTTCGATGGGCGGCCAATGGCAGGGTCAGGACCGCGCTCATGCATCCACCTGTTTGCGCCGCTGCACATCACGATGCTGATCGATCACCACCTGCGCGCGCTCCAGCCCGCCCTGCAGATCGGCCACCAGATCTTCCGGCGACTCGATGCCGACCGAGAGGCGCAGCAGCCCTTCACTGATTCCGGCATGCGCACGCGCTTCCGGGGTCATCGCGGCGTGGGTCATGGTCGCCGGATGCGCGACCAGGCTCTCGACGCCGCCCAGCGACTCGGCCAGGGTGAAGCAGCGCAGGCCATCCACGAACGCGCGCACCGCCGCATGCGGATCCTCGCCCGGGCACGAGGCCAGTTCGAAGGACAGCATCGCGCCGAAGCCGCTCTGCTGGCGGGCCGCGATGGCATGGCCGGGATGATCGGCCAGGCCGGGGTAGTACACGCTGGCGACCGCATCGCTGGCGGCCAGCAACTCGACCACGGCCGCCGTGTTTTCCTGGTGCGCACGCAGGCGCGCACCCAGCGTACGCAGGCCGCGCAACGTCAGGAACGCATCGAACGGCGAGCCGGTCAGGCCCAGCGCGTTCGCCCACCACACCAGCTGTTCGTGCACTGCCGGATCGCGCGCGATCACCGCCCCGCCGACCACATCACTGTGGCCGTTGATGTACTTGGTGGTGGAGTGCAGCACCAGATCCGCACCAAAGCTGATCGGCTGCTGCAGCGCCGGCGACAGGAACGTGTTGTCGACCACCACTTTGGCCCCGGCCTTGTGCGCGGCATCGATGACGAAGCGCAGGTCGGTGATGCGCAGCAGCGGGTTGGACGGGGTTTCGATCAGCACCAGGGTCGGCGACTGCGCCAGCGCGTCGGCCAGCGAACGCGGGTCGGTCAGGTCGGCGGTGATCAGGCCGAAGTGGCCCTTCTTCGCCAGCGCGTTGAACAGGCGCCAGCTGCCGCCGTATGCATCGTGCGGCACCACCAGCGTATCGCCGGGCTGCAGCAGTGCATTGAGCACCAGGTTGATCGCGCCCATGCCGGTCGAGGTGATCACCCCGCCCGCGCCACCTTCGAGTTCGGCCAGCGCTTCACCGAGCAGGTCCCGGGTCGGGTTGCCGCTGCGCGTGTAGTCGTACTGGCGCTTGTTGCCGAAGCCATCGAAGCTGAAGTTCGAGGACAGCACGATCGGCGGAGTCACCGCGCCGTGGGCGGTGTCACGGTCGATGCCGGCACGCACGGCGGCGGTGACGCGGCTACAGGACGGCTCGGTACCAGCGGAACGGCTCATGCGGTTTCTCCGGGGGATCGAAAAGCGGTGGCGAGGATCGCGTCGATGCGATCGGTTTCTTTCAGGAAGGCGTCGTGGCCATACGGCGAGCGCAGCACGCGCAGGCTGCCGCGCGGGCCCAGCCCCTCGACCAGGCCGACGCAGTCGGCCAGCGGCACCAGGCGATCGCCTTCCACGGCGACCACGACGGTCGGCACCAGGATGGCGGCCGGGTCGATGCGATGCAGGTCGATCGATTCGGACAGGCGCAGGTAGGCGTCGACCGGAGTACGGGCGACGTACTGCGCACCGGCGGCATCCAGATAATCTTCTGCGGCGACGCGCACGCGGCCATTGACCACTTCCGGCGCGGCGTCGAAGCGCTCGCCGAATTCTTCCGGCGTGCGGTAGCTGAGCATGGCGAACTGGCGCGCCAGCGACAGCCCGTGGCTTTCGGCGCACTGCAACTGGCCCAGCGCGACCGCGCGGCGCTGCAGCGCGCGCCAGGCCGCGGCATACGGATGCGGACGATGCGCGCCGCTCACCGCGATCAGCTTCTGCAGGCGCTGGCGGTGACGGATCGCGAACTGCTGGCCGACCAGCGCGCCGTAGGAGTAGCCGACGAAGCACTGCAGGCGGGCGATGCCGAGATGATCCAGCAGCAGGGCCAGCGCATCGGCCTGGTCGGCGGTATCGATCGGCAGGTCGAGCGCACCATCGGCACCGATGAAATCGAAAGCCAGGACGCGCAGCGAGGCCGGATCCAGCGCGCGGCCCGCGGCGACCAGGCCCTCGGCCCAGCCCTTTTCGGGGAATTCGGCATTGGCCGCCACGTGGCGATGCGCGGAGATGCCGCCGGCCAGCACCACCACCGGCGCATCGGCGCGACCGACGCATTCGTAGCGCAGGCGCACCGGCCGCGGCCCGCCGTGACGCATCGACAGCACCGCCGCGATATCGCCGCGCACGGCGTTCAGCCCGGCGTCGACGGGGACGCTGAGCGGTGCGAAAGAGTCGGTGGCGACAGGGGCGGCGGTGGCGAAGCTCATGGCGGTATCCAAAGTAGGAGTCGGCCATCGAGCTTTCGCGGAGCTCGCGTTCGAAGCGCACGCACGGTGCACGGTTCGAACCATCTTTCGGAAGACACCAACGGTCTCCGCAGGATTTGGCACCTACGCAGGTCGCTTTCGCGTCTGCGGGCTGCCCCGGCTTCAAAGGGCCTGTCCCTCTGCCGGTCTCGATGGTGGAGCCACGATGCCAGTGCTTCCGGGTCATGTCAATCCCTTCATCGGCATGAAGCGATATATATTCCAGATGATCATCAGTCACGCATACTCGGGGCACCTTCCCAATCGGCCAGAGCCTTGCGCTGCCTACGTCTGCCCACCCTGATCCTCGTCCTGGCCCCGGCGCTGAACGCCGGCGCCGCGCCGGCCAGTGACTGGCGCAACGGCTGGCGGATCGACCGCCCGGCGAAAACCAGCACTGCCCGTCCCGCCCCGGTGGCGGCAGCGCCCGGCCTCGCCGTGCTGACCCTGGAAGGCGCCGGCGAGCGCTGGCAGGCGCGGGTCGACAACCGTCTGGCCGGTCCGGTCCAGGTCTCGGTGCGGCCCGCCGCAGGCACCCCGGCGATGCCGGGTCTGCCCCTGCAGACGGTGATCGCCGGCGCGGCCAGCGTGGTGGTCACCCGCCTGCAGCCCCCCGCCGGTGCGACCGCGATCCGGCTGGACATGATCGCCGTCCCGGGGGATCCGGCGGCGCGCCCACGCGATGTGGCCTATCTGCTCCCCTTCGATGCCGCCCGCATCCAGGTCAGCCAGGCGCCGCAAGGGCCATACAGCCACACCGACCCGGAGAACCGCGACGCCATCGACTTCGCGCTGCCCGAAGGCAGCCCCGTGCTCGCGGCGCGGGCCGGCACCGTCATGCAGGTCCAGGACGGGTACCAGGGCAATGGCCAGGACCGCGACCACGATCTGGGCCGGGCCAACCTGGTGCGGGTGCTGCATGAGGACGGCAGCATGGCCGTGTACGCCCATCTGCAGCACAACGGCGTGCTGGTGCGCCCGGGCGAGCAGGTCCAGGCGGGGCAACGCATCGGGCTGTCGGGCAATACCGGCTACAGCGCGGCCCCGCATCTGCACTTCGCGGTCCAGGTCAATGCGGGCATGCGGCTGCGCTCGATCCCGGCCCGCATCGTCAGCCCGCAGGGCGAGCTGCGCTTCGCCCGGACCATGGACGAGGCCGGCGCATCCGCCCTGCCCTGACCCCGGCCATGCCCGCCCCCGCTATACTGAGCGGCTTATCTCCATGAAAAGCGCCCCGGGCGGGCGCGTCACGCCATGTCCGAAGTCGCTACCGAAGCTGCGCGCCGCCGCACCTTCGCCATCATTTCCCATCCTGACGCCGGCAAGACCACGCTGACCGAAAAGCTGCTGCTGTTCGGCGGTGCGATCCAGATGGCCGGTTCGGTCAAGGGTCGCAAGGCCGCGCGCCATGCCACCTCCGACTGGATGGCGCTGGAAAAGGAACGCGGGATCTCGGTCACCTCCTCGGTGATGCAGTTCCCGTACGAAGGCAAGATCGTCAACCTGCTCGACACCCCCGGCCACGCCGACTTCGGCGAGGATACCTACCGCGTGCTCACCGCGGTGGACTCGGCGCTGATGGTGATCGACGTGGCCAAGGGCGTGGAAGAGCGCACCATCAAGCTGATGGAAGTGTGCCGCCTGCGCGACACCCCGATCATGACCTTCATCAACAAGCTCGATCGCGAGGGCAAGGAGCCCATCGACCTGCTGGATGAAGTGGAAAGCGTGCTCGGCATCCAGTGCGCGCCCGTCACCTGGCCGATCGGCATGGGCCAGCGCCTGAAGGGCGTGGTGCATCTGATCAGCGGTGAGGTGCACCTGTACGAGCAGGGCCGCAACTTCACCCGCCAGGATTCGACCATCTTCCCGTCGATCGATTCGCCGGGGCTGGCCGAGAAGATCGGCGAGCGCATGCTGGCCGATCTGCGTGACGAGCTGGAGCTGGTGCAGGGCGCCAGCCATCCATTCGACGTGGAGGCCTACCTGGCCGGCAAGCAGACCCCGGTGTTCTTCGGCTCGGGCGTGAACAACTTCGGCGTGCAGCCGCTGCTGGACTTCTTCGTCGAGCATGCGCCGTCGCCGCAGCCGCGCGCGACCACCGGCCGCGTCATCGCCCCGCAGGAGAACAAGCTGACCGGCTTCGTGTTCAAGATCCAGGCGAACATGGACCCGCAGCACCGCGACCGCGTGGCGTTCATGCGGGTGTGTTCGGGCCGCTTCGTGGCCGGCATGAAGACCTTCCATGTGCGCACCGGCAAGGAAATGAAGCTGCCCAATGCGCTGACCTTCATGGCCAGCGACCGCGAGATCGCCGCCGAAGCGTGGCCGGGGGATGTGATCGGCATCCACAACCACGGCACGATCTCCATTGGTGACACCTTCACCGAGGGCGAAGCGGTCAGCTTCACCGGCATCCCGAACTTCGCGCCTGAGCTGTTCCGCCGCGCACGCCTGCGCGATCCGCTCAAGCTCAAGCAGCTGCAGAAGGGCCTGGCACAGCTGTCCGAAGAGGGCGCGACGCAGTTCTTCCGCCCGTTGATGAGCAACGACCTGATCCTGGGCGCCGTGGGTGTGCTGCAGTTCGACGTGGCCGCCTACCGCCTGAAGGACGAGTACGGCGTGGAAGCGACCTTCGAGCCGGTCAGCGTGACCACGGCACGCTGGGTGACCTGCAGCAACGAGAAGAAGCTGGAGGAGTTCCGCGAGAAGAACGCGGGCAACCTCAGCATCGATGCCGCCGGCCAGCTGGTGTACCTGGCACCGACGCGGGTCAATCTGCAGCTGGCGCAGGAACGCGCGCCGGACGTGCGCTTCGCGGCCACGCGCGAAGCCGCGCACAGCGTGTCGGTCAGCTGATCCTTCGCCGATCTGTCGGCTGAACGGCCGCGCGTGCATGCGCGGCCCATCTTGGCGATGATAGGGGGGAGTGGGATCCCCCTCCCCGCACATCCGATCATCGCCATGACCTCTGTCGTTTCCGTTCGAGAAGAAATCGCCAGCGCCTTGACCCACGGGCTTGGCGCCGTCGCTGCCCTGGCTGGCAGCGCTGTGTTGATCACGTTGGCCGCCATCTATGGCGACGGCTGGCAGTTGGCCAGTGCGATCGTGTTCGGGGTGGCGCTGCTGCTGTTGTATACGGCCTCGACGCTCTATCACGCGATCCAGCATCCGGTCGCGAAGGGCCGGTTGAAGGTGTTCGATCACTGTGCGATCTATCTGTTGATCGCCGGTACGTATACGCCGTTCACGCTGATCGGGCTGCGCGGGGGTCCGTGGGGCTGGGGGATGTTCACGGCGATCTGGGCGCTGGCGTTGTTCGGGGTGGTGTTCAAGTTGTTCTATACGGGCCGTTTCAAGCTGTTGTCGACGATCATCTATATCGCGATGGGCTGGATGGTGATGGTGGCGATCAAGCCGATGTGGCATTCGCTGGACGGGTGGACGCTGGGCTGGTTGTTGGCCGGCGGCGTGTTCTATACGTTGGGGACGGTGTTCTATCACCGGGAGTCGGTGCCGTATTCGCATGCGATCTGGCATCTGTTCGTGATCGGCGGGAGTGTGTGCCACTTCGTTGCGGTGACTGCGCAGATTCTTTGAGTGCTGTTTTCTTGCCGGTAAGGCAACGGCCACGACAACGGCAACGGCAACGGCAACGGCAAGATCTCTAGTACCAGCCACAGCAGCAACAGCAGCAGCAAGAGCGGCTCGGGCTTCAGGGATGCGCCAGGCTGGGTCGGCACGGGTGGGTTGGCGGGACACGCCGTGAATCCGTCCATGGAGGCTCATGTCGCGCCATCCATGGCGCTCATGGTCCCGCCAACCCACCCGCACCGCCCCGCTCTCGGTTCGCTGGTGCGCATGGAAAGATCAACGGCATTGCCTGTCTGGTCCGGCGGTGTCCGATCCATGCACGCCGGGGTGGGAGCGGGCAATCCTCCGGCCACCCTGACACTACGCTTACCAATGCTTCGCGTTGTCTGCACGATGCAAGGACAACCATGGGGATGTGAATACTGTCCCGTCCCCTGCTCCGTCCGATGCTCCTTCCCGTTCCCGCTGGCGCTGGCGTCGTCCCGGCAAGCGGGGGCAGCGGTGGTTGGCCATTCTGGTGTTCCTGTTTGCGGCGCTGTTGATCCTGATCGCGCTGTGGGATTGGAATTGGTTCAAGGGGCCGGTGGAGCGGGCGGTGCAGGCCAAGACCGGGCGTGAGTTCCATATCACCGGGGATCTGGATGTGGACCTCGGTCGGGTCACGACGGTGCGCGGTGATGGGCTGACCTTTGCCAATGCGACGTGGGCCAAGCAGCCGCAGATGGCGACGGCGGATCGGGCAGAGATCGATCTGCGGGTGTGGCCGCTGCTGCGCGGGCAGGTGCGGATTCCGGAAATCCGGCTGACGCGGCCGGACCTGCTGCTGGAGACGGCGCCGGACAAGAATCAGCCGGGCAACTGGGATTTCCTTGGCCCCAGCGATGGCGATCCGCCGGTGCTGCAGCGGTTGCTGATCGAGGATGGCCGCCTGCAGTTCCAGGACGCGGCAGGCAGGACGGATGTGCTGGTCTCGCTCAACAGCGGGAAGTCGCGTGATCGCGACAGTGGTCCGCCGCTGTTCGTGAAGGGCAAAGGGCGCTGGCAGGGCAATGCGTTCTCGCTGGATGGCAATACCGAGTCACCGCTGGAGCTGACCAATACCGGGCATCCGTTCCGCATCCATCTCGATGGGCGCGCGGGGAATACGCATGCGATCGCGAGCGGGACGCTGACCAATCCGTTCCAGCTGCGGGTGTTCGATCTGGAGCTGATGCTCAGCGGCCAGGACATGGAGGATCTGTTCCCGCTGATCGGGATCGCGATCCCGTCGACGCCGCCGTACCGGCTGAAGGGACGGTTGAAGCGCGACAATGCGATCTGGCGCTACGAGAATTTCACCGGCACGGCCGGCGACAGCGATCTGGGCGGTACCGCGCAGATCGACGTGAGTGGCGAACGGCCGTTCCTGAAGGCGGATCTGGTGTCCAAGCGGTTGGACTTCGACGATCTGGCCGGCTTCATCGGCGCGCCACCGAAGACCGGCGCCGGGGAATCGGCCAATGCCGAGCAGAAGGCGAAGGCGGCCGAGCTGGCCGCGCGCACCAAGGTGCTGCCGGATACGCCGTACAACCTGTCCAAGCTGCGCGCGATGGATGCCGATGTGCGCTGGAAGGCGCAGCGGATCAATTCGCCGACGCTGCCGCTGGATGACATGGATGCCCACCTCAAGCTCGACGATGGCCTGCTGCGCCTGGAACCGCTGAACTTCGGCGTGGCCGGTGGCGATATCCGCAGCACGATCCGGATGGATGCGCGCAAACAGGCGATCTCCACGCAGCTGCAGGCGACCATCCGCAAGGTGCAGCTGGGCAAGCTGTTCCCGGATGCGAAGCTGGCCGAGCAGGCCTCAGGCGGGATCAGTGGCGATGTCAAACTGACGGGCCAGGGCAATTCCATCGCCGCGATGCTGGGCAGTTCCGATGGCACGGTGGCGGTCGGTATCGGCCGCGGGCACGTCGGCAATCTGATCATGGAACTGGCCGGCCTGGATGTCGCCGAATCGGTGAAGTTCCTGTTCACCGGCGACAAGCAGATTCCGCTGCGCTGCGCCTGGGGCGACTTCGGCGTGGACAACGGGGTGATGCAATCGCGATCGCTCGCCTTCGATACGACCGATACGTTGATCCTCGGCGAGGGCAAGGTGGATCTGAAACAGGAACAGCTGGACCTGCTGCTGCGCCCGCGCCCGAAGGACATGAGCATCCTGGCACTGCGCTCGCCGCTGCGCATCGGCGGCACCTTCAAGGATCCCTCGTTCCGCCCGGACTTCAAGGCCTTGGGCATCCGCGGGGCGATCGCCCTGGCGCTGGGCAGCATCGCGCCGCCGGCGGCGCTGCTGGCGACGATCGAAACCGGTCCGGGCGAGGACAGCAACTGCGGCGGCCGCTACGCCAAGTAAGCGCGTGGACGCACGGGCAGGGACCGACGTGGGGTCGGCCTGCCCGGCAGCACGAATGCCCGCTCAGCCAGCGACGATGTACTGCTGCAGCTGGTCCAGTTTCTGCGCCTGTTCGTCGATCACCGACTTGACCAGATCGCCGATCGAGATCACGCCGAGCACGCCCGTGCCGTCGACCACCGGCAGGTGGCGGATGCGGTAATCGGTCACCAGTTGCAGGCAGTGTTCGACCTGTTCGCCAGGGGCGACGGTCACTACCTTGGGCGTCATGATCTCCCGCACTTCGGTCGTGCGCGAGGAGCGCTCGTGCAGCACGATCTTCCGCGCGTAATCGCGCTCGGAAAGGATGCCGACCAGCTGCCGGCCCTCCATCACCAGCACCGCGCCGATGCCTTTTTCGGCCATCAGCCGGATCGCGTCGATCACCGCCGACGTCGGGGCGACGGCGAATACCTCAGGGGACTTGCCTTCCAACAGCTGTCGTACCGTGGTCATCTCGCTGCTCTCCACCGATGGGATGCACGGCCGAGTCTGCCACGAACGGTGGTTGCCAGGTGTCAATCAGGTACAGCGGGCGCTGCTTGGATTCCTCATACAGCCGGCCCAGGTATTCACCGATCAGGCCCAGCGCGATCAGCTGGATGCCGCCCAGGAACAGGATCACCGCCATCATCGTCGGCCAGCCGGCGACGCGGTCGCCGTACAGGGCCGCCTTGGACACGACCACCAACGCGAAGAGGAACGCGAACGTCGCCGCCGCCAACCCCAGGTATGTGGTCACGCGCAGCGGCGCGGTCGAGAATCCGGTGATGCCTTCCAGGGCGAAGTTCCACAGCCGCCAGAAACCGAACTTGCTCTCGCCGACCAGCCGCGCGTGGCGATGATAGGGCAAGGCCCTGCGGCGGAAGCCGACCCAGCCGAACAGCCCTTTCATGAACCGGTGACGCTCACGCAGCTGGCCCAGCGCCTGCAGCGCGCGCGGCGACAACAGCCGGAAATCGCCGGTATCGGCCGGGATCGGAGTCTTGGACAGGCGCCCGATCACCCGGTAGAAGACCTTGGCCGTCGACCGTTTGAGCCAGCTTTCGCCATCGCGCACCAGGCGCGTGCCATACACGTTGTCGTAGCCCTGCTGCCACAACGCGACGAACTCGGGAATCAGTTCGGGCGGATCCTGGCCGTCGGCGTCGAGGATCATCACCGCGCCCTCGTCGACCAGATCCAGCCCGGCCGTGAGCGCGGCCTCCTTGCCGAAGTTGCGCGACAGCCGCAGAACGCCGACGCAGGCATCGGTCTCGGCCAGGCCCTGCATCACCGCCCAGGTGGTATCGGTGCTGCCGTCATCCACGTACAGCACGCGGCCGTCGATGCCCTCCAGCCCATCGAGCACCGCGCGCAGCCGCGGGTGCAGCATCGGCAGGGCCAGTGCTTCGTTGTGGGCGGCGACGACGACGGTCAGGCGAGGGCTGTTCATGCGGCGATTGTAGCGTCAGGCAATCACGTACATGAATGCTCAGTCCCGGTCGAGGTAGGCATCCCCGCCCAGCTGCCGCGCCTGTCGCTGGATCCATGCCGCGCGGCGCTGCACGTACGGTCCGGGCTTGGCCGCGCTGTAACGCCGGGGCGATGGCAGCACCGCCGCCAGCCGCGCGCTCTCGGCCGGGCTCAGCCGGGACGCGTCCTTGTTCCAGTACTGCCGCGACGCGGCCTGCGCGCCATAGATGCCATCGCCGAACTCGGCGATGTTGGCGTACATCTCCAGGATGCGGGACTTGGGCCACAGCGCTTCGATCAACACCGTGTACCAGACCTCCAGTCCCTTGCGGATCCAGCTGCGGCCCTGCCACAGGAACAGGTTCTTGGCGACCTGCTGGCTGATCGTGCTGGCGCCGCGCAGGCGACCGCCGCGCGCATTGTGGTCGCGCGCCTTCTCGATCGCCTGCAGGTCGAAGCCGTTGTGTTCCGGGAAGCGCTGGTCCTCGGCGGCCACCAGCGAAATGGGCAGGCTCGGCGCCATCTGCTCCAGGTCGCGCCACTGGTAGTGCAGGCGGTAGCTCCAGTCGCCCTGCCCCAGCGCCTCGCCATAACGCCACAGCATCACGCTGGAGACGGGCGGATCGATGACGCGCAGGGCCAGTACCTGCAGCACGCTGACCCCCACGAACAGGACCGGCAGCCACAGCAGGCGCTTCCAGTGCCAGCGGCGTGGACGTGAGGGTTCCAGGTCCGGTTCGACCTTGAGGTTGCTGCGCTCTGCCCCCATTACTGGTGCATCCTTTACTTGCACGGTGGTCGGCGCATTATCCGGCAACCGGCACTCCTTTCGCGCAGCCACCGAACCGATGACCGCCCAATCCGACTCCCTTGTCCGTTTCCTGCTTCCCGATGCCGGCGTCCGCGGCGTGCACGTGCACCTCGATGACACCTGGCGGGAAATTCTCTCCCATGCGGTCTATCCGCCGGGCGCCGCTGAGCTTCTCGGTGAGGCGAGCGTCGCCTCTGCGCTGTTCACCGGGCACACCAAGGTCGATGGCCGCCTGTCGATCCAGCTGCGCAGCACCACCGCCATGCGCACCCTGTTCGCCGAGTGCACCGCGGCCGGCACCCTGCGCGGCATCGTGCAGCTGGCCGACGGCGGCGGCGACGCGCCGCGCGACCTCACCGCCCTGGGCGAGGATGCGCTGCTGGCGATCACCATCGAGAATCCCGGCCTGGATCCGCGCGAACCGCAGCGTTACCAGAGCCTGGTCGGCCTGACCGCGGCCGGCCTGGACGAAGCCTTCGAGGATTATTTCCGCCAGTCCGAACAGCTGCCGACCCGCTTGCTGCTGGCCGCCGACGGCACCCGCGCCGCGGGCCTGCTGCTGCAGAAGCTGCCCGGCGATGAAGGCGACCAGGATGGCTGGTCGCGGGCCAGCGCCCTGTTCGAGACCTTGGGCAAGCAGGAACTGCTGGAGGTGCCGGGCCACGATCTGCTGCACCGGCTGTTCCATGAAGAGACGCCGGAACTGCTGGGCGACAAGGCCCTGCGCTTTGCCTGCTCATGCTCGCGCGAGCGGGTGGAAGGCATGCTGCAGTCGATCGGCGAGGAAGAGGCCCGTGCCGCCGCCGAGCCCAGCGGCGCGGTCGAGGTGCGCTGCGAATTCTGCGGGCAGGAGTATCACTTTCCGTTGACGGAATTCGACATACTGTTCCGCGGAATGGATGTTTCCTCGCCGGCACCTGAACGGCTTCAGTAATCTCGGCGCGAGTTTTGTTCTGGGGAGAACGAAGACTTGTTAAGAAATCATAAACGCCCTAGGATCAATGTCCCGCTTCGGCGGGAACTTGTGTTCACTGCGCTTGTCTGAGAGTTCCCATGCATCCCCTTCTGCGTCTACCGCTGGCCCTGATGATCGCCCTAGGCGCGATCCCGGGCGCGCATGCGCAGGCCAAGGGCAAGCAGGACGGCACCGTGTTGCCGGTCTGGAACAAGGGCAGTGGCAAGGTCGAAGCCCTGCTGTACCTGGAACCGACCGGCGAGCAGGCCGTCGGGGCCCGCTGGCATTTCGGGCGCAGCTCGCTGGATGCGGCCTTCGGGCTGTCGTCGGGTGACTCGCTGGGCCTGCTCTGCAACAGCAGCCGCGGCACCAGCATCAGCGGATTGGCCAGCCATTGCATGCTGGCCACGCTCGGCGATGAAGACGACAACACGCTCAGCCGCCGGGTCAGCGGCACTGCCGCGTTCAACCGCCCCGGCGGTCGCGTCGGCCTCACCGCCGGTAGTGGCCGTGACACCCTGCCGGCCTGGCTGGCCGGTCCGAACAAATCGCCGTCGCTGCGCGCCGAACAGAACGATCTGACCGTGTTCGGTCAGAAGAACATCGGTCGCGAGGGCTTCGTCTCGATCGGTGGCACCTATGCCAAGGCCCGCCTGGTCCCGATCGCGGACGCCTCCCCGGCGATCGTCGACCGCTGGGACAGCAAGAGCCTCACCATCGGCGCCGGCTATGGCAACTTCAGCGGCAACATCATCGGGCGCGTGGTCGATGTCCCCGGCCAGCCCGGCAAGTGGGAAGGCCTGGGCGTCGGCCTGACCTGGCGCACGCCCTGGAGCGGCCAGCTCACTGTCGGCGCCGAGAACGTGGTCACCCGTGGCAAGAATCCGTTCGCCCCGCGCAACGAGAGCACCGACGAAGGCACCGTGCCCTACGTCCGCTACGAGCAGGACCTGTAAGCCAGGCATCCCTGCCCAGTTTCGCGATGCCCTACCGCGCAGCAGGCGCCTCCCCCGTTTCCCTGATCCACGCCGCTCGCTCGTAGCGGCGTTTCTGTATGCGTCCGCCGCCGCCGATTGCATGCACGCGCGGGCGTCCGCCTAGCATAAGGCGTGCCTGAATACTCATTGGCGGGACAATCGCGACAGGCCGGAGGCTGCGGGCGCCGCGCGCCGGGTGCGAACCCTGACCCGTATTCAGGTAGAAAAGATACAAATCGACATAAAAAATGTGCCAAAAGTCATCACTTCTTAGCCTTGGCCAATGGGCCGTGCCGCCGGGTAATGCCCCGCAAGCCCTGCGGCACAACGACTTTGCCGAATTTCACCTGAATCACATGAAGTATTAACGGGTCTTTAATTTCTCCGAATACGTGGTTACTATCGAGTCAGCTTCGCGGCTTGGAGACGCCTTTCGTTTCCGCGCTGAAGCCCATCCCGATACGTTGCACCCAAGTCAACTTGGAGAGAGAGCCCAATGAACCGCAACAGCAACAAACTGCGCGACGCCGTCGTCCTCGCGCTGATCGCCAGCGCTGCCGGCACCGGCAGCGCCGTCGCTCAGGAAGCGAGTGGCACCACCAACCTGGACCGCATCTCGGTCACCGGCTCGCGCATCAAGAGCACCGATGTCGAGACCTCCCAGCCGGTCCTGAGCCTGACCCGCGCCGACATTGAAAAGCAGGGCGTGACCTCGGTCGCCGACATCCTGCAGCGCATCTCCGCCAACGGCGCCGCGCTGAACCGCACGTTCAACAACGGCGGTGACGGCACGGCCGGCATCAGCCTGCGTAACCTGGGCAGCCAGCGTACGCTGGTGCTGGTCAACGGCCGTCGCTGGACCACCGGCCTGGACGGCAGCGTCGACCTGAACACCATCCCGGTCGCGATGGTCGAACGCATCGACGTGCTGAAGGATGGCGCTTCGACGATCTATGGCTCGGACGCCATTGCCGGCGTGGTGAACATCGTCACCAAGCAGAACTTCGACGGCGCCGAAGCCAACGTCTACAAGGGCCAGTACAGCGCCGGCGACGGCGAGCGCGAAGCCTATGACTTCACCATCGGCACCACGACCGACCGCGCCAGCCTGATTCTGGGTGCGTCGTACGTCAATGAGCGCGAAGTCATGGCCGGCGATCGCAAGATCTCCGCCGGTGGCCCGCCGTTCTTCAGCGGCCAGAGCGGCACCGGTATCCCGGGCTCTTACGTCCGCAATGACCAGCGCTACATCATCATCAACGGCGTCGAGACCCCGTTCGTCAGCAACGTCCACGGCTACAACACCTCGCCGGACAACTACCTGCTGACCCCGAACGAGCGCACCTCGCTGTTCGCGTCCGGCTCGTTCAACATCACCGACAACGTCACCTTCCGTACCGAGGCGATGTACAACGAGCGCAAGTCCGAGCAGCTGCTGGCCGCCATGCCGGTGACGGGCATGACCCTGAGCGCCGACAGCATGTACAACCCGTACGGCGTCGACCTGACCGGCGTGAACCGTCGTTTCAATGAAACCGGTGGTCGTTCGTTCAACCAGAACGTCAAGAACTGGCACTTCTACGGCGGCTTCGAAGGCTTCTTCGAGTTCGCCGACCGCACCTTCGACTGGGACGTCGGCTACCGCTACGACAAGACCGACCAGAACGACCTGACCTACGGTCTGTTCAACATCTCGCGCCTCGACGAAGCCTATGGCCCGTCCGCGCTGCGTGGTGGCGTGCCGGTCTGCCTCAACGGCGCTGGCGACGTGATCGCCGGCTGTACGCCGATCAACCCGCTGGGTGGCCTGGGCTCGATTTCCCAGGATGCCTTGGACTACACCTCGTTCACCGCGCATGATTCGGCCACCCAGATCTCGAAGGGTTACTACGCCAACATCTCCGGTGAAATCGTGCAGCTGCCGGCCGGCGCCCTGGCCTTCGCAGCCGGTTACGAGTACCGCAAGGAAAGCGGCCAGTTCGACCCGGACGCCTTCATCGCGTCGGGCCTGAGCACCGGCAACGGCGCCAGCCCGACCAAGGGTGCCTACGATCTGGACGAAATGTTCCTGGAACTGTCGATCCCGGTGCTGGCTGACCTGCCGGGTGCCAAGCTGCTCGACTTCAGCGTGGCTACCCGCTACTCGAAGTTCAGCAACTTCGGCAACACGACCAACAACAAGTTCGGCTTCCGCTGGAAGCCGATCGACGACCTGATGGTCCGCGGCAACTACTCCGAAGGCTTCCGCGCGCCGAGCATCAACGATCTGTACCGCGGCGACACCGACTCGTTCGAAACCTACGCCGATCCGTGCGCCGCCGCCAACGGCCCGTCCGGTGCGATCCTGGCGCAGTGCCGCGCACAGGGTGTGCCGGCTGGTCTGGTGCAGCCGGGTACCGACGGTGATGCAGGTCCGCTGCAGACCGTTGAGCCGTTCACCTGGCAGTCCAACCCGAACCTGAAGCCGGAAACCTCGACCAGCAAGACGCTGGGCCTGGTGTGGAGCCCGAGCTTCGTGACCGGCCTGAACGTGACCCTGGACTGGTGGAAGATCGAGATCGAAGACGCCATCACCCGCCCGGCGATCGGCGACATCATGGATGCCTGCTACGGCGGCACCGCGCAGCAGCAGGCCACCTACTGTGGCCTGATCACGCGTGACCCGAACTACGGCACGGCAAGCGAACGCTACGCGATCACCAACGTCAACATGCCGCTGCTGAACCTGTCCTCGTACACGGTGGAAGGTTGGGATCTGGGCCTGGCATACCGCCTGCCGGAAACCTCGATCGGTCAGTTCACCGTTACCTGGGACAGCACCTACCTGAGCAAGTGGGAAACCAAGGTCACCGACGACGCCCCCGTCGACGGCCGCCAGGGTACGTACCTGAACCAGGATCCGTACTGGCGCATCCGTTCCAACCTGTACGTCGACTGGTCCATCGGTGACTTCGGTGTCAACTACGGCCTGCGTTACAAGTCCGGCCTGACCGAGGCCTGCCTGTTGGGTGCCGCGACCCGCGCGTACTGCTCGGACGCCCCCAACCGTGAGAACCACATCAGTTCGACCACGTACCACGACATCCAGTTCCGCTACAACACCCCGTGGAACGGCACCGTCATGGTGGGTCTGAACAACGTGTGGGACAAGGATCCGCCGCAGTCCTACGCTGTTGCCTACAACATGTTCGACCCGCAATACGATCTGCCGGGCCGCTACATGTACATGCAGTACAAGCAGAAGTTCTGATCGCTGCACTGATCAGCACCTGATGCAGCAACGGCCCCGCAAGGGGCCGTTGTTTTTTGTGCCACCGTTGCAGGCCCGGCATCCGCCGCGCACAAAAAAGGCCGCGTCTCCGCGGCCTTCTGCATATGCACGACGAACCGATCAACCGAGCGGAATCAGCGTCTCGATCACATGCTCCACGTAGGCCTCGAAATCCTCGCGCGCCTGCTTGGGCTGCTGCAGCTGCAGCGACAACTGCAGGAAACCCACATAGGCCGCGTAGGCCAATCGTGCACGGTGCTGCGCATCGGTGCGGCTCAGGCCGGCCTGGCGGAACGAGGCGACCAGATACTCCAGGCGCCGGTGCGAAACACGGTCGATGACCGGGCGCACCATCGGGTGATCGAGCGCCTTGAGCAGCTCGCTGTAGATGATGTGCGGCTGCACTTCATGCGCGACCACCTGGAACAGCTGGCGCAGGCGCACGCGCGGATCGGTGACATCGGCCAGGCTGCCGAAGACCTGCTCCTGCTCGAACAGTTCCCAACGCTCCAGCGCGGCCTGCAGCAATGCGTCGCGCGAGGGGAAGTGCCAGTAGAAGCTGCCCTTGGTGACACCAAGACGTCGCGCCAGCGGCTCCACCGCGACCGCGCCCACGCCTTGTTCGGCAATCAGATCCAGTGCGGCCTGGGCCCAGTCTTCGGCACTGAGGCGGCTGTTGCGGCCGGCACGTGGCTCGCCGGCGGAAGCTTCGGGTTCATTCATAGGTGGATTTAACCATACGCCGGGGTTGGTTGCAGTATGTGAATCGGTGAAAGTCCGCTTCACGCCTGCTGGCACAAGGGATGAGACCACCATACTCCGAAGTATTGACATCGCACAGGGCAGGTCCATACTAGCGAGTATGGTCACTCCTTCTTCTACCCTGCCCCGCTTTGACGATGAGCGACTGACCGGCGCGCATGACGCCGTGCTCGCCGCCACCCGTTCGGGCCCGGGGCGCCGCGGCACCGTCCTGTTCGCCCACGGCTTCGGCCAGACCCGGCATGCCTGGAACGCCACCGCGAACGCGCTGGTCGAGGCCGGCTACCAGACCCTGGCCTACGACGCGCGCGGCCACGGCGATTCCGACTGGAACCCGGCCGACCTTGCCTACCACGGCGAACAGTTCGCCGATGACCTGATCGTGCTGGCGGGCGAACAGCCGCAGCCGCCGATCCTGATCGCCGCGTCGATGGGCGGCCTGTTCGGCCTGCTCGCCGAGTCGCGCTGGCCGGGCCTGTTCTCGGCGATGGTGCTGGTGGACATCACCCCACGCTGGGATACCGCCGGTGTCGAAAAGATCCTGATGTTCATGACCGCGCACCCGGAGGGTTTCGCGTCGCTGTCGCAGGCCGCCGACGTGATCTCTTCCTACATGCCGCACCGCCCGCGCAAGTCCGACGACGCCCTGCGTGCGCTGCTGCGCGAGGACGGTCACGGTCGCTGGC
Source organism: Stenotrophomonas sp. TWI1149 (assembly GCF_039673155.1). Taxonomy (NCBI): domain Bacteria; kingdom Pseudomonadati; phylum Pseudomonadota; class Gammaproteobacteria; order Lysobacterales; family Lysobacteraceae; genus Stenotrophomonas; species Stenotrophomonas sp. TWI1149. The sequence continues at coordinate 61,452 of NZ_JBDJLB010000010.1, forward strand.
GCTGGCACTGGGATCCGCGCCTCGTCGCCGAGCTGGCGCGTGACAGCGAACAACACCAGGACGCGCTTGCCGAGGCGGCGCGCCAGGTGAAATGCCCCCTGCTGCTGGTCAGCGGTGGCCGCAGCACCCTGGTCACCCCGCAGACGGTGGCCGAGTTCCTTGCGTTGGTGCCACATGCACGCCACGTGCAGCTGCCGGAGGCCACCCACATGGTTGCCGGTGACGACAACAACGCCTTTACCGCTACTGTGTTGGACTATCTGGACGTGTTGCCCTCGGCCTCCGCCGTCGCATCGTCCGTCACTACCGAGCACGTCACCGGAGCACGCTCATGAGCATTGTCGTTCCCTTCCTCGCGATCCTGCTGGCAGGCGCGTTCGTCGCCTACCACCGGATGCGCCTGATCACCTGGACGATCATCAGCCTGGTGCTGCTGGCCGCCTGCTGGTTCATTCCCTACGTCAACCAGACCGCCACGATCGTGGCCGCGGCCATCGTCGCCGTCATCGCCGTGCCGCTGCTGCTGCCCTTCATCCGCAAGCCGCTGCTGACCGCGCCGATGATGAAGGTGTTCCGCAAGGTGCTGCCGCCGCTGTCGCAGACCGAACGCATCGCGCTGGAAACCGGCTCGGTCGGTTTCGAAGGCGAGCTGTTCACCGGTGATCCGGACTGGAACATCCTGCTCAACTACCCCAAGCCGCAGCTCACCGCCGAGGAACAGGCCTTCCTGGATGGCCCGGTCGAAGAGCTGTGCAGGATGGTCAACGACTGGGAAATCACCCACGTCTACGCCGACCTGCCGCCGGAGCTGTGGAGCTTCATCAAGAAGAACAAGTTCTTCGGCATGATCATTCCGAAGGAATACGGCGGCCTGGGCTTCAGCGCGCTGGCCCACCACAAGGTGATCCAGAAGCTGGCCTCGGTGTCGAGCGTGGTCAGCTCCACCGTCGGCGTGCCGAACTCGCTGGGCCCGGGTGAACTGCTCAACCATTACGGCACCCAGGAACAGAAGGACCAGTACCTGCCGCGCCTGGCCGATGGCCGTGAAGTGCCCTGCTTCGGCCTGACCGGTCCGTTTGCCGGCTCGGATGCGACCTCGATTCCCGATTACGGCATCGTCTGCAAGGGCGAGTGGAACGGCGAGCAGGTGCTTGGCGTCAAGCTCACCTTCGACAAGCGCTACATCACCCTGGCCCCGGTGGCCACGCTGATCGGCCTGGCCTTCCGCATGTACGACCCGGATGGCCTGATCGGCAGCACCCGCGACATCGGCATCACCCTGGCGCTGCTGCCGCGTGATACCGCCGGCGTGGAAATCGGCCGTCGCCACTTCCCGCTCAACTCGACCTTCCAGAATGGCCCGATCCGCGGCAAGGATGTCTTCATCCCGCTGACCCAGCTGATCGGCGGCGCCGAGAAGGCCGGCAAGGGCTGGAACATGCTCAACGAGTGCCTGGCCGTCGGCCGCTCGATCACCCTGCCCTCCACCGCCAGTGGCGGTGCCAAGGCCGGTGCGGTGGTGACCGGTGCCTATGCGCGCATCCGCAAGCAGTTCGGCCTGTCGGTCGGCCGCTTCGAGGGCGTGGAAGAAGCGCTGGCCCGCATCGGTGGCAAGGCCTACGCGATCAGTGCGCTGTGCCAGGCCACGGCCGCTGCGGTGGACCGCGGCGACGTGCCGTCGGTGCCGTCGGCGATCGCCAAGTACCACTGCACGACCATGAGCCGTGAAGTGATCTCGGACGTGATGGATGTGATCGGCGGCAAGGGCATCATCCTGGGGCCGCGCAACTTCGCTGGCCGCAGTTGGCAGGCGGCGCCGATCGCGATCACCGTCGAAGGCGCCAACATCATGACCCGCAGCCTGCTGATCTTCGGCCAGGGTGCGATCCTCTGCCACCCGTGGGTGCTGAAGGAAATGAAGGCCGCGCAGGACCCGGACACCCGTGCCGGCCTGCAGGAATTCGACCGCAGCCTGTTCGGGCATATCCGCTACGGCATTTCCAACGCCGTGCGTTCGTTCTGGTTCGGCCTGACCGGCGCGCGTTTCGGTGCCGCCCCGGGCGATGCCTACACCCGCCGCTACTTCCGCAAGCTGGACCGCTACTCGGCCAACCTGGCGCTGATGGCCGACATCTCGATGATGACGCTGGGCGGCAAGCTGAAGTTCAAGGAATCGCTGTCCGGCCGCCTGGGCGATGTGCTGAGCCACATCTACATGACCAGCGCGATGCTCAAGCGTTACCACGACGAAGGCGCACCGACCGCCGACCAGCCGCTGCTGGCCTGGGCCTTCCATGACAGCGTGCACAAGATCGAATTGTCGCTGTCGGCCGCGCTGCGCAACTTCCCGGTGCGTCCGATCGGTTGGCTGATGTGGGCGCTGATCTTCCCGTTCGGCCGCCGTGCCGAAGCCCCGGGTGACCGCCTGGGCCACCGCGTCGCCGCGCTGCTGATGGCGCCCAACGAAGCCCGTGACCGTCTGGCCAGTGGCGTGTTCCTGACCCCGTGCGAGAACAACCCGGGCGGCCGCATCAACAGCTACCTGTCCAAGGCGATCATGGCCGAGCCGGTGGAGCGCAAGTTCATCAAGGCGCTCAAGACCAAGGGCATCGAGGCACTGGACTTCGTCACCCAGCTGGACGAGGCCGTGGCCGAGGGCGTGATCACCCAGGACGAGCGCACCCTGCTTGAGGAGCTGCGTACGCTCACCCTGGAAACGATCACCGTGGACGACTTCGATCCGGAAGAGCTGCGCTCGGCGGGCTACTACAAGCGCGCCCAGCAGGATGCGCAGTCCGAAGCCGCCTGATCCCGATCCCGGCCATCATGTGAACGAAAACGGCGGACTTCGGTCCGCCGTTTTTACAGGGAGATTCTGCATGTCCGCTCCACTGTTGAATCTCTACCGGCGCATGCAGCGCTGGCCCGCCGGCCCCTGGCTGTTCTCGCGCGCGGTGTGTTTCAAGGCACCCTATTTCGCCAGCATCGCCCCGCGCATCACCTTGCTTGAACCGGGCCGTTGCGAAGGGCGCATCGCCCACCGGCGCAGGGTCACCAACCACATCGGCACCGTGCACGCGATCGCGCTGTGCAACCTGGCCGAACTCACTGCCGGGCTGATGGTGGATGCGTCATTGCCCAAGGGCATGCGCTGGATCCCGAAGGGCATGGAGGTGCAGTACCTGGCCAAGGCGACCGGTACCCAGCATGCCGTGGCGACACCGGAGCAGCCGATCGTCGCCGCCGAGGCCGGCTACGCGCTGCCGGTGAAGGTGCAGGTCCGCAATGACGCCGGCACGGCGGTGTTCGAGGCGCGGATCGCAATGTGGGTGTCGCCGGTCAAACGTTGATCGTGCGCGCGCAGCCACCCATGGGGTGGCTCCACATCGCAGATCAGGCCGGCACCATCCACCACGCCGCCACGGCCAGGATCGCCGGCACCGCCTGGATGAAGAAGATCCGCTTGTTGACGCTGTACGCGCCATAGCAGCCGGCCACGATCACGCAGCCGAGCATGAAGTTGACCAGCATCGGCAGGTGATCGAACAGGCCCCAGAACAGGCCGGCGGCGAGGAAGCCGTTGTACAGGCCCTGGTTGGCCGCCAACACCCGCGTGGTCTCCGCCTTCTCCGGCGTATTGCGGAAGGTCTTCAGGCCCAGCGGCTTGGTCCACAGGAACATTTCCAGGACCAGGAAATACACGTGCAGCAGGGCGACCAGCAGGGTCAACGACAGCGCGATCCAATACATGGGCAGGCTTCCAGAACGTAATGCAGAGAGCTTACTCCGGGCGCTCGCCCGGCAGCTTCTTTTCTTCGCGCAGCAGGCCCAGCGCTGCAACGGTCATCGCACCGGCAACGACCAGGCCACCGACGAACACGATGTGCGAACCGAACAGGGACAGCCCCTTGTGCAGCCAGGCGAAGCTCAGGTCCGCACCGCGGTAGACCACGGTGTCGATCGCCGCGCCGGCCTTGTAGCGCCACTGGCGGTCCACACGGGTGTAGAGGGTCTCGCGCGCCGGCTTGGCCAGTGAGAATTCACTGGCGCGGGTCATCACCTGCACCATCGCGACCATCAGCGGCAGCGGCGAGGCAGCCAACACCGAGAACCCGATGATGATCGCCACACCTGGAATCAACAGCGCCGGGGCGATCCCGTACCGCGACAGCAGCCAGCGCGTCGCCCCGAGCTGGATGATCAGGGTCAGCGCGTTCACCGCCAGGTCCACGCGCGAGAAAAACGCGGTGCTGGCGGCCGGGTCGGTGTACAACCGACGCACGATCGAGGCCTGCTCGTTGTACAGCAGCGTGCCCACGCCCACGCCGAACAGCACCATCAGCGCCAGCCAGCGCAGCAGCGGCTCGCGCACGATCAGCTTCAGGCCATCGAACACGCTGCCGCCCATCGGCGTTTCGCCGGACACCAGCTGCCGCTCCTGTTCGCGTGCCACCGCCCACAGCCGCAGCCGCCAGATGCAGCCCAGGCAGATCAGCAGGAAGCCGGCCGAGACCAGCATCAGGTTGGCGATGCCGACCTTCTGTACCAGCGCCGAGGTGATGATCGGCCCCAGGAACGCCCCGATCGTGCCGGCGGCGCCGAGGTAGCCGTAGTACGCGCGCGCCTCCACGTTGGAGAACACGTCGGCCATGAAGCTCCAGAACACCGCCACCGCGAACAGGTTGAAGACCGTGATCCAGAAGAAGAACGCCATGCCGCGCCCGGGCGTGCCGGTCTCGAACATCACGTAGAACCCGAGCAGGGTGACGATGAAGAACCCGTACACCACCGGCAGGAAGACCCGGCGCGGATAGCGGCTCACCAGCGCCCCGTACAGCGGCTGCAGCACCAGCATGATGAAGAACACGCAGGTGAACAGGAACTGCAGCACGTAGTCCTGCAGGGCGATGCCATGCTCGGCGAACCACGCGATCAGCGGCAGCGGGAACACCGTCTGCAGATCGGAGGAGGCCGCCATCGCTTCGCGCACCGGGCGCAACACGTAGTAGCCGCTGAGCAGGCAGAAGAAGTAGATCGAGGCCCAGATCAGCGGGGGCGATCGGCGCCAGGCACCCAGCATGCCACTGGCGGCCGCGCCGGTTCCGGCCGCCGCGGTCATTGCCCGCTCTCCGCGGACAAGGGGCGTTGCAACGGCAGCATGCGGGGAACTCCGGTCGTCGAAGCGCGCAAGGTAAACGATGCACCGCAACATCGCCAGCGTCCGGCGCGGCCATCGGCGCAACGCTGCGTGGCCCATGGCGCAGCCCCGGCCTGCCCCAACCTGTCTTATGCTCGGCGGGCACCCCGGCAAGGAGCGGCATGTACGACTACATCGTGATTGGGGCCGGCTCGGCCGGCTGCGTGCTGGCCAACCGGCTCAGCGAAGACCCGGCCTGCCGGGTGCTGCTGCTGGAAGCCGGCCCGCGCGATACCAACCCCTTCATCCACATGCCGGCCGGGTTGGCGCGGCTGGTCAACAACCGCCGCATCAACTGGAACCTGGAGACCGAGCCGGAGCCCGCGCTCGGCGGCCGGCGCCTGTGGTGGCCACGCGGCAAGGTGTTGGGAGGATCGAGTTCGATCAACGCGATGTGTTACGTGCGCGGCGTGCCTGACGACTACGACGGCTGGGCAGCCGGCGGCGCCACCGGTTGGGGCTGGGAGCAGGTGCTGCCGTGGTTCCTGCACAGCGAGCGCAACAGTCGTGGGGCCAGCGCGCTGCACGGCGATGCCGGCCCGCTGTCGGTCTCCGACCTGCGCCACCACAATCCCCTCTCGGCTGCCTTCATCGCCGCCGCACGGGAAGCCGGCCACGCGCACAATCCCGACTTCAACGGCGAACAGCAGCTCGGCGTGGGCCTGTACCAGGTCACCCAGCGCGACGGTGCACGGTGTTCGAGCGCCGATGCCTACCTGCGCCCCGCGCGCCAGCGGCGCAACCTGACCGTGCTCACCGGCGCGCAGGCGACCGCGCTGAGCTTCGAGGGCACGACGGCGACCGGTGTGCACTATCGACGCGCGGGTCGCCACCTGCATGCGCGCGCGGCAGCGGAGGTGATCCTCAGCGCCGGCGCCATCCACTCCCCCCACCTGCTGATGCTGTCCGGCATCGGCGCAGCAGATGCGCTCCGCTGCCATGGCATCACCCCGCGCGTGGACCTGCCCGGGGTCGGCCGCAACCTGCAGGACCACCTCGACATCTGCACCGTCGTGCACACCGGGCCGGGCGTCAGCTACGACCGCAGCAGCGAGCTGCGCATCGCCGTCGATTACTTCCTGCGCGGCCACCGGGGTGCCGGCACCAGCAACCTGGCCGAGGCCGGCGGCTTTGCCCGCTCGTCGCTGGCCACCGATGCGCGCGCCGACGTGCAGTTCCATTTCGTCCCGGCGATGCTCGACAACCACGGGCGCCATCGGCTGCCCGGCGATGGCTACACCCTGCATGCCTGTCCCCTGCACCCGCGCAGCCGTGGCCAGCTGCGCCTGCGCGATGCCGACGCACGCTCGCCGCCGCGTATCCAGGCCAACTATCTGGGCGATGCCGACGGCCATGACCTGAAGATGATGCGCGAATGCGCGCGCCTGTCCGCGGAGATCCTGCGCCAACCCGCCTTCGATCGCTGGCGCGGCGCGCCGGTGTTTCCCTCCGGTACCGATCTGGACGACGCCGCACTGGACGCCTTCATCCGGGCCAAGGCCGAGACCATCTACCACCCGGTGGGCACCTGCGCGATGGGCCGGCACCCCGAGGCCGTGGTCGACCCGACCCTGCGCGTGCACGGCACCGAGCGGCTGCGGGTGGTGGATGCCTCGGTGATGCCGCGCCTGGTCAGTGGCAATACCAACGCGCCGACCCTGATGATCGCCGAACGCGCCGCCCACTGGATCCGGGCGGCCGCGGCTGGCTGAACAGGGGTGCGCTGCGCCCCCGTTCGACGTGTGCGACCTCAGCCTGTCGGGACCGGCAAAACCCGCACGTTTTCAATGTGATACGCATTCATCTTCGATTCGTTTGTGCAATGGCGAAAAGCGGCGCTAGAATCGGTCCCAGCAGTCGCGCACGGGCACCCACACGATGAACCAGAACAACAGGCGCCGACCGATCCGTTCGGCGGCCACCGGGTTGTTGGGCATGTTGATGCCCATCGCCATGTCTTCCACCGCGCAGACGCCCGCCACGGCGCCCGCCGCGTTCCCGGTCAACATCGAGGAGTCGGCGCCCAGCGCCGCCCCGCACACCCAGCCTGCCGCGTATCGCACCACGGCCGCCGGCCTGAAGGTGCAGCCGCCTGCGCAGGGCTTCAACGTCGCCTCGATCGAATCGATGGCGCAGCAGCTTACCTATGGTGAACGCGTGCCCGGCATGGCCGTGGCGATCGTCCAGGGCGGACGCGTGCTCAGCGCGCGCGGTTACGGCGTCACCGACGTCAACAACCCGCAGCAGGTCGATGCCCACACCGTATTCCGCCTGGCCTCGCTGTCCAAAGCTTTCGCCGGCACCATGGCCGGCCTGCTGGTCAACGACGGCACGCTGCGCTGGGACAGCAAGGTCACCGACTATGTGCCCGGCTTCCAGCTGAGCACGCCCGAAGCGACCGAGCGCCTGACCGTGGCCGACCTGCTCAGCCATCGCGTCGGCCTGCCCTACAACGCCTACGACCGCGACGTCGAAGCCAACGCCGAGTACTACACGCTCACCCACAAGCTGGCCGCCACCTCGCTCAAGTGCCTGCCCGGCGACTGCTATGCGTACCAGAACGTGGCCTTCAGCCTGATCGGCGACGTGGTCTACGCCGCCTCGGGCAGCTTCTACGAGCAATCGGTCGAGCGCCGCCTGTTCAAGCCGCTGGGCATGGACGACGCCAGCCTCGGCCTCGCCGGTATCCAGGCCAGCTCGCGCTGGGCACGCCCGCACGTGCGCAGCCGCAACGGCTGGGTCGCACTGACACCCAAGCCGACCTACTATCGCCTCGCCCCGGCCGCCGGCGTCAACGCCAGCGCCAGTGACATGGCGCAGTGGCTGCTGGCCCACACCGGTCACCGCCCCGACGTGCTGCCCGCCCCGCTGCTGGCCACGCTGCACGCCAGCCTGATCAGCACCCCGGGCGAATTGCGTTCGGGCTGGCGCCGCGAACGCCTCAACTCGGCCGGCTATGCCCTCGGTTGGCGCACCTTCGATTACGCCGGCCACGAAGTGATATTCCACGCCGGCGCCGTCCAGGGCTATCGCGGCCTGGTCGCGCTGATCCCCGAGCGCGACCTCGGCATCGCGATCATGTGGAACGGCGAAAGCAGCCTGCCCAGCGGCCTGCTGCCGACCGTGCTCGACCAGGCGATGGGCCTGCCGACCCAGCGTTGGCTGGACGTGGACACCGACTTCGGCAGCGACAACCTGATGGCCGAAGACGCCGCCCCGCAGGGCAAGCGCAAGGGCGTTTCGTCGAACCGGGCGGTCGCCTCGCCGCGCTGATCCCGCCCGCGAGTGGCATCAAAAAAGGCGACCTCAGGGTCGCCTTTTTTGTGCGCTCTTTTGGCGTCGCCCATAAAAAAACTCCTTCCCCGCTGGGCTGCCAGGGAAGGAGTCTCAGGTACGGCTATCGGGAAAAACTTAGATCAGCGGTGCCGGGGTTGCCGGCAGGGCGACCGGAGCGGCCTTCTTCTTGCGAACGGCCGGCTTGCGCTTTGCGACCTTCTTCACTGCCTTCTTGGCCGACGCCTTCTTGGCCGGAGCCTTGCGGGCGGTCGCCTTCTTGGCCGTGGCCTTCTTGGCTACCTTGCGGGTGGCCTTCTTGGCGGTCTTCTTGGCAGCCTTCTTCGGAGCGGCTTTCTTGGCTACCTTGCGGGTCGCCTTCTTGGCCGTCTTCTTTACCGCCTTTTTCGCGGTCTTCTTGGCGGCTGCCTTCTTCGCAGTCTTCTTGACGGCCTTCTTCGCCGTCTTCTTCACTGCCTTCTTCGCGGTCTTCTTGGTCGCGGCCTTCTTTGCCGTCTTCTTCACGGCCTTCTTCGCCGTCTTCTTCACGGCTGCCTTGCGGGCGGTCGCCTTCTTGGCCGCCTTCTTCACCGTCTTCTTGGCAGCCGCCTTCTTGGCTACCTTCTTCACGGTCTTCTTGGCAGTCGCCTTCTTAGCGACCTTCTTGGCTGCCTTTTTGGCGGCCGGCTTTTTCTTCGCAGCTTTCTTGGTTGCCATGGGATGGCTCCTCGTCAGTGATCTATGGAGTGGAAACGCCCAGGTAAAGCAAACCCGCCGTTGCTGCGTCGCGGGGACCGCCGTCGCGTCATGCGCGTCGTGACGGATACGGAGACACCTGCCATGTGCGGCCAGGCAGATATCGGATCAGGAAGGGTCTTGCGGTTCGCTGAAGGAAGCGAAGCCATCTCCACCGTCATCGGACGCGAGGTGGATGTCCAGGTTGTGCTTCGCGACTTGATGTCGATTCTGCTCACTCTGTTCGCAGGCAAGGTCTGCTGAGGCGAAACCTAATCACGCTTTTTTTCACTGTCAACAACCCCGGCGAAAAATTTTCACACCGGCGCCTTGCCGCGACGCCCCCGCCGCGCCCTGCGATCACCCCGCAAGCGCGCCACGGCATCGCCCGCGCGGGCACCGCATGCAAGCAGGCGCTGACACCGTCGAAAAGAAAAACACTTAAAAGAAGCACTTTCGTGTCGCGACATCGCAACATCGCCGTGTACTGCGGCATCGCCGTGGACGCGCACCGGGTTGGACCGCACCCGCCGCGGGACTGCCCGTGCGGACCTTAAACGGACCGAAAAACTTTTCACATCCGCCCGCGCTTTTTTCGACCCGATTCGCGTAACTGCGCAAACTTTTGACCGTCCGGCACCGACGCGTTCGTGCCTGCCATCGGCGCTAGAACGTCGCCGACGCGTCCACATCGATCCCGCATCGGCATGCCGTCGGTCGTCGACGCGGGCCAGATCACCGGCGCGCATCGACACCGGACCGATCGTCATGAGGCGGTCGGTTCGCGCGCTATGCAGGTCCGCAACACGCACGACCCTCACGCACTACTAACGGCATCGACACGCACCCGGCGCGCGGGCAAAAAAAAACGGCCGCACCAGGCGGCCGTTCTTCTCACCGGAAACGCGATCAGTGATCTTCGTTTTCCAGCAGCTCGGCGTAGTCGTCCGGACCCAGCAGTTCGTTGACTTCGTCCAGGCCGGCCACTTCGACGACATAGATCCAGCCGTCGCCGTAGGCGTCTTCGTTGATGGTTTCCGGCTTGTCGCTCAGGGCCGCATTGACCTCGACGACGGTGCCGGTGATCGGGCTGTACACGTCCGAAGCCGCCTTGACCGACTCGACCACCGCCGCCTGTTCGCCGGCCTTGACCTCCTGGCCAACCTCCGGCAGTTCAACGTAGACCAGGTCGCCAAGCAGGCCCTGGGCGTGGTCGGAAATACCGACGGTGACGCGGCCGTTGCCTTCAACGCGTGCCCACTCGTGGGACTTGAGGAATTTGAGGTCGCCGGGGATCTCGCTCATGGGACTGCTCCGAGGAATATCAGGGGGGGTCAAGAAACGGGGGTAGTGTAACCAACCGGCGCGGATGCGCATGCGTCCGCACCGGGTACTTCACGGCATCAGCCGTCGATCAACACGCCGGGCTGGGCCTGGCCTTCGCGCACGAACGGGAACTTCACCACGCGCACCGGGACCTGCTTGCCGCGGATGTCGACGCGGACGTCGCCCAGGTCGCCGCCCGGCACGCGCGCGAACGCGATGCCCTTGCCCAGCGTCGGCGAGAAGGTGCCGGACAGGATCTCGCCTTCGCCGCTGGCGGTCAGCACGACCTGGCCGTGGCGCAGCACGCCCTTTTCGTCCATCACCAGGCCGATCAGCTGACGGGCGTTGCCGGCCGTCCTCTGCGCCTCGAGCACGTCGCGCCCGATGAAGTCACGGCCTTCGTCCAGTGCCACGGTCCAGGCCAGGCCGGCTTCGTACGGGGTGATCTCTTCGTCCATGTCCTGGCCATAGAGATTCATGCCCGCTTCCAGGCGCAGCGTGTCGCGCGCGCCCAGGCCGGCCGGGCGCACGCCGGCGGCGGTCAGCGCCGTCCAGAACGCGACCACGGCGGTCTGCGGCAGCAGGATTTCGAAACCGTCCTCACCGGTGTAGCCGGTACGCGCCAGGAACAGCGGGGTGCCGTCGGCGGTGGTGGTTTCCAGCGCGGCGAACCGGCCGAGCTTTTCCAGCGCGGCGCGATCGCTCTCGCCCAGCAGGCCGATCACCCGCTCGCGTGCCGTCGGGCCCTGCACCGCGATGATGGCCAGGTCTTCGCGCTCGATGACCTCCACGTTGAAGGCGGCCGCCTGCTCACGGATCCAGGCCAGGTCCTTTTCGCGGGTCGAGGCGTTGACCACCATGCGGAAGAAATCGTCGGCCATGTAATAGACGATCAGGTCGTCGATCACCCCGCCGCGGGCATTGAGCATGCACGAGTACAGCGCCTTGCCGGTCGCCTTCAGCTTGTCCACCGAGTTGGCCAGCAGGGTGCGCAGGAACGGCTTGACCTGATCACCGCGCAGGTCCACCACGGTCATGTGGCTGACGTCGAACATGCCGGCATCGCTGCGCACCAGGTGGTGCTCGTCCAGCTGCGAACCATAATGAATCGGCATGTCCCAGCCACCGAAATCGACCATCTTGGCGCCGAGTGCGCGGTGGGTATCATTGAGAAGCGTCTTCTGGGTCATGACCGGTTCCGGGGGAATGAAGGCAAGAAAGCATTATCCCAGAACCGCCTTCACAACGCCTGCGGCGGTGCGGGAAAACCGCGGATCAGGCCTGCTGCACCTTCAGCGTCATGCCCTCCACCGCCACCACCCGCACCGGGCTGCCGGCCGGCAGATCCGGCCCGGCCACCACCCAGAACGCATCGTCGATCTTGGCCCGGCCCTTGCCGGCCACGATGGCCTGGTCGAGCACGACCACCCGTCCGATCAGCTGCTCGGCGCGCCGGTTCAACAGCGGCTGGTCGCTCTGGCGATCATGCGATCGCCCCCAACGCCGGTAGCACTGGATCGAGACGACGCTGAGCACCACGAAGGCGACCACCTGCCACAGCAGCGGGATGTCGGCGAACACCGCGACAAGCACGAACACGGCGGCGGCGCCGATCCCGATCCACAACATGAAGGCGCCGGGCGCGAGCGCCTCGGCGGCGAACAGCACCAGTGCCAGCGCGCCCCAGGCCACGACTTCCCAGCGCATGTCAGCCTCCGATCCGCGGCGGGACGCCGCGCGTGGCTTTCTTCTCTTCCTGCTTGGCGAACGCCTCGCGTGCCAGTTCGGCGACACCGGCGATCGAGCCGATCACGCCGCTGGCCTCCATCGGCATCAGCACCAGCTTCTGGTTCGGCGACGTCGCCAGTTCCTTGAATGCTTCCACATACTTCTGCGCGATGAAGTAATTGATCGCCTGCACGTCGCCCTGGGCGATCGCCTCGGAGACCATCGTGGTCGCCTTGGCTTCCGCCTCGGCCAGGCGCTCGCGCGCTTCGGCATCGCGGAAGGCGGCTTCCTTGCGGCCCTCGGCCTCCAGCACGGTGGCCTGCTTTTCGCCCTCGGCGCGCAGGATCTCGGACTGGCGCGAGCCTTCGGCTTCCAGGATCTGCGCGCGCTTCTCGCGCTCGGCCTTCATCTGCCGCGCCATCGCGTCGAGCAGGTCGCGCGGCGGCTGGATGTCGCGGATCTCGATGCGGTTGACCTTTACGCCCCAGGGGTTGGTGGCATGGTCGACGACGCTCAGCAGCTGGGCGTTGATCACCTCGCGCTGGCTGAGCGATTCATCCAGGTCCATCGAGCCGATCACGGTGCGGATGTTGGTCTGCACCAGGGCGATCATCGCCACTTCCAGGTTGGCAACCTCGTAGGCGGCCTTGGCGGCATCGAGCACCTGGAAGAACACCACGCCATCCACGCGCACCGCAGCGTTGTCCTTGGTGATCACTTCCTGGCTGGGCACGTCCAGCACCTGCTCCATCATGTTCACCTTGCGGCCCACCCCGTACACGATCGGGATCAGGAAATGCAGGCCGGGCGACATGGTGTGGGTGTAGCGGCCGAAGCGCTCCACGGTCCATTCGTAGCCCTGCGGCACCATCCGCACGGCCTTGAACAGGATGACGACGGCCACGAAGGCCAGTACCAGCGAGAACAGCATGGTCGGAAACATCAGGTCACTCCCTTTCCCCGGAATCGTAGGTCCGAGTATAGCCACGCCGTCTTCACGCGACCGTAGGGGTTTTCCGCGGACCGGTGCCGATCCGGATCAGGCGGTGCGCGGGGCGAACATGATGACCATCATGCCGGCCAGGCACAGGCCGACGCCGAGCAGGTCCCACCGGCCGGGGCGGATGCCGTCGACCAGCCACAGCCACAGCAGCGCGGTACCGATGTAGACCCCGCCATAGGCGGCATAGACCCGCCCGCTGGCGGTCGGGTGCAGGGTCAGCAGCCAGGCGAACACCGCCAGGCTGGCGGCGGCCGGCAGCAGCAGCCACGCGCTTCCGTCCCTGCGCAGCCACAGCCACGGCAGGTAGCAGCCGACGATCTCGGCCACCGCGGTCAGCACGAACAGCAGCAGCGTCTTCACGGCTTGGGCTCGTCCGCCTTGGCCTGCTGCCAGAGCGCTTCCTGCGCGTCCAGGTCGAGTGCGGCCATCGACTGCCCGGCGGCCTCGGCCTGGGCTTCCATCGCCCGGAAGCGGCGTTCGAACTTGTGGTTGGCCAGGCGCAGGGCGGCGCCCACGTCCACCTTGGCGTGACGGGCCAGATTGGCGCAGACGAACAGCAGGTCCCCGAGTTCTTCCTGCAGGCGCGCGTGGTTCTCCTGGACCGGGCCGCGCGCGAATTCCGCGGCAACCTCGTCCAGCTCCTCGCGCACCTTGTCCATCACCGGCGCCGGGCCCGGCCAGTCGAAACCGACCCGTGCCGCGCGCGCCTGCAGCTTCACCGCCCGCTGCCATTCCGGCAGGCCGCGCGAGATGCCGGCCAGCACGGAGGTGTCGGTGTGGCCCCTGGCGGCACGCTCGGCGCGCTTGATCGCCTCCCAGTTGCTGTTGACGTCCTCGGCCCCGTCCACCTGGACCTGGGCGAACACGTGCGGATGGCGGCGCTCCATCTTGTCGCTGATCGCGCGGGCGACGTCGGCGAACGCGAAGGCGCCCTGCTCCTGCGCCATCTGCGCATGGAAGACCACCTGCAGCAGCAGGTCGCCGAGTTCGTCCTTGAGATCGTCGAGGTCGCCGCGGTCGATCGCATCGGCGACCTCGTAGGCTTCCTCGATCGTGTAGGGCGCGATGCTGGCGAAGTCCTGCTGCAGGTCCCAGGGGCAGCCCTGCAACGGATCGCGCAGGCGCGCCATGATGCCCAGCAGGCGGTCCAGTTCAGGGGTGGCAGGCATCGTTGCTCCAGTCAGGTCAAGCGGGCAGCCACGCGCGCCACGGCAGGCGGGTATCGCCCAGCGCGATGAAGTCACCGTTCAACAGGGTGTCGCGGCGGTTGTAGCGGAACGGCTTGCCGGTCTCGGCCGAGAGCACCGCGCCACCGGCCGCGTGCAATACGCACTGGCCGGCTGCGGTATCCCATTCCGAGGTCGGGCCCAGCCGCGGGTAGACGTCGAGCGTGCCTTCGGCCAGCCGGCAGAACTTCAGCGAAGAGCCCTGGGCGAGCACCTCGATATCGCCCATGCGGTCCAGCAGGGCCTGCGTCTGCGCGCTGCGATGCGAGCGGCTGGCCGCCACCCGCAGCGGTGCCGAAGCCGGCGTGCGGGTGCGCAGCACCGAATCACGCATGCCATCGCGGCGGTAGGCGAGCTCGCCGCGCATGGCGTGCCAGACCTGGCCGGTGGCCGGGGCCAGCACCACCCCGAACGCGGGCGCGCCCTGGTAGATCAGCGCGATGTTGACGCTGAACTCGTCGTTGCGTTTGACGAATTCGCGGGTTCCATCGAGCGGGTCGACCAGCCAGTAGGCGCCCCAGTGCTGGCGGATCTCCCACGGCACCTGCGCCGATTCCTCGGAGAGGATCGGCAGCTCCGGGGTCAGCTGCGCCAGCCCGCGCTCGATCACCTGGTTGGCACCGAGATCTGCAGCGGTGACCGGACTGTGGTCGGATTTGATCTCCACATCGAACGGCGTGGCGTACACCGCCATGATGGCGGCCGCTGCGTCCTGGGCGATGGCGATGACGGTTTCGCGCAGATCCGTCGTGAGTTTGATCATTCCTTCCGTCCCAGCCACTCGCGGGCGATGAACAGCGCCGCCAGCGATCGGCCTTCGGAGAAATCCTCGCGCAGCATCAACTGATCCAGATCGGCCAGTTTCCACGGCACGACCTCCAACTCCTCCGGCTCGTCGCCGACCAGGCGCTCGGGGTACAGATCGCGCGCCACCACCAGCCACGACTGGTGGCTCATGTAGGTCGGGGCCAGGGTCATCGCGCGCAGCACGTCGACCCGCCGGGCACCGTAACCGGCCTCTTCCTTCAATTCGCGGTCGGCGGCCTGTTCGGGCGTTTCGCCGGCGTCGATGCGGCCTTTCACCAGGCCCAGCTCGTAACGGTGCATGCCGGCGGCGTATTCACGCACCAGCAGCACGGTCTCGTCATCGAGCATCGGCACCACCACCACGGCGCCGTGGCCGCGGGTCACCAGCCGCTCGAAGCGGCGGCGTTCGCCGTTGGAAAACTCCAGATCCAGATGCTGGCGCTGGAACGGCCCGCTTTCCTCGTCCGTGATCTGGTGGATGATGGGCAGGCGACGGCTCATGCGAGCATCTCTAGAATGGGTACTGGTGAAAACGTGTTCATGAGCCCGAAATGCTAGCAGACCCAGCCCCCCTCACGCTGGCCGATCAGTGGCGGCAACGCGATCTGGCCGTGCTGTGGCACCCGTGCACGCAGATGCGCGAGCACCCCGACACCCTGCCCCTGCTGCCGATCGCTCGCGGCGAAGGCCCGTGGCTGATCGACCACGATGGCCATCGCTATCTGGATGCGGTGAGCAGTTGGTGGACCAATCTGTTCGGCCATGCGCAACCGCGCATCGGTGCGGCCATCGCCGAGCAGGCCACCCGGCTGGAACAGGTGATGCTGGCCGGCTTCAGCCACGAGCCTGCGGTACGGCTGGCCGAGCGCCTGCTGGCCATTGCCCCGCGCCAGACCGGGCGCGATCCGCTGGCCAAGGTCTTCTATGCCGACAACGGCTCGGCCGGGGTCGAGGTGGCGCTGAAGATGGCGTTCCACTACTTCCGCAACCGCGGCGAGAACCACCGCACCCGCTTCGTCGCGCTGGAGAACGGCTACCACGGCGAAACCCTGGGCGCGCTGTCGGTCGGTGACATCCCGCTGTACCGACGCGTGTATGCGCCGTTGCTGACCGAGGCGCTGTTCGCCCCCTCGCCCGATGCCTACCTGGCCGAGCCGGGCCAGAGCGCCGCGCAGCGCGCGCACCAGGCCGCCGATGCGCTGGCCACGCTGTTCGACCAGCACCCGGGCGAGATCTGCGCGGTGATCCTGGAGCCGCGCCTGCAGTGCGCCGGTGGCATGCGCATGTACGACCCGGTCTATCTGCAGCGTGCGCGCGCGCTGTGCGATGCCAACGGTGCGTTCCTGATCGCCGATGAGATCGCCACCGGTTTCGGCCGCACCGGCACGATGTTCGCCTGTGAGCAGGCCGGGGTGATGCCGGACCTGCTGTGCCTGTCCAAGGGCCTGACCGGCGGGTTCCTGCCGCTGTCGGCGGTGCTGGCCACGCAGGCCCTGTATGACGCCTTCCTCGATGATTCGCGCGAGCGCGCTTTCCTGCATTCGCACAGCTACACCGGCAATCCGCTGGCCTGTGCCGCCGCGCTGGCCACCCTGGACATCTTCGCCGGGGAGGACGTGATCGCGCGCAACCGCAGCACCGCCGAGGTGATGCGCACCCTGGCCGCGCCGTTCGCCGACCACGCGCACGTCGCCGATGTGCGCCAGGCCGGGATGGTGGTGGCCTTCGAACTGACCCGCAATGGCGACAAGCGCACGCCGTTCCCGGCCGAGGCCCGGGTCGGGCTGCACGCCTACAAGGCCGCGCTCAAGCGCGGGGTGGTGCTGCGCCCGCTGGGCAATGTGCTGTATTGGATGCCGCCGTACTGCGTGGAGGATGAACACTTGGATCTGCTTGCCCTGACCACCCTGGCCGCCATCGACGAGGCCGTCGCATGCGCGTGACCCGCAGCCATATCGATCATCCGCTGGCGGTCGGCCAGACCCTGGCGCTGCCCGAGGACGCCGCCAATCATCTGGTCCGCGTGATGCGCCTGCGCGAAGGCGACGGCTGCGTGCTGTTCAACGGCGATGGCCAGGACTACAGCGCCACCCTGGTCACCGTGGGCAAGCGCGATGCGCAGGTGCGGATCGAGAGCGCCACCGCACTGGACAACGAATCGCCGCTGCACATCACCCTGCTGCAGGGCATCGCCCGCGGCGAGAAGATGGACCTGATCCTGCAGAAGGCCACGGAGCTGGGCGTGCAGGCCTTCGTGCCGGTCAATGCCGAGCGCACCGAAGTGAAGCTGGATGCGGCCCGCGCCGAGAAGCGCCTGGCGCATTGGCACAGCGTGGTGGTCTCGGCCTGCGGTCAGTCCGGCCGCGCCCGCGTGCCCAGCGTGGCCCCTCCACAATCGCTCCAGGACGCCGCCAATGGGGTCGCGGCCGAGGCATTGAAGTTGACCCTGGATCCGCAGGGCGAGCACCGCTTGTCCACCCTGTCAGCCGCACCGGGCGGCGTGGTGATCGCGATCGGCCCGGAAGGCGGCTGGTCGCCGCGTGACCGCCAGGCGCTGGCCGCAGCGGGCTTCCAGGGCTTGCAGCTGGGCCCGCGCGTGCTGCGCACCGAGACCGCGGGTCTGGCCGCCATCGCCGCCGTGCAGGCGCGTCTGGGCGATCTGGGCTGAAGCAGAAACGGGGACAGAAACGGGGACGGACAGAAACGGGGACGGAGGTAGTTAATCGTGCCGATTAACTACCTCCGTCCCTGTTTTTTCCTCACCCCGCGACGGGGAAGGCTTCGTCGAGCGCCGCTTCCAGCGCATCCAGATCGGGCAGCAGCGCGCTCTGCTCGCCCAGCAGCACGCGCATGTGAACGCCCTGCGGCAGGGTGTCCTCGGAGGCGTCGGCCAGCAGGCCGTCGCGCGGAACCGCGATCAGCTGCGGGAAGGTCTGGGTCAGCAGGGCGAAGTACGGCCGGCGGGGATTGCCCCCCAGCGCCTTGAGCACCACCACCTTGTTGTTGGCCACCACCGGCTCGTCGCCCTGCCCGGACAACCGGGCGAAGGACAGCAGCGGGACGTCCCAGCCGTGCCAGGCGATCTGCCCGACCAGCCAGGCCGGTGCATCGGGGACGGTTTCGACCGGCACCTTGGACATCATTTCGGCGACGGTGGCGTTGGGCAGCAGCACGCGTTCGTGCCCGGCCTGGATCAGGACACCGCGGATTTCGTCGTTGCTGGCGTAACTCATGGAGATTCCTTCAAGGGTCCGCGGCGCGCTTACGCGTCCACGCCCCAGCGTTCGGCGATGGTGGCAGCGAGCTGCGGCGGTTCACCGGCATCCTGCCCGGCAACCACCACCGCACTGGCGGCGGTCGGGTCATAGCAGCCTTCACCCACCTGGCCGGCGACCCACGCACCGGCGGCCGCCAGGGCAAGGACTGCATCGACCTCGGCGGCGTCCGCACCACTGAGCAGGACCACGCCACTGTGCTGGGCCGGCAGTGCCGCGATCTGGATGCCGGCCGGGTCGGCGATGAAGTGCAGGCCGCCCTGGCGCACGGCGATGCCGATGTCGTCGGGCAGGATATAGGCCTGCCCCGCCGCCACGGCCTGGGCATCCTCGGCCAGCAGCACCGGCAGCGCGGAAACGCGTGCCATCTGCTTGACCAGATTGCCGTAACGGCCACCGTCCAGGCGCATATGCACCAGGACCGCAGTCGTCAGCGTCGCGGGCAGCGCGGCCAGGAGGCGGCGCAGCGCATCCGGCCCACCGATACCGGCCAACACCAGCACCGCGCCGGGACAGCCACCGTCGGGACCGGCCTCGGGTTCAAGCTCGACCAGTGACAGACGCTCGGTGTCGAAACGCTCCGGCTCCAGCGCCGGCCCGCTGGCCGACGATGCGGTGGCGACGACGGCATCCTCCTCGACCAGCGACCAGCGGCTGTGATCGCCGATCGACACGGCAGCCGCAGCCGGCGGCGCCGAGGCAGGGATCGGTGGAATCGGTACGCCGACCGGATCGGCGTCCACGGGCTGCAGCGCGGCCAATGCCTCTTCCAGCGAGACCGGCTCGCTCAGCTCCGCCGGCACCTGGTACAGGCCATCGGCGGGCACGTCGGACGCCGCGTCCTCCGCTTCGCGCAGATGGAACTCCAGCGGCGCATCGGCGTGCAGCTGCGCCGGGGTGACCGGCAGGCCCGGTTCGGGCTGCAGTTGCTGATCCTGTTCCGAGCCCGGCGGCAGCACGTCCTGGTGACCGTGCAGCTTGGCCACCAGATGCCGCGCCCAGCGCTGCGCTTCCCAGCCGTCGCGGCGGGCGGCCAGCTCGGCTTCGTCGAAGATCAGGGTCAGCGAAGGCGAGCCCAGGACCGGATCCAGCCGTTCCAGTGCGTCTTCGATCGCCGGTTCAAGGGCGATCAGCACCGCGCCCGGATCGGCATCGCGCAGGGACTGCAGGTCGAGCGTGTTGGGATCGTCCTCCAGCACTACGCGCGCGCCGGCATGGGCGAGCGCCTCGCGCAGGCGGTCGCGCGCCGGCCCGGGGCGGGCCAGCAGGGCCACCGACAACAGCGTAGGAGCGTCACTCGCGTGCACGGGCGATCCCCAGCAGGTCATACACGTTACGCATCAGATCCAGTTCCTGGTAAGGCTTGCCCAGGTAGCGCTGGACACCGAGTTCGAAGGCGCGTTGACGGTGCTTGTCACCGCTGCGCGAGGTGATCATCACGATCGGCACGCCCTGGTAGCGCGGATCGGCGCGCATGACGCTGGCCAGCTCGTAGCCGTCCATGCGCGGCATTTCGATATCCAGCAGCATCAGGTCCGGCACGCGCTCCTCCAGCCGCTCCAGCGCTTCGATGCCGTCGCGGGCGACCGCCACTTCGAAGTTGTGGCGCTCCAGGATGCGGCCGGTGACCTTGCGCATGGTCAGCGAATCGTCGACCACCATCACCAGCGGTACATCGCGATCGCTGACCTTGGCGGCGGCGGTGATCGGCTTGTGCGGGTTGGCCAGGTAGCGGCGCACCAGCGGGGCGACGTCCAGGATCACCACCACGCGGCCATCGCCGGTGATGGTCGCACCGTAGATGCCGGGCACCGAGGCGATCTGCAGGCCCACCGGCTTGACCACGATTTCGCGGTTACCCAGCACCTGGTCGATCGCCACGGCCACGCGCAGGTCGCCGGCCCGGACCAGCAGCAGCGGCACCTGGGCCTGGCCTTCGGCGCGGGCCTGGGCCTGGCCGATCAGCGTGCCCAGATCGTGCAGCGCGAATTCCTCGCCACCGTAGTGGTAGCCGCCGTTGGCGGTTTCGAAGCGCTCGCGCGAGATCCGGCCGATACCACTGACCGAGGCGACCGGCACCGCGAACGTGGTCTCGCCGATCTGCACGAACACTGCCTGGGTGACCGCCAGCGTCTGCGGCAGGCGCAGGGTGAAGGTGACGCCCTGGCCGCTGACCGAGTGGATGTCCACCGAGCCGCCCAGCTGGCGCACTTCGTTGTGCACCACGTCCATGCCCACGCCGCGGCCAGCCAGCTGGCTGACCTGGTCGGCGGTGCTGAAGCCGGGCGAGAAGATCATCGCATCCAGCTCGGCATCGCCCAGCACGGCATCGGCGGCGATCAGGCCACGCTGTTCGGCGCGGCGACGGATCGCCTCGCGATCCAGCCCGGCGCCATCGTCGGCCACTTCCAGCACGATTTCCGAGCCTTCGCGGCGCAGGCGGATGGCGATTTCGCCCTCCTCCTGCTTGCCCGCGGCACGACGCTGTTCCGGGGTTTCCAGACCGTGCGCGACCGAGTTGCGCAGCATGTGTTCCAGCGGCGCGACCATGCGGTCGAGCACGTTGCGGTCCAGTTCGCCGTGGGTACCTTCGAGGATGACGTGGACCTGCTTGCCGGTGTCCTGGCCGGCCTGGCGCACGACCCGGCGCAGGCGCGGCACGAGGCCATCGAACGGCACCATGCGCGCGCGCATCAGGCCGTCCTGCAGTTCCGAACTGACACGCGACTGCTGTTGCAGCAGCACGTCGTACTGGCGCGACAGATCGTCCAGCACGCCCTGCAGACCGCCCAAGTCAGCCGCGGACTCGTTCAGCGCGCGGCTGAGCTGCTGCAGCGTGGAGAAGCGGTCCAGTTCCAGCGGATCGAACTTGTGGTCGACCTGTTCCTGCTCGCGCTGGTAACGGGCCACGATCTGCGCTTCGGTTTCCAGGTCCAGTCGGCGCAGCTGATCGCGCAGACGGGCATTGGTGCGGTCCAGTTCGCCCATGGCGCCGCGGAAGGCACCGAGCTGCTGTTCCAGGCGCGAGCGGTAGATCGCCACTTCACCGGCGTGATTGACCAGGCGGTCGAGCAGATCGGCGCGCACGCGCACCTGTTCCTGCTGCGGCCGCGGCAGACCATCGTCTTCGCTGACGGTTTCCAGTGGCACCGGCGCCGACAGCGGCGCCGCCACCAGCGCGGCAATCGCCGCTTCGACCTGGGCATCACCGGACGGCAGCGCGGTGCCCACGGTCTCGTCCGGCTCGGGCGCGGCCCGACCCTGGGTGCGCTGCTCGAACGCCGCGATCAGGTCGTCCGGCATCGCCACGGTGCGGTGCTGGCCGGTACGGGTCAGCAGCTGGTGCAGGCGATCGAAGCCGCGTTCCAGCAGGTGCACGTCACTGCGGTCGATATCGGTCCGGTTGGCCGCAACGGCTTCCAGCAGCGACTCGATACCATGGCCCAGGTCGCCGATCGGATTGATCCCGGCCATGCGCGCGCCGCCCTTGAGGGTGTGCAGATCCCGCTGCAGGCCGGCGATCACGTCGCGGTCCTGCGGCGCGGCGCGCAGCTCGCTGATCAGGCCATCGCAGTGGTCGAGCAGATCCTTGCCCTCCTCCACAAAGATATCGACCAGCTCCTGGTCCAGCTGGGTGAAATCGAGCGCGTCGCCCGGCGCTGCGTCGTCGTTGTCGTTGTCGATGACATCGCCGGCGGGGGCGGCGTCGTGCGCGGACGCCTGGGTGAGCGATGCGGCCGGCGCGTCTTCCAGCTCGAAGAAGCGGGACGGGGCGGTATCAGCGGTTGGCGCGTCGGGCGCGGTGGCCTCGATCGCCTCGGCGAACGCATCGGCTTCGCCGGTGTTGTCGTCGGTCGCGTCCAGACCCAGTACGCCGGTATCGGAGGCATCCGGCGCATCGACGACGGTCAGACCATCTTCCACGGCCTGCTGTGCGTCCACCACCTCGCCAAACGCCGGTGGCGGCGGCAGGACCTCGTCCAGTGCCCGTGCGTCCTCGTCGTCGTCCTGCCCGGTGTCGCTCCAGCTGTCGTTGGCGGCGTCATCCACGGAGACCGCGTAGGCGCTGTCCGGTTCACGGACGGTGTCGGTGTTGGTGTCGGTCGCGAACTCGGCCTCGCGCGTTGCTTCGGTTTCGGTTTCGGTTTCGGTTTCGGTTTCGGTTTCGGTTTCGGTTTCGGCTTCGGTTTCGGCTTCGACTTCGACTTCGACTTCGGCTTCGACTTCGGCTTCGACTTCGACTTCGACTTCGACTTCGGCTTCGGCTTCGGCTTCGGTACCCATATTGGACACCACCGGTTCGGCCGGTTCGGCGAGCTGATCGAAGTAGCGCGAGAGATCCTCGGCGGAGGTAAGCTCGACCGACTCCAGGCCCGCATGGACCGACGCCAGATCGGCGTCCTCGCGCTCGTCAGTCACCGCATCCAGCGTCTGCGGCGCATCGCCCGCACGCACTGCGTCGGGCAGCGCGGCATCGGGCAGTTCTGCGTCCAAATAGGCCGACAGGTCATCGGTGCCGGTCAGCTCCATGGCGACCAGTGCATCCTCGTCGTCAGCCTGCGTGGACGAATGATCCGGCGTGATCACGCTCAGTCCGTCGGCCTCGAGTTCGGCCTGCTGCACGTCGGTCCCGGCGACATCGTCGGCGGTGGCGCGGACGGGCGCAGCATCGTCCGTCGCGATGGCTGCGTCCGCTTCGTCGGTTTCGTCAGCCTGTTCGGCCCGCTCCGCTTCGTCAGCCTGTTCGGCCTGCTCCGATTCATCAGCCTGTTCGGCCTGCTCGGCTTCGTCAGCCTGTCCGGCCTCCGCCTCTTCGGCGTACAAAGCTTCGTCGAGCAGGTCCAGATCGTCCTCGACCAAGGCCGGCCAGCGCGCTTCGGGCAGGGTATCCGCCAGGGCGACCAGGCGGGCAGCCAGGGCGTTCTGCACGGGCACGCGCGGTGCCTCGTCCTGCAGCGCCGCCATCGTGGTGGTGATCGCGGCGCAGGTGTCGGCCAGCGCAGCCATCCCGGCCGCACCCGGCAGCGCATCGGCGGCCAGCGAGCGCTTGATGTAGCTTTCCGCGGCGCCGGTGACGGCCGTGATCTCGGGCACGTCGGTCATCGCGAACGCGCCATTCATCGTGTGCACGGCGCGCAGCAGGCCATCGGTGACCGGCTGCGGGCCATCGGTCGCAGCATCCAGCCACGCCTGCAGCGTCGCCTGGTGCACCTCGACCTCGGCTTCCAGGATCTCGCGCAGGACGCTGTCGATATTGGCGGGGGTGCTCTCGACAACCAGCGCAGCCTCGGTCGCAGCGACCTCCTCCGTCGGCGTCGATACAGCGACCGCGGCAGCGCGCGGCAACGGCACATGGAAGGTTTCTTCGCCCGCGGACACGCGATCGGCGATGCCCTGCATGGCCTGCAGATCGGCGGTGACACGGCTGCCATCGCGCAGCGCGGCATTGAGCTGCGGCAGCACGTCATAGGCCTGGCCGACCAGCGCGACCACGGCCGGCGAGGCCGGGCGGCTGCCGTCGAGCACGCGGTTGAGCATGCCCTCGATCTTCCAGCTGAACTCACCCAGCGTACGCGCACCGACCAGGCGGCCACTGCCCTTGAGGGTATGGAACACGCGGCGGATCGGGCGCAGGCGGTCCAGGTTGTCCGGCGCGATGCGCCAGGCCGGGAGCAGATTGCCCAGGTTCACCAGTTCTTCGTCGAACTCTTCGATGAAGACCTCGCGGATGTCCTGGTCGATGTTCTCGCCATCGTCTTCGAAGCCGGCCTCGATGCTGGTGTCTCCGGCGATCGTGGCGGCAGGCGGGTTGACCGCCGCAGCCGCGGTCACCGGGGCATCGATCGGCGCCCCTTCCGGGCGGAACTGCGCGGCCGCCGCATCCAGCTCGGCCAGGAAGCGGGTCGAGGCATCGTCCAGTTCGATACGGCGGATCACCGCGTCCTGCACGGCTGGCGCCGGCAGCGTCGTCTCGACGGCGTCGGGGGCAGCGTCGAGATCCGTCGCAAACGTGCTGGGGGGTGCTTCGGCGCTGTCTTCCGCGGCGGCGACCGGGATCTCCTGCAGGAAGGTCGGCAGTGCTTCTACATCCACCTCGCCCTGCGCGAAGGGAGCGGAATCCCCGCCCCCGGCGGCACCCGCATCGGTGTCGTCGATCTGCAGCGACAGCACATCGTCGGCGTTGTGCAGATCCTCATCGAAGGTGAATTCGATCGGCTCGTCGCTCAGCTCCAGGGTGTCGTGCTCGGCGGCGACCGGATCGAATCCGTCGCCTGTCGCAACGAAGGCCGGCAGCGCCTCGGACGCGCGTGCGTCGTCGACGTCGGCAGGTTCAGGTGACGCCACGGCGGCGTCGGCCTGCGCAGCGTCTTCCCCTGCGGCATCGGCCTGCGGGGCGGAGGCCAGCGGCGACACGTCCCAGGTGGCACCGGCCGGTGCTTCGGCAATGACCGGGTCGAAATGGGCAAAGGTCGGCAGCGTCTCCAAGTCGTCGCCGCCCGCCAGGGTCCACTGCGGTGCATCGGCGGCGATCGGGGCGGTGGAGGCATCGAACACCAGCGCCGCCGGCGCGGCGACCGTCGGCGGCGGATCGAACGTGAAGTCCGGCAGCGGCGGCGGCAGGTTGGCCGGGCGCGGAACCTCGGCCGTCACGCCAAGCGCGATCGGCTCGGGCGCAGGCGCGTCCCACGGCGTCAACTCGATGGGTTCCGGCGCGACCGGCAGCGATTCCGGACCGGTCTCGGCACTCGGCTGGTTCGCGTCGGGCAGCGGCCAGTAACGCAGGGTTTCCAGGCTGCTGCGGGTGATGTCGAGAATCTCCTCGCGCCCCGGCCGGCGCTCGCGCAGGGCCTCGAGGTAGTACTCCAGGCTGGCCATGGCATCGGCCAGCGTGTCCAGCTGGCGACCGCTCGGCACGCGCTGCTTGTCCAGTAGTTCCACCGCGATGTACTGGCGCACGCCCTGCAGGTAATCGGCCGGCTCCGACAGATTGAGCATGCGCAGCGCACCAGCGACCTCGCCGAGCAGGCGCGGGACTTCCTGCAGTTCCTGGTGGTTCCAGTTGGTTTCGATGAAGGCGACGAAATGCTCGCGCGCGGCGGCGAAGTTGGCGATGGCTTCATGCGCCAGCACCTCCACCGTGCGCCGGTTTTCCACCGCGCTGGGATCGTCTTCGCCACTGCCGCCGGCGCCCAGGTGGGCGACCTGGTCGTCCAGCGAGGCATCCACGTAGAGCAGTGCACCGGCGATGTCCAGCAGCAGGCTCTCGTCGATCTGCTGCTGCCCGTCCACCACCTCGCGCAGCGCGTCGCGCTGCTGCACGACCACGCCGCGGGCCACGCCCAGGCCCATCATGCCCAAGGTATCGGCGACCGCGCCCAGCTCGTTGACCTGGGTCTGCAGCTGCACCGGCTCGCCACCGGTACGCAGGTGCAGGTCCAGCGCGTCCTTGATCCGCAGCAGCTCTTCCTTGACCGCGTTGCCGACGGTATCCAGCAGTTCGCGGTTGCGTCCGCTCAGGCTGCCGCGCGCATGGTCCAGCTCGGCCTCGGTGGCGCTGGCGCTGTCCGGGGCGAAGGCGAACAGCACGCTTTCATTGATGCCCGGCAGGGCGCGCGCCGAACGGATGTCATTCAGCAGCGGCAGCAGCACGATCGGAATGTCCCGATGGCCGTTCTGCAGGCGCTCCAGGTAGTCGGGCAGCAGCACGCTGCCGCGCATCAGCGTGGCGCAGGCTTCGTCACGGTCCGGCACTTCGCCGGCACCGATCGCGTTGGCCAGCTGCTCCAGCTCCTCGGCCACCATCGCCGGGGCGTACAGCTCGACCATGCGCAGGGTCCCCTGCACCTGGTGCAGGTAGCCGGCGCAGAAGCGCATGCGGCTGCCATCGGCAGGGTCTTCCACGTAGTACTCGACCTCGTTGCGCACCTGGCGCAGGGTCTCGTCCAGCTCCGGCTTGACCCAGCCCAGCGCAGCGTGGCTCATGGCATCGCGCAGCGTGCTCATGCCAGGTCTCCCGGCAGCTCGGCGCACATGGCGTGCGGTGATTTCTCGCGATGCATCATCTGCTTGTTCCTTCCCTCTCCGCCCTGCCCGCGGCTCACGCCGGCAGCTTGAAGTCGGCAACCGAGCGGCGCAGGTCGGCCGCCAGCTGTGCCAGGTGGCCGATCGACTCGGCGGTCTGTCCCGCGCCCTGCGAGGTCTGGCCGGTAATCTGACGGATCACGCCCATGGTGCGGGTGATGTCCGATGCCGCGGCCGACTGCTGCTGGGCAGCGATCGAGATGTTCTTGATGAGGTTGTTCAGTGCGTTGGAGACGCGCTCGATTTCGGTCAGGGCGGTACCGGCGTCTTCGGCCAGGCGCGCACCGGAGACCACTTCGGCGGTGGTCTGCTCCATCGAGCTGACCGCTTCATTGGTATCGGCCTGGATGGCCTGCACCAGGTTCTCGATCCGTCGGGTTGCACCGGACGTGCGTTCTGCCAAGCGCTGCACTTCGTCGGCCACCACGGCGAAACCGCGGCCGGCCTCACCGGCCGATGCCGCCTGCACCGCGGCGTTCAACGCCAGGATGTTGGTCTGCTCGGAAATGTCGTTGATCAGTTCCACGATCGAGCCGATTTCCTGCGAGGACTCGCCCAGCCGCTTGATGCGCTTGGAGGTCTCCTGGATCTGGTCGCGGATCTGGTCCATGCCCTGGATCGTCTCGCGGACCACGCCGGCGCCTTCGGCGGCGATGATCACCGAGCGCTGCGCCACCTCGGCCGACTCGGCCGAGTTGCGCGACACCTGCTCGATGCTCGAGGCGATTTCGCCGATCCGGTCCGACGCGGAGGTGATCTGGTTGGCCTGGTGGCCGGCCGCTTCGGCCAGCTGCATGGCGGTGGCCTGGGTTTCCTGGGTCGACACGGCGACCTTGGCCGAGGTGTCGTTGATCGTGGTCACCAGGTGGCGCAGTTCGTCCACGGCGTAGTTGATGGCGTCGGCGATGGCGCCGGTCATGTCCTCGGTGACCGAGGCCTTCACCGTCAGGTCGCCTTCACCCAGCGAGCTGATTTCATCCAGCAGCCGCATGATCGCCTGCTGGTTGCGGCTGTTGAACTCGACCTGGGTCTGGTAACGCAGCTCCTGCTCGCGCGAGCGGCTGCGCACGGTGCTGCCGACGAAGCCGACGATGGCGATCAGCGAGAACGCGCCGGACACCACGCCCAGCCAGAAATTCGGGAACAGGCGGGTGTCGCGCAGCGAGCCGAACGACGAAAACGCCTCGAACAGCTTCTTGCTGTCGCGGAGCATGTCCGCCGAGCCACCGGTCAGGGCCGCGGCCGAAGACTGCGCCGAGAACAGCTGGCGCGAGCTGGCCAGGATCGCATCGGCGTCCTGCTTCATCGTGTCCCACTGCTTCTGCGACTGTTCCAGCGCGGCCAGCGCCGGGCCGTTGCGGACCGCGGCGATGCCCAGTTCCTCGTTGCCGTTGCGCAGCGCGTCGAGCACCTGGGTGAACACCACCGAGTCGCGTGCCAGCGCATCACCCGCGGCCGCGGCATTGGCGCCACCGGCGCGCATTTCGGTCACGCGGCGGGCCATCGAGCCGACCACCACGACCTGCTGCAGGGCGTTGTAGAGCTGCGAAGACGGCGCGCCACTGGCCGACATCGCCCGGACCACTTCGTTCAGCTGTGCCTGCAGTGCGGGCACGCCGTTGACGAAGTTGTTGGCATTGCCGGCCAGCGCCAGCACCGCCGGTTCGCTGGCGACCAGCTGGCCGGCGCTCTTGCCGAGCGGCTCCCAGGTCTTGATCAGCGCGTTGAGCGGGCCGGCGACATTGGTCTCGGCACCGTAGCGGCCCTGCAGGGCGCTGACGGTGCTTTCGATGTCGCTCTTGGTCAGCTTGAACGCGGTGAACGCCTGGGCGTTGCCCGAGACCGCTTCACGGCCCTGGTTGGCCAGCTGCTGCGAGAGCACCTGCAGGTTCGCGGCATCGGTGCTGGCACTGGCCAGGCGACTGCCCTGCCAGGTCGCCACGCCGGTGTTCACGCCGAACACGATCATCGACACGGCCAGCAGGCCGAGCCAGAAATTGGTGCCCACCGAACCGAACTTGCCGGCCTTGGCGGATTCCGAAGCAGTACTCATCGTTCAACCTCGATCTTCGATACGGAGAGACAGGCGCCTGCGGTCAGGCCGCGGCCTGCCTGAATTCGGGGGTACGCGACAGCAGCGACAGCGAGAACACGCCCCAGTCATGGCCATCGCCGTGGAAGGCGCGGTCGATGAAATGCGCATAGCGGCCGGTGGCCAGATCGCCGGCGACGATGTCCTGGTCCAGCTCGAAGCTGCGCTGGCCGAACAGTTCATCGATGGTCAGCGCCACGTCGCCGCCGGCCTGACGCATGATCAGCACGCGCTGGCCCTCCTGCTGCACGGTGCGCTCGCCTTCCAGGAAGAACTTCAGGTCCACCACCGGGAACAGGTTGCCGCGCAGGTTGCCGACGCCCAGCAGCCACGGCTGTGCGCCGGGCACCGGGGTGATCGGCGGCATCGGCACGATTTCCACCACCTCGCGGAAGTCCGAGACCAGCCGGCGCTTGCCGACCCGGTAGCCGACGCCACGCCACAGGTCCTGCGAGAACTGCCGCTCGGGCAGCTGCACGGCATGGGCCAGGCTGCGCCGTTCGTAAGCCTGGAGGATGTCGAAAGGAGAGCGCATCAGACCACCAACTGGTTGATCCGCGCGATCAGTTCCTCCTCGCGCGGCGGCTTGACGATGTAGTCGGCCGCCCCCTGGCGCAGCCCCCACGCCTTGTCGGTTTCCATCGCCTTGGTGCTGACGATGACCACCGGGATGTGCTTGATGGCCGCGTCGCGCGCCATCGCGCGGGTGGCCTGGAAGCCACTCATGCCCGGCAGGACCACGTCCATCAGTACCAGCTGCGGCGACTGCTCGCGCACGAGCTTGAGCCCGTCCTCGGCGTTGTCCGCTTCCAGGACTTCATGACCGGCCTTGGTCAACCACTGCGTGAACACCGCACGGTCGGTCGGTGAATCCTCGATCAGTACGATTCGAGCCATTGTGCCTTTCCCCCCTGGTCAGGCGTTGACGTATGTGCGGATGGCACCCAGCAGTTCTTCACGCGTGAATGGCTTGGTCAGGTACTGCTCCGAGCCGACGATGCGGCCGCGCGCCTTGTCGAACAGGCCGTCCTTGGAGGACAGCATGATCACCGGCGTCGACTTGAACAGCTGGTTGCCCTTGATCAGCGCACAGGTCTGATACCCGTCCAGCCGCGGCATCATGATGTCCACGAAGATGATCTGCGGCTGTTGGTCGGCGATCTTGGCCAAGGCCTCGAAGCCATCGGTCGCGGTCACCACCTCGCAGCCTTCCCGCTTCAGCAGGGTTTCCGCAGTCCTGCGGATGGTCTTCGAATCATCGATGACCATCACGCGCAGCCCTGCGAGTTCCCCACCCGCAGCCATGTATTCAGTCATTACCTTTCCCCAAGCGCGCGACGCTTGCCAGATCCCCGGCGTCGCTGCGAAAGCGTATCTATATCCCAATACCGGCGCGCGCTTCAAGCAGACCCACCGCGGCCCCGCCGCCAGCGGCCCGGGAGGCGCCCGTCCCGCGCCGTTTGCGCAAACCCGGACCGGCCGGACACTGCGTTCCGGCCCCCGGGGCGGGCATTGCCGGGCCTTTGTCGCTACCATCATCGGCCTGCCCGCCAGGTTGCGACCATGCCGTTGAATGTCATCGTGGTGATGGACCCCATCGCCCATATCAAGATTGCCAAGGACACCACCTTCGCGATGCTGCTGGAAGCCCAGCGCCGCGGCCATGCCCTGCACTACGTCAGCCCCGGCGGGCTGGCCCTGCGCGACGGCCAGGCCATCGCCCGCACCGCCCCGCTGCAGGTGCGCGAGGACAAGAACGACTGGTTCACCCTGGGCGAGTTCAGCCAGACGGTCTTCGGCCCCGGCCAGGTCGTGCTGATGCGCAAGGATCCGCCGGTCGATGCCGAATTCATCTACGACACCCACGTGCTCAGCGTCGCCCAGCAGGCTGGTGCGATGGTGGTCAACGACCCGCAGGGCCTGCGTGATTACAACGAGAAGCTGGCTGCCCTGCTGTTCCCGCAGTGCTGCCCGCCGACCCTGGTCAGCCGCCGCAACGCCGACCTGAAGGCCTTCGTGCTCGAACATGGTCAGGCCGTGCTCAAGCCGCTGGACGGCATGGGCGGGCGTTCGATCTTCCGCAGCGGCACCGGCGACCCGAACCTCAACGTGATCCTGGAAACCCTGACCAACGGTGAGCGCACGCTGGCCCTGGCGCAGAAGTTCATCCCGGACATCACCGCCGGCGACAAGCGCATCCTGCTGGTCGATGGCGAGCCGGTCGACTACTGCCTGGCACGGATTCCGCAGGGCGATGAGTTCCGCGGCAACCTGGCCGCCGGCGGCCGCGGCGAAGGCCGCCCGCTGAGCGAGCGCGACCGCTGGATCGCCGCCCAGGTCGGGCCGGAAATGAAGCGCCGCGGCATGCGCTTCGTCGGCCTGGACGTGATCGGTGACTACCTGACCGAAGTCAACGTCACCAGCCCCACCTGCGTGCGCGAGCTGGATGCCCAGTTCGGGCTGAACATCGCCGGCACCCTGTTCGACGCGATCGAGGCCGGCCTGCCGCGATGAGCGCCAGCGTCGTCCCGGTGCCGACGTGGCAGGCGCGCGAATCCCAGCGGCTGGGCGCGACCCTGACGCTGTCGGTGCTCGTGCATGCGCTGCTGATCCTCGGCGTCGGTTTCGCGGTCAGCGACAGCGCGCCGCTGGTGCCGACCCTGGATGTGATCTTCAGCCAGACCCAGACCCCGCTGACGCCCAAGCAGGCCGATTTCCTGGCACAGGCCAACCAGCAGGGCGGTGGCGACCACGACAAGGCCCAGCGCCCGCGCGACAACCAGGCCGGGATCGTGCCGCAGGCGCAGGCCGGGTTGTCGCCGGTGCCGCAGCAGCGCCAGGAGGCCGCCAGCGTGCCGCCGCCGCAGACCCGCGTGGTCAACAGCCGCAATGGCACCGACACCATCGCCGAGGCGCAGCCACAGCCGCTGCCGGAGCAGCCCCGCCCGGACGCGCCGATGACCGCGCGCGAGCAGCGTGACGTGGAGATGGCGCGGCTGGCAGCGGAAGTACATCTGCGCTCGGCGCAGTACGCCAAGCGCCCGAACCGCAAGTTCGTCTCGGCCAGCACCCGCGAATATGCCTACGCCAACTATCTGCGCGCATGGGTCGACCGCGCCGAGCGGGTCGGCAATCTGAACTACCCCGATGAGGCCCGCGCCCGCCGGCTCGGCGGCCAGGTCGTGATCACGGTCGGGGTGCGACGCGATGGCACGGTGGAGAGCGCGCGCATCCTGCAGTCCAGCGGCACGCCGTTGCTGGATGAAACCGCGCTGCGGGTGATCACCCTGGCCCAGCCGTTCCCGCCGCTGCCCAGGACCGAGGATGCCATCGACATCCTGCAGGTGACCCGCACCTGGGTGTTCCTGCCGGGTGGTGAGCTGCGCGACGACCGCTGATCGGGCGCACGGCGCGGATCAAGCGCAGAGCGCAGCCACGCATGGCGTGGCTCTACCGTGCTGGACGCATGGCCGGTAGAGCCACGCCATGCGTGAGCCTTACGAGCTGACCTGCTTCACGAGGCGGCCAGCTTCGCGGCCCGTGCGGCCTGCTGTTCCACCAGGGTCAGCGCCACGTTGTCGCGCAGATAGGCCGGCTCCACCCGCTCCGGCGCCATGCCCTCGCCGCGCTGGAAGGCCGGTACCGCCAGCGCCAGCACATCGGACGCACGCGGCAGTGCCAGCGCATCCACGCCGGTCAGCTGATCGGCCAGCCGCGTGGCCAGTACGCCCTCGGCCGCGCCGAAGCCGGTGCCGACGCCGAACCAGCGCGTGCTCTCGGGCAGCGCCACGGCCTCCGGCGCACAGACGATTTCCTCGCCCTGCAGCTGCCACTGCCCGTCCACCCGGATGTGGCGCGCCGCATACACCTCGCCCATCCGCGCATCGATGCTGGCCAACACGTGATCGGCCTCGGCCGGTGCGCGCAGTGCCAGCGCCTGCAGCGTGGAGACCGGGATCAAAGGGCGATCCAGCGCAAGGGCGATGCCCTGCGCGATCGCGATCGCCAGCCGCACGCCGGTGAACGCGCCCGGGCCACGCCCCAGCGCGATCGCGTCCAGCTGCGAACGCGCCACGCCCGCCTCGGCCAGCAGCGCCTCGGCCCAGGGCAGGCTCAGTTCGGCGTGGCGACGCGGAGCGATCTCGAAGCGCTCACTGACCTGCCCATCCACATACAGGGCAACGGAGCAGGCTTCGGTGGCGGTTTCAAAGGCGAGCAGTTTCATGGCGGTCAGAACAGGGAAGTGGGAAAGTCATCGGTGGCCTGCACGGCCTGCACCGGCTGCGCAGACGCAGCCGCAGGTGCGGGCGCGGGTCCAGCGACGGGCCATTGTGGCGCAAAGAAGGCCTGCACATCGCCCAGCGAGCGGGTGCGGCGGAAGGGGGGCAGCGAATCCAGGAAGATCCGCCCGTAGCCGCGGCTGAGCAGCCGCGGGTCGCACAGCACCAGCACGCCGCGATCGGTCTCGCTGCGGATCAAGCGGCCCACGCCCTGCTTGAGCGCGATCACCGCCTGCGGCAGCTGCTCGTCGCGGAACGGATTCCCGCCGTCCCGGCGGATCGCATCCAGCCGCGCTTCGAACACCGGATCGTCCGGCGCGGCGAACGGCAGCTTGTCGATCACCACCACGCTCAGCGCATCACCGACCACGTCCACGCCTTCGCGGAAACTGGCCGAGCCCAGCAGCACCCCGTTGCCGGACTCGCGGAAGCGCTGCAGCAGGGTCGCGCGCGGGGCCTCACCCTGCACGAACAGCGGCCACGGGGCATCGCGCAGCGCCTCGGCCGCTTCGCGCAGCGCGCGATGCGAAGCGAACAGCAGGAACGCCCGGCCGTGCGAGGCCTCCAGCACCGGCGTCAGCGCCCGGATCAACGCGGTGCCGAAGCCGCGTGCAGCCGGATCGGGCAGATCGGTCGGCAGATAGCACAGCGCCTGCCGGGCCCAGTCGAACGGGCTGGGCTGCAGCAGGCTGACCGGATCGTCCAGGCCCAGCCGCTGGGAAATGTGCTCGAACCCACCGTCCACGGTCAGCGTGGCCGAGGTGAATACCCAGGCCGCCATCGAGCGCTGCCGGTGCTCGCGCAGCGGGCCGGACACATCCATCGGCGTGCGCTGGCAACGGAAGCCACGCGGGGTCAGTTCGTACCAGAGCACCTCGGCCGGCGCCGGCGCCTCGTCCGGATCGGTGTCGAAGTCCAGCATCGGTGCGTCGTCGCCGAGCCAGCGCGACAGCCGCGATACGGCTTCCATCGCACGCGCATGGCAGGCATCCAGGCCGGGCGATGCTTCACGCACGCCCGCCAGCGCGTCGCGCAGCTGCACTAGCGTGCTCATCGCCGCATCGAAGCCATCGCGCACCTGCGGTACGGTCAGCGCACGCCACTGCGTGCCGCGCGGCGGCAGGCCATCCATCGCCACGCGCAGGTCGCGCAGGGTCTGTTCGAGTGCGGCAGCCGGCTCCTGCAACGCGGCCTGTGCACCGGCCACGCTGCGGCTCTCGGCCAGGCAGTCGCGTGCCAGCTCCTGCCACGGGCGCATGCCGAAGCCTTCGCCGAAGAAGTTCGCGGCCAGCTCCGGCAACTGATGCGCCTCGTCGATCACGAACGCCTGGGCGCCGGGCAGGATTTCGCCGAAGCCTTCCTGCTTGAGCGCCAGGTCGGCCAGCAGCAGATGATGGTTGACCACCACCACGTCGGCGGCCTGCGCCCGCTGCCGGGCCTGCACGACAAAGCAGTCGTCCCAGAACGGGCACTCGGTGCCGAGGCAGTTGTCGACCGTGGAGGTGACCATCGGGTACAGCGGCGAGTCCTCCGGCAGCGCCTCCAACTCGGCCATGTCGCCGAACTTCGTGCGCCCGGACCAGGCGAGGATGCGCTGGAACTGCGCGACCTGCTCCGGCGAACTGAAGCGCGGTTCGCCGCGCGCCTGCTGCAGCCGATAGCGGCACAGGTAGTTGGCGCGCCCCTTCAACAGGGCGCTGCTGTGGCCCACGCCGAGCGCGGCACGCACGCGCGGCAGATCGCGGTGATACAGCTGGTCCTGCAGCGCGCGGGTACCGGTGGAGATGATGGTCTTGAGCCCGGACAGCAGTGCGGGCACCAGATAGGCATAGGTCTTGCCGGTGCCGGTGCCGGCTTCGGCCAGCAGGACGTCGCGCTGGTCGAACGCTTCGGCGATCGCCGCGGTCAGGCGCAGCTGGGCCGGGCGCGGAACGAAGGCATCGAGCTGGCTGGCGAGCGCCCCGCCCTCACTGAGGGCATCGCGGCTGGCGTGGGCAAGTTGGGACATGACGACAGTGTAGTGCCGGCCGTTGGCCGGCCGGCGCTACATCAATACCGCATGATCCCCGGCACCGTGCAGCCTTCCAGCTGGGCATGCGCCGATGCCGCGTTTTCCTTTTCACCACGGGCCAGACGCGACTGCTCGATGGTCGCCCAATGGCGACGGCACAGCGGGCCGGTCTTCGAGCCCAGTTCGATGGACTTGCGCGCGAACGTTTCCGCTGCCGCCCAGTCGCCCTGCAGCAGCGCGATCTCGGCGCGATCCTGCAGCACCGACGGATCCGAGGCCATGATCGCCAGCGCCTGATCCAGCGCGACCGCGGCGCCGGCCAGATCATTGGCCTGGCGGCGGGCGTGCGCGGCCTGGCGCAGGTCCTCCACTTCGCTGTCGCGCAGCGGCTGCACGGCCAGTTCCTTGTCGTCATTGCCGGCGGCGGCATCCACGGCGGCCAGGCGCTGGGCCGGCGTGGTGGTGTCGACCGGGGCCTTCACGACCGGGGGCGGCGTGACGCAGGCCGCCAGGGCCAGGCACAGCGTGGCAAGCGAAGCGGAACAGATCAGGAATCGGGTGGTCATGCAGGCAGGCCTCGATCAGGGTTGACGCGCGGGGGTGGCGGCCGGTGCATTCTGCGCCGGTTCGGGGGCGGGCTCGGGCTTTTTCTCCAGGCCGAACCAGCTGCGCCAGCCACCGCCTTCACTCTGTT
The DNA here is from genome assembly GCF_039673155.1 of Stenotrophomonas sp. TWI1149. Taxonomy (NCBI): domain Bacteria; kingdom Pseudomonadati; phylum Pseudomonadota; class Gammaproteobacteria; order Lysobacterales; family Lysobacteraceae; genus Stenotrophomonas; species Stenotrophomonas sp. TWI1149. The sequence continues at coordinate 97,181 of NZ_JBDJLB010000010.1, forward strand.
CGCCGCCCTCGCCTTCCGGCAACGCGCTCGGCGCGGTACACGGCACGTAGGCCGGGGTGTAGCCGACCACGAACGGGAAGCGACGCGCGCCCGGGCAGCTTTCATCGGTGGTGGCCGTGCCGCTGGCTTCCACGTACTGCCAGTCCAGGCCCTTGTTGCTCACCTTCAGCGGCGAGCTCGGCAGGCGCTGGAAGATGCCCGACCAGACCCGCATCGAGCCGGTGGCGCCATACAGCCCCGCTTGTTCGTTCTGGTCGTTGCCCATCCAGATCACTGCCAGATGGTCACCGGTGTAGCCGGCGTACCAGCTGTCGCGGCCGTCGTTGGTGGTGCCGGTCTTGCCGGCCGGTTGCAGGCGGCCCAGGCCGTCGGCATTGAGGCGCTGTGCGGTACCACTGGCCACGACCTGCTGCAGGCCGATGCTGATCAGGTTTGCGGCGATCGAGTCGCCTTCCTGGGCCGGCGCCGGCGTCTTGTCATAGCGCTTCATCAGCTTGCCCTGCGGGTCGAGCACGCCGCGCACCGCATGCAGCGGCTGGATTTCGCCACCGGAGGCCAGGAACTGGTACAGCTGGGCCATCGCGTAGGGGCTCTGGTCCGTGGAACCCAGGATCACCGCCGGATTGGGATCGGCCTTGAGACCGGCAAGGACATGGATCAACTGCGTGACCCGCTCCGGGCCGACCTGCATCCCGACCCGTACCGTGGCCTGGTTGTAGGAATGGGCCAGCGCATCGATCAGGCGGACGGTGCCGTGGCTGCGGTTGTCCGCATTGCCGGGCGACCACTGCTTGCCGCGGCTCAGCTGCACCGTCACTGGTGAATCGTCGACCCAGCTGGACAGCGAATAGCGGTCCGGCTGCGCCAGCGCCAGCAGGTAGACGAACGGCTTGAGCAGCGAACCGACCGGACGCTGGGCCTCGATGGCGCGGTTGAAACCGGGTTCGGAGACATCGCGGCTGCCGACCACGGCCAGCACGTCGCCGTTGTGCACGTCGGTCAGCACCAGGCCGGCCTGCAGTGCGGGACGACGTTTGCTCTCCAGCGATGTGATGGTCTTGGTGACCGCGCCTTCGGCATACGCCTGCGCCGACGGCGCCATGCCGGTCATGACGCTCAGGCCCGCGCCCTGCAGCACCGACTCGGGATAATCGTGGCCGAGCTGGCGACGGACCAGATCCACGTACGCCGGGAAACGGTTGGCCGCGATCAGGCCCGGGGTCTTGGGCACGCCCAGCGGCGCATCGACCGCACGCTTGTACTCGGCATCGTCGATCAGGTTGGCTTCGCGCAGCTTGCCCAGCACGAAGTTGCGCCGGTCCAGCGCGCGTTCGGGGTTGCGGCGCGGGTCGTAATAGGACGGCCCCTTGACCAGGCCGATCAACAGCGCGACGTGTTCGGTATTGAGCGAGGCGAGGTCGCGACCGAACCAGAACTCCGCGCCCGAGGACATGCCGTGGATCGCCTGGCTGCCGCGCTGGCCCAGGTACACCTGGTTGAGGTAGGCCTCCAGGATGGTGCGCTTGTCGTAGCGCGCCTCCATGATCAGCGCGTACAGGACCTCGTTGAACTTGCGGGTGACGGTCTGCTCTTTGCCGATCCCGAGCAGGCCGCTGCGGGCCAGCTGCTGGGTCAGGGTCGAGGCGCCCTGGCGGCTCTGGCCACCGGAACGCACGGTCACCCAGATCGCGCGGGCGATGCCGCTCAGATCGATGCCGTGATGGCGGTTGAAGTCCTTGTCCTCCACCGCCTGCAGGCCGGTGACCAGCAGTTCGGGGGTCTCTTCGATCCGGACCAGCCGGCGCTCTTCCTGCTTCTGGCCATACAGCGTCGCGATCCGGGCCGGATCCAGGCGCGCGGCCTTCAGGGCCTTGCGGCTGTCGGGGTCGCGCAGCGAAGCGATCGACCCGCCGGACAGGCTCAGCTCGACCCGGCGCGGGGCGACCCGGCCGTCGACGTCGTTATAGCCGCGGCTGGAGATGACGAAGCGGCCGCCTTCCTGCGAATACGTGGCCGGCGATTTGCCGATCCCGTCATCGCGGTAGGCCGAGGCCGCCAGCTCGGTCTTGAGCGTGGCCGCATCCATCGCCACCCCGGGCGCCAGCGCCAGCGGGCGCGCATAGACCCGGGTGGGAATCTGCCAGCGCAGCTCGCCGAAGCGCTGGGTGACCTGTTGGTTCAGGTACACCGTATAGGGGATCAGAAAGCCCAGCCCGAGCGCGACAGCTGCCATGCCCCAGGTGATCAACCGGCGCCGCCACAGCGGGCCGCGGCTTTCGGTGTCGTCGTCGAACTCGTCGATGTCGTCGGAATCGTAGCGTCGGGGCACGGGGATGCGAGAATATGAAGTCCGGCGAGTCTAACGCAGCCGCCGCGAGCGGCGCGTTCTCCCGGGTTCCCCCGCTTAAGCTGGAGTTGCAACGGGATGTCGATGTCCTTGGCCGATGCTCGCTATTTCCTGAACCGCATGCTCGGCCTGTTCCGTCGCAGTCTGGCCAGCCTGCGCACCCGGGGCTGGCGCGCTACCTGGCAGCGGATCCGGGTCCACACCCAGGCCGTGCCGGCCCCGCGCGGCGCGCCGCTGTACCTGCCCGCGGCCACGCCGTTCGCGCCGTTCACGGTCCCGACCAGCGAACGCCCGGTGGTCAGCATCGTGATTCCGGTCTACAACCACGCCGCGCACACCCTTGCCTGCCTGCGGGCGCTGGCTGCCCATCCGCCGCTGGTCGACTGCGAGATCCTGGTGGTGGATGACGGCAGCAGCGATGAGACCACGACCTGGATGCCGCGGATCGGCGGCCTGCGCTATGAGGTGCGGGCGGCCAACGGCGGCTTCATCGAGGCCTGCAACGACGGCGTCGCGCGTTCGCGCGGCCAGTATGTGGTCCTGCTCAACAACGACACCGTGCCGCAACCGGGCTGGCTCGATGCCCTGCTCGCCACCTTCGCACGGGTGCCGCGCGCAGGCCTGGTCGGCGCACAGCTGCTCTATCCCGACGGCCGCCTGCAGGAATCGGGCGGGGTGATCTTCCAGGACGGCAGCGGCTGGAGTTATGGCCGCTTCGAGTCGCCCGAGGATCCCCGCTACAGCGCGCTGCGCGACGCCGACTACTGCTCCGGCGCGGCACTGATGATCCCGCGCGCCCTGTGGGACGAACTCGGCGGCTTCGATCTGCGCTACAAGCCGGCCTACTACGAAGATACCGACCTGGCGTTCGCGGTCCGCGCCAGTGGCCACCGCGTGCTGGTGCAGCCGGCCAGCCGCGTGGTGCATGACGAAGGCACCAGCAACGGCACCGATACCGGCAGCGGGATCAAGGCGTACCAGGTCCGCAACCGCAGCGTGTTCGCGGCGAAATGGGCCGAGGCACTGCAGGCGCAGCCCGCGGTGGGCAGCGTGCCCTCGCCGGCGCTGCTGCACCGCACCCAGCGCCAGGTCCTGATCCTGGATGAGGAAGTGCCGCAGCCGGACCGCGATTCGGCCTCGCTGCGCCAGTACAACCTGATCCGGATGCTGCTCGACGACGGCATCCACGTGGTGTTCGTGCCGACCCGGCGCGAGCATGGCGGCGCGGCCACCGAGGCGCTGCAGGCGCTCGGCGTTGAAGTCTGGTACGCCCCCTATCTGGTCGGCGTGGCGCCGTGGCTGCGCGCCAACGGTGCCCGCTTCGACGTGGCGATGATGGTGCGCTACCACGTCGCCCACGAGTGCCTGCCGCTGCTGCGCAGCTTCGCGCCGCAGGCCCGCACCGTGTTCGACACGGTCGACCTGCATTACCTGCGCGAGCGTCGTGGGGCCGAGATCGCCGGCGACGCCGGCCTGCTGCGCAACGCCGAGCGCACCCGTGCGCGCGAGCTGGCGGTGATGGAGCAGGTGGATGTGACCGTACTGGTCAGCGCCGCCGAGCGCGAACAACTGCGTATCGATGCACCGACCGCCATGGTCGAACTGATTTCCAACCTGCATGAAGTGGCCGGGGCGGGCCCGGACTGGGCCGAGCGGCGCGACCTGGTGTTCGTCGGCGGCTTCCGCCATCCGCCGAACCTGGATGCGATGCAGTGGTTCATCGGCGACGTGTTCGCGCGGATCCGCGCACAGCTCCCCGACATCCGTTTCCACTGCATCGGCGCGGCGGTGCCGGACACGCTGCGCGACCTCGCCGCGACCCAGCCGGGGGTGGAGATCCATGGCTTCGTGCCAGACGTGGTGCCGTACATGGATGGCGTCCGCATCGCGGTCGCACCGCTGCGCTTCGGCGCCGGTGTCAAGGGCAAGGTCAACCTGAGCATGGCGCATGGCCAGCCGGTGGTCGCCACCACCTGCGGCGTGGAAGGCATGCACCTGCGCGATGGCGAGGATGTGCTGGTTGCCGATGATGCCGAGGCGTTCGCGCAGGCCGTGATCCGGCTCTATCAGGACGAGGCGCTGTGGCGCCGGCTTTCGGCCGCCGGTCTGCAGAACATCGTGGACCACTTCTCGCTCGATGCCGCCCGCGCCACCGTGCAGCGGGTGTTCGGGGACTAACTGCCGGCGCCACCGCCGGCACTGCGCAGGCGCTCGGCGAACGCCGGCAGCTCGGGCAGGTCCGGCTGCCAACGGCGGGCCTGCAGCAGCGCCTGCTGCGCGAAGGCGATGTCCCCCGAGCCGAGGCGCTCGCTGCCGATGGCCAGCCAGCGCTGTGCCAGCCGACGCCGTGCGGCCGCCTGGCCCGCCTCGTTGTTCGACAGCGTCTGCCAGGCGTCCAGGCAGGCACCGGCGGCCAGCACACGGTTCTCGCGCAGGCGATCCTCGAAGCACTGCCGGCTTGCCGGCAGCAGACGCCTGGCCGCGGCACGCACCCGCGGATCCTGCGGCGCCACGCCCTGGGCTTCACGCAGGGCGTCATAGGCACTGCGTCCGGGCGGCTCGAGGAACTGGCCACCGCGTTCCGCTTCCTCCAGGCGTGCGAGCAGGCGCTGCAGCGTGCGTTCGCGCTGCGCGCGCGGCACTGCCGGGGTCGTCAGTGCCGCCTGGGAACCGCGGGCCTGCTCGATCGCATGCCGCGTTGCCTCCAGCGCACGTGTGGACGCACCCAGTGTTTCAGCCGCCTGCACGGCCTGCGCGGCCTCGTCGAAGCGGAAGTTGCCGGCCAGCCGCGTCGCGCGTGCCAGTTGCGCATCGGCCACCTGCAGCTGGCCACGGCGCGCGGCAGGATCGTCCGGCAACGCTGAGAGCACCGCGGCGAAGGCCTCCGCCGCGACGTCCAGCTTCTGCCGACGGACCGCGGCTTCGCCGTCCCGCTGGCGGCGCTCCAGCGCATTGTTCACCGCCTCCTGGGTGGCGGGCAGATCGACATGCCCGGCATCGAACCCCCGGGCACTGCGCACCAGCTCCGCCGCGCGTGCGACATCGCCGCGATCGGCGGCGGTGCGTGCCTGCTGCAACAGGTCCGAGAGGGCATCCTCGCGCCCTTCCAGCGCGCGGAGCTGGTTGGGCGACAGGGTGAGCACCTGCTGGAACAATGGCAACGCGCTGTCCGGGCTGCCATCGAGCCGTTGCGCCTGCAGGGCCGCTTCGGCACGGCCGAGCAAGGCACCGATCCCCGCGCGTGCCTGGTCGTGTGCGTGCGGTTGCTGCGCCACCGCGTCGGCGTCGCGCTGCGGCACCTGCAACGCGCGCGCCAGCGCGAGCGCAGCCGTCGCAGCCGGGACGTCGCCACGGTCCAGCGCATCACGGGCCTGCTGGAGGGCGGCCTGGCCGGTGCGGGCCAGGCCGCTGCGCGCCTGCAGGCGGTCGTTGTCCAGCGCCAGCGCCGCCTCGAAGGACTCGCGTGCGCCGCTGCCATCGGCAGCACTCAATCGGCCCGCGGCCAGCGCGCGATCGCCTTGGTCGAGCAGCTGTTCGATCTGCGGCTCGTTCCAGAACCAGTTGGCCAGCGGCCGGCGCAGCAATGCCAGGCCGACGAAGAGCAGCACCGCGACCAGCAGCGCCCAGCGCCAGATCCGCCGCGCATGACGCGCCTGCACCCACCACCAGCGGCCCTCGCGGCGCACGCGTCGCAACGCCTCGTGGGCGGCCTCATGCCTGTCATCGTCCCGGCTCATGGCGCGAGCCTAGCGTGGGGCACGTGAGCTCAGCCTAGACGCCGGGCTTCGCTGACGCCGGGCAGTGCATCGAGCTTGCCCAGCAGGGTGGAGAGCTGCCCGTAGTCGCTGACCTTCAAACGCAGGCGCAGGTGCGCACGGCCGCTGTTGCGGACGTTGTCGCTGTGGATGTCCAGCACGTACGCATCTTCCTGTGCGATCAGGTTGGTGATGTCCTTGAGCAGCCAGCGCCGGTCGACCGCATCGACCACCACGTCCACTTCGTAGCCACCACCGGCCTGGCCCCACTCCACCGGCAGGATGCGCTGCGGACTGGCGGCCGCCAGCCGCGCCAGCGCGGCGCAGTCGGTGCGGTGCACGGTCACGCCGCGCGCACGCGTGAGGTAGCCCACGATCGGCTCACCGGCCACCGGCTGGCAGCAGCGCGCCAGCTGCACCAGCAGATTGCCCACGCCCTGGACGGTGAAGTCGGCACTGCGCACGCTGTCGCGCCGCGCGGTCGGGCGTGGCAGGACCGGCGCGGCCGGCTGGCTGGCGGCACGTTCGGCTTCCAGCAAGGTGCGGCTGACCTGGTTCGGCCCGGTATCGCCCAGCGCCACCTGGATGTACAGATCATCGACGCTGTCGGCGTGGAACTTCTTCACCGCGATGGCCAGGTCGGCGTGCTGCAGGCCGAGGCGCTTGAGTTCGCGCTCGAGCAGCTCGCGGCCGGCCAGCACGTTGCGCGCGCGGTCCAGCTTGTGGAACCAGCCACGCACCTTCTCGCGCGAGCGGTTGCTGGCCAGGAAACCGCTGGAGGCCAGCAGCCAGTCGCGCCGGGGATCGGCTTCCTTGCCGGTCAGGATCTCGACCCGGTCGCCGCTGCGCAGGCGGTAGGTCAACGGCACGATGCGGCCATTGACCTTCGCGCCACGGCAGCGGTGCCCGACCATGGTGTGCACGTGGTAGGCGAAATCCAGCGGCGTGGCGCCCTGCGGCAGGTCCATCACCTCGTCCTTGGGGCTGAGCGCGTAGACCCGGTCCTCGGTCAGCTCGGCGTCGAGCGCGCCGGCCAGTTCGCCGCCATGTCCTTCCTGGGAGTGCTCCAGCAGCTGGCGCATCCAGGTGATCTTGCGGTCGAAGGCCTTCTCCGCACCCTTGCTGCCTTCCTTGTAGCGCCAGTGCGCGGCCACGCCGAGCTCGGCCTGCGCGTGCATGTCGTGGGTACGGATCTGCACTTCGATGGTGCGCCCTTCCGGGCCGACCACGGCGGTATGCAGCGAGCGGTAGTCGTTGGCCTTCGGGCGGGCGATGTAGTCGTCGAACTCGCTCGGCACCGGGGCCCACAGGGCATGCACCACGCCCAGCGCGGCGTAGCAGGCGGCCACGTCATCGACCATCACGCGCACGGCGCGGATGTCGTAGAGCTGCTCGAAGGCCAGCCGCTTTTTCTGCATCTTCCGCCAGATGCTGTAGATGTGCTTCGGGCGGCCGCTGACCTCGGCGCGGATGCCCTGGGCCATCAGCTCACGCGACAGCGCTTTCTTGACGCCCTCGACATACCGCTCGCGGGCCAACCGGGTTTCGTCGACCTCGCGGGCGATGCGGCGGTAGGTGTCCGGTTCCAGGTGGCGGAACGCCAGGTCTTCCAGTTCCCACTTCAGCTGCCAGATGCCGAGCCGGTTGGCCAGCGGCGCGTGGATGTCGCGGGTGAGCTGGGCGAGTGCGCGCCGCTCTTCCGCGGGCAGCCGATCCGCACCGCGCATGCGGGCCAACTGGCGGGCCAGCAGGATCGGCACCACGCGCAGATCGCGGATGATGGACAGCAGCAGGCGACGCAGGCCTTCGCTGTTGCGCCCGGCCTCGCGCCCGGCGTGCAGCGCCCACACCTGGTCGGCGGCGTCCAGGCCGTCGAGCAGGCCGACCACCACCGGCTTGAGCGCGCCGACCGGCAACGCGTCCAGCCCGGCGCGCAGCCAGGGCAGATCGAACAACAGCGTGGCCAGCAATGCCGACTCGTCGGCCGACAGCAACGACAGCGCATCCAGGGTGTCGGCCAGCACCGACCAGCCTGCACGCATATCCAGATCGGCCTCGGGCTGTTGCCAGCGCTGCAGCAACGCGTCGCGCAGTTCAGCCGGCAGCGAGGCCACCGAGGGTCGGTTCAACAAGGCATCCAGGCCGGGGGCAGAAGCGCGGTTCACAGCATCGTACAGACAAGACAGAGGCCACCTACACTAGCGCCGCAGCGCCCAACCGACAATCGCCGTCGCCGGCATGTGCACATGCCGGGGCGCTGGCACTACACTGCGGCCATCCCTAGGAGAAACCCTGCCATGCGCTATTCCCGTCTGCGGTTGTTGGCCTGTGCGGCCGTTCTGATGAGTCTTTCGCTGCCGGCCCTGGCCCAGCGCGTGGTCGACGGCGATCTCCAGCAGCAGATGTCGCCGGCCGAATTCAAGGCGGCCGGACTGGACAAGCTGAGCCCGCAGGAAATGGCCTCGCTCAACAACTGGCTGCAGGGCAAGGTGGCCGCGGCAGCCGCCGATGCACGCGAGCAGGTGCGCGAGCAGGCCCGCGAAGAAGGCCGCCAGGAGGTGATCGTCAAGAACCGTGGCTTCTTCGACTTCGGCAGCAAGGACCCCATCAACAGCACGCTGCCTGGCGAGTTCACGGGCTTCGGCAAAGGGCGCACGTATACCCTCGCCAATGGACAGGTGTGGGAGCAGACCGATGCGGTGACCGTGGGCGGCGTGCGCAAGACCGACGCGAACGTCTCGGTCATTCCGGGCATTTCCAGTGTGTGGTATCTGCGCGTGGAAGGCATCAACACCCGCGCCAAGGTCCGCCGCGTCAAGTAATCCCTGCGCCCCGTGCCACATCGGCACGGGGCGTTGGCCGGATCAGGCGGCCTGCAGCGCAGCCACGCGCTGGGCCAGTTTCTTGGCCGATATGCCGGTCCTGGCACCCAGCTCCTGGGCAAACAGCGAGACCCGCAGCTCTTCCAGATCCCAACGCAGGTCCTGCCACTGCGGCCGCGCGCGCAGTCCACGTGCATCGGCCTGCGCCAGGGCATCGACGAACGGGCGCAGTTCCAGCATCCGCGCCTGATCGCGCGGCGGATCGCGCTTGGCGCGCTCGGTGCGCAGGATCATCGCGCGCAGATAGCGCGGGTACTGCGCCAGTGCATCGGCCGGCGTCTCACGCAGGAACCCGGGATGGACCAGGGCGGCAAGCTGCTGCTCCATGTCGTCCAGGTTGCCACGCGCCCAGCCCATCAGCGGCGCTTCCAGCTGCGGCTTCAGTTCAGCCACGTGCGCCAGGATGTTCTCGGCCAGTTTCAGGCGCGCCATCGCCTCGCCGAACAACGCCTTGCCCGCCTCCGCACTGCGCTTGGCGAACGCGGCCGGATCGCGGATATCGCCCAGGCCCTCGGCGAGCACGGCATTCATCGCCGCATCGACCAGATCGCCACGCAGGCGCTCCTGCGATTCGATCGCGGCATACAGCAGGCCGGTCTTGGGCGGCACCGGCAACTGCTTGCGCGCGTGTTTGGCCTTGTCGGCCAGCGCGATCTCCAGCAGGCGACGCACGCCGCGCGGATGCTGTTCCAGCGCCTCGTTGCGGTCGGCGAAAATCTTCAACGCGGCGGTTTCGCCCTGGTCCACCAGCGCCGGGTAGGCCGGCACGCCGGCTTCGCCGGGCACCTGCAGCGGGATGGGGCTGGCGGGGAAATCGCGTAGTTCCTCCGCCGCCAGCGCGCGCCCGGCGCGTGCGGCGAAGGCATCACCGGCCTTCGCCCCGAAGCGCGCACGCAGCGCGTCCAGATCGCGCGAGGTCGCCAGCACCTTGCCATCCGCATCGCGCAGGCGCAGGTTCATGCGCAGGTGCGGCTCCAGCGAGGCGTCGTCGAAATCCGTGGCGGCCAGCTTGGCACCGGTGGCGCGCGACAGGAACCGCGCCAGTTCGCCCCGGATGTCATCGGCGGTGGGTTCGGCGAACGCTTCGGCAAACGCACGCCCGAAGTCCGGTGCCGGCACGTAGTTGCGTCGCATCGCCTTGGGCAGGCTGCGGATCAACGCGGCGGCCTTGTCCGCGACGAAGCCGGGGGCCAGCCACGACAGGCGCGCCGGGTCCAGCGCGTTGAGCAGGTGCAGCGGCACCTCCAGGGTCACGCCATCTTCGTCGGCGCCCGGCTCGAAGGTGTAGTGCAGCGGCAACCGTGCGTCGCCCAGCGGCAGGTACGTGGGATAACGCTCGGCATCGCTGCCTTCGCCCGGCAGCAGATCGGCCAGCGTCCACGACAACGCGCGGCGTTTCTCCGGCGCCAGTGCCTTCCACCAGGTATCCAGGCCCATCGCCGAATGGATCTCGGCCGGAATGCGGTCCAGGTACCAGCGCGCCTGCCAGCCCTCATCGGCGACGATGCCGGCGCGGCGCAGTTTGGCTTCTTCTTCGCGCGCCTGCTCCAGTACCTTGAGGTTGTCGGCAACGAAGCCGGCGCGGGTGTTGATTTCGCCGGTCACCAGGGCCTGGCGCACGAAGATGTCGTGCGCCTCGCCCGGCGCGATGCGGCCGTAGTGCACCGGCTTCTTCGGTGCCAGCACCAGACCGAACAGGCTGATCTGCTCCGAGGCCAGCACCTGGCCCTGCGCGCGCGACCAGTGCGGGTCGAAGTGCTTGCGCAGCAGCAGGTGCGGAAGTTCGTTGATCACCCAGTCGGGCTCGATCGCGGCATTGGTCAGGCCCCAGATTTTCTGGGTGTCCAGCAGCGTCGCGGTCAGCAGCCACGGCGGCGGCCGCTTCGCCAGGGTCGAGCCCGGGAACGGCAGGAAACGGCGCTGGCGCGGTGCCAGGAAGTCGCCCTTCTCGCTGCGGTGGCCGATCTGCGTGGGCAGGCCGGCGATCAGCGCGCGGTGCAGGGTCTGGTAGGCGGCGGCGCGGACTTTGTCGCTGAAGGCGTTGCGCGCCTCGGTGTCGGCACCCTTGACCGATGCCGGCGTGCTCTCTGCCGGCGCCGGCTCGGATTTCCCTTCGCGGGCCAGGCGCGCGGCACGGTGCTGCTGACCGCGCGTCGCCTTGATCTTCGCCTCGTCATCGCGCGCCGGTGCAGGCGCGGACGAACCGGCCAGCAGCGGTGCCAGGGAGGTCTCGGCCGCTTCTTCCGTCCAGCCCAGCTCCTCGCACAGCACGCGCAGCTGGCGATGCAGCTCTCGCCACTCGCGCATGCGCAGGAAGCCGAGGAAATGCCGCCCGCACCAGTCGCGCAGCTTGGACTGGGTCAGGTCTTCGTGGGCCTGGCGGTAGCCGTCCCACAGGCGCAGCACGCCGACGAACTCCGAGCGGCCATCGGCGAACAGCGCATGCGCGTTGTCGGCGGCGGCGCGCGCTTCCGGCGGGCGCTCGCGCGGGTCCTGGATGCCCAGGAACGAGGCGATCACCAGCATCGGCCGGAGGCAGCCCTGGGCCTGCGCGGCAACCAGCATGCGGGCCAGTTTGACGTCCACCGGCAGGCGCGCCATCTGGCGGCCGATCGGGGTCAGGCGGCGCTCCGCATCGACCGCGCCCAGCTCACCCAGCTGCTGCCAGCCATCGGCGATGGCGCGCTCATCCGGTGCTTCCAGGAACGGAAAATCCTCGATCTTGCCGAGGCCGAGCTGCAGCATCCGCAGGATCACCCCGGACAGGCTGGAGCGGCGGATTTCCGGATCGGTGAATTCCGGGCGTGACTGGAAATCCGCCTCGGAATACAGCCGGTAGCAGATGCCCTCGGACACACGGCCGCAACGGCCCTTGCGCTGGTTGGCGCTGGCCTGCGAGACCGCTTCGATGTGCAGCCGATCCAGCTTCTGCCGCGGGCTGTACCGCTTGATGCGCGCAAAACCGGGGTCGATCACATAGCGGATGCGCGGCACTGTCAGCGAGGTCTCCGCGACGTTGGTGGCCAGCACGATGCGACGGTTCGCACCCGGGTTGAAGACCAGGTCCTGGTCCTTCACCGACAGCCGCGCGTACAGCGGCAGCACGTCGGTCCCGCGGTATTTGCGCCGCTCCAGCGACTGGTGCGCATCGCGGATTTCGCGCTCGCCCGGGAAGAACAGCAGGATGTCGCCACGCGGGTCGATGCGGGTGATTTCATCCACCGCCGCGACCACCGCATCATTCACGGTGCGCTCGCCATCGCGGCCGCCCTCGGCCTCGCCACCGCCCTCGCCTTCCAGCGGGCGGTAACGGACCTCCACCGGGAAGGTGCGGCCTTCGACGCTGATCACCGGCGCATCGTCGAAATGCTGGGCGAAGCGCGAGGTGTCGATGGTCGCCGAGGTGACGATCAGCTTCAGGTCCGGGCGCTTCTTCAGCAGCTGCTTGAGATAGCCGAGCAGGAAATCGATGTTGAGGCTGCGTTCGTGCGCCTCGTCGACGATGATCGTGTCGTAGCTGGACAGCCAGCGATCACTGCTGATCTCGGCCAGCAGAATGCCGTCGGTCATGAACTTGATGCGGGTATCGTCACCGACGCGATCGGTGAAGCGCACCTGGTAGCCGACCGTCGTCCCGAGTTCGGACTGCAGCTCCTGCGCGACGCGGGTCGCCACCGCACGTGCGGCAATCCGTCGCGGCTGGGTGCAGCCGATCATGCCGGCGGTGCCGCGGCCGGCGGCCAGGCACAGTTTGGGCAGCTGGGTGGTCTTGCCCGAGCCGGTCTCACCGGCGATCACCACGATCTGATGGTCGCGGATCAGCGCGGTGATGGCCTCGGCTTCACGCGCAATCGGCAGTTGCTCGTCCAGAGTGATGGCCGGCTGATTCAGCGCGCGCGCCTCGCGGCGCTGCACGGACGCCTGCAAGGCCTGCTCGAACGCCGCCGCCAGACCCGCATCCGCCGGTTTGGCCCGCCAACGCGAGAGCATCCCCAGCAAACGACCGCGGTCGCGGCTCATGGCCCCGTTGATCGCGGCCTGCTGCTGGGCCAGGCGTGCTGCTTGTGGTTTTTCGATAGCGCTCATCAATCGATTCGTTTAGAACTTTTGTTTACTACTGAAAGGGTAGTCTGATCTATTGTGAAGGCCATCCGATTCATCCCATCCATAAGGAGTTCTCCCATGGCGAAGACGACCAAGACCCCGGCAAAGACCAAGACGGCCAAGCAGAAGCTCGGCGCGGCGGCCCCATCGGCCCCGAACATCGATATCGGGATCAAGGAGGGCGATCGCAAGAAGATCGCCGATGGACTGTCGGCGTTCCAGGCAGATGCGTTCACGCTCTACCTGAAGACCCACAACTTCCATTGGAACGTGACCGGGTCGATGTTCAATTCCCTGCACACCATGTTCGAGACCCAGTACACCGAACAGTGGGCGGCCCTGGATGACGTGGCTGAACGTATCCGTGCACTGGGCTTCAACGCCCCGGGCTCGTACCGCGAGTTCGCGGCCCTGACCTCGATCGCCGAGGAGCCGGGCCTGACCGACAGCGCGGACTGGCGTGAAATGGTACGCCAGTTGGTCACCGCCAACGAGGCGGTGTGCCGGACGGCGCGCAAAGTGCTGGACGTGGCCGACGATGCGGACGATGCACCGACCGAGGATCTGATGACCCAGCGCCTGCAGACCCACGAAAAGTACGCCTGGATGCTGCGTTCGCTGCTGCAGTAAGGGTTGCGTTGCGGCAGGCTTGGCTGACTCAAGGCGAAAGCGAAAGCGAAAGCGAAGGAAAAGGCAACGGCATTGGCTGACGGGGTCTCCGTGTTGGCGAGCGGGGGCCAAGCCCTGCCGGGACGCGCCGTAAACCCATCCCTGGGGGTTCGTGGGCGCCATCCTTGGCGCCCCGACGGTCCCGTCAGGGCCTGGCCCCCACTCGCCAGACTGATCTGGATGGACGGTTGGGCAAGCCGGAGGGACTGCCGCAGGCCGTAGCCAATGGACAACTGCGACAAGAACGCACCACCACAGGCGCCGATTGGCGCCTGTCTGCGTTTGAGTGGTTCGTGACCGGCTCTTGAGCGGCTCTTGGCTGGCTCTCCTTTGAGCACCAGCCAAGTGTCGGAGGCGCGGTGTGGGTGGGTTTGCAGGACCGTTGGGCGCCATGGATGGCGCACTACGAGCCCCCATGGACGGGTTCACGGCGGGTCCTGCAGGCCCACCCACACCGCGCCAAACCCGTAAGACGGAACGCCCGGCGCTTTGAGCCTGCCTTTGAGGCCTTGAGGCTTTGATGCCTTGGCTCCTGGCATCCCTACACGCCGACCCGGCATCAGAGGACACGGCCCGTAGCCCGGGCAAGGTAAACTAGCGCGATGTCTTCCCGCCCCGCGCACGACCTGCTCAGCCGCATCTTTGGTTACGACGAATTCCGCGGTCCGCAGCAGGCGATCGTCGAGCATGTCGCCGCCGGCAATGACGCGCTCGTCCTCATGCCCACCGGTGGCGGCAAATCGCTCTGCTACCAGGTGCCCTCCCTGCTCCGCGACGGCACCGGCATCGTCATCTCGCCGCTGATCGCCTTGATGCAGGACCAGGTCGAAGCCCTGCGCCAGCTCGGCGTCCGTGCCGAATACCTCAACTCCACCCTCGATGGCGACACCGCCGCACGGGTCGAGCGCGAACTCCTCGCCGGCGAACTGGACATGCTCTATGTCGCCCCCGAGCGCCTGCTCACCGGCCGCTTCCTGTCCCTGCTCTCGCGCAGCAGGATCGCCCTGTTCGCCATCGACGAAGCCCATTGCGTCTCGCAGTGGGGTCATGACTTCCGCCCGGAATACCGCCAGCTCACCGTCCTGCACGAACGCTGGCCCGACGTCCCGCGCATCGCGCTGACCGCCACCGCCGATCCGCCCACCCAGCGCGAAATCGCCGAACGGCTGGACCTGACCAACGCCCAGCACTTCGTCAGCTCCTTCGACCGCCCCAACATCCGCTACACCGTCGTCCAGAAAGACAACGCCAAGCGCCAGCTGCTGGACTTCCTCAAGGTCCACCGCCAGGAAGCCGGCATCGTCTACTGCATGTCGCGGCGCAAGGTCGAAGAAACCGCCGAGTTCCTGTGCAAGGAGGGCTTGAACGCCCTGCCCTACCACGCCGGCCTCCCCGCCGAGGTGCGCGCCGCCAACCAGCGCCGCTTCCTGCGCGAGGATGGCATCGTCATGTGCGCCACCATCGCCTTCGGCATGGGCATCGACAAACCGGACGTGCGCTTCGTCGCGCATACCGACCTGCCCAAATCGATGGAAGGCTACTACCAGGAAACCGGTCGCGCGGGGCGCGATGGCGAGCCTGCCGAAGCCTGGCTCTGCTACGGGCTGGGCGACGTGGTGCTGCTCAAGCAGATGATCGAACAGTCCGAAGCCGGCGAAGACCGCAAAACGCTGGAACGGTCCAAGCTCGATCACCTGCTCGGCTACTGCGAATCCATGCAGTGCCGCCGCCAGGTCCTGCTGGCCGGGTTCGGTGAGACCTACCCCCAGCCCTGCGGCAACTGCGACAACTGCCTGCTGCCGCCGGATGCCTGGGATGCCAGCGTCGCCGCCCAGAAGGCGCTGAGCTGCGTCTACCGCAGTGGCCAGCGCTTCGGCGTCGGCCACCTGATCGACATCCTGCGCGGTGGCGACAACGAGAAGGTGCGCCAGTTCGGGCATACCGAACTGAGCACCTACGGCATCGGCAAGGATCTGGACGCCCGCACCTGGCGCAGCGTGTTCCGCCAGCTGGTCGCCTCCAGCCTGCTCGAAGTGGACAGCAGCGCCTATGGCGGCCTGCGCCTGACCGATGGCAGCCGTGAAGTGCTCAAGGGCCAGCGCAAGGTCATGATGCGCCGCGAGACCCCCAAGGCCGCCCGCGAGCGCGACCGCAGCGGCCAGCGCACCGGCCTGTCAGTGCTGCCGCAGGACCTGGCCCTGTTCAACGCGCTGCGCGGCCTGCGCGCCGAACTCGCCCGCGAACAGAACGTCCCGGCCTTCGTCATTTTCCACGACAGCACCCTGCGCAACATCGCCGAACAGCGCCCCACCAGCGTCGATGCGCTGGGGCGGGTCGGTGGCATCGGTGGCACCAAGCTGGCCCGCTACGGCGACCGCCTGGTCGAGATCGTCCGTGAGGAAGGCTGATGCCACGGCACGTCCAGGCAGACCCGGCTCCAGAGTTGAACCAGGCGTTCAGCCGCAGGTGCGGTCGCCGGGCTTTGGCAGTAAGGTGAGCCCCATGTCCGCCAGTGGCCTTCTCCTGCGAGTGGTCTTGATGCTCAGCCTGTTGCTCAACGGGCTGAACGTGGCCATGGCCGGCCCGATGGCGCTGGCCCTGGCCGAGCCGACCCCCGCCAGCAGCGCGGCACCGCCCTGCCACGGCGACGCGCCGGCTCCCGCCGCACACGATCACCACGCGATGGCCGCCGCCGATGCCGGCGTACAGGCGCCGCACGATGGCGACCACTGCAAGATCAAGGACTGCCTGCGCAGCTGCGCCCAGCAGCCCAGCCTGACCGTCCAGGTCGCCTGGCTGGCCACGCCGCCGCCGGTGTCGATGGCCCCGCTGACGGCCGCGCACCCCACGCTGCCGACCCCGCCGCTGGACCGCATCACCCGCCCTCCGATCGCCTGATCCGCCGCGCTCTGCGAGCGCCCGCCTGAGCTCTGTCCGCGCGCCCCCGGTGCGCGGGCGTTGACGGCACCGCGTGTGCCATTCGAACCGGATTCGGAGTTGCAATGTCTTTCCCCAAAACACCCGGCACGGGCACCCCGCCCATGCCGTCACGTCGCCTGTTCGTGCAGGGCGTGGCTGCCGGCGGCGTAGTCGCCGGCCTGGCCGCCACCGGTCTGAGCCCACGGGCGTTCGCCGCCGCCGGCCCCGGCCTGGTCGGCACCCCGCAGGTGCTCAGCAGCCAGGACGTGCAGCTGAGCATCGGCGAATCGCTGGCCAACTTCACCGGCCGCACCCGCCCGGCGATCACGGTCAACGGCAGCCTGCCGGCGCCGATCCTGCGCTGGCGCGAGGGCCAGACCGTCAGCATCCGGGTCGCCAATACGCTGCAGGGCCATCCCACCTCCATCCACTGGCACGGCCTGCTGCTCCCGGCCAACATGGATGGCGTGCCCGGCCTGAGCTTCAACGGCATCGCCCCCGGCGAGGCCTATCAGTACCGCTTCACCCTCAAGCAGTCGGGTACGTACTGGTACCACAGCCACTCCATGTTCCAGGAACAGGCCGGCCTGTACGGCGCGCTGATCATCGACCCGCTCGAGCCGGCGCCGTACCACTTCGACCGCGAGCACGTGATCCTGCTCTCGGACTGGACCGACATGGACCCCGGTGCGCTGTTCCGGCGCATGAAGAAACTCGCCGAGTACGACAACTACTACAAGCGCACCCTGCCCGACTTCCTGCGCGATGTGCGCAGGGACGGCTGGGCCGCGGCCACCGCCGATCGCGGCATGTGGGGCCGGATGCGGATGACGCCGACCGACATCTCCGACATCAACGCCCACACCTACACCTACCTGCTCAACGGTACCGCCCCGGCCGGCAACTGGACCGGGCTGTTCCGCAGTGGCGAGAAGGTGCTGCTGCGCTTCATCAACGGCGGTTCGATGACCTACTTCGACGTGCGCATCCCCGGGCTGAAAATGACCGTGGTCGCCGCCGATGGCCAGTACATCCACCCGGTCAGCATCGATGAATTCCGCATCGCCCCGGCTGAAACCTTCGACGTGATCGTCGAACCCAGCGGCCAGGACGCGTACACGATCTTCTGCCAGGACATGGGCCGCACCGGCTATGCCGCCGGCACGCTGGCGGTCCGCCACGGCCTGCAGGCGCCGATTCCCGAGCGCGACGCGCGCCCGCTGCTGACCATGAGCGACATGGGACATGACATGAGCCATGCCTCGAACGGGATGGCGGGCCACGACATGAAGGGCATGGAAGGCGGCTGCGGCGCCAGCATGGGCCACGGCGCGCACGGCGCCGATCCCAAGGCACCGCGTCACCCGGCCAGCGAAACGGGCAATCCGCTGGTGGACATGCAGAGCATGGCGACCGAGCCGAAACTGGATGACCCCGGCATCGGCCTGCGCGACAACGGCCGCGACGTGCTCACCTACGGCGCGATGCGCAGCCTGTTCGACGATCCCGATGGCCGCGAACCCGGCCGCGAGGTCGAGCTCCACCTGACCGGCCACATGGAGAAATTCAGCTGGTCCTTCGATGGCATTCCCTTTGCCAGTGCCGAACCGCTGCGCCTGAACTACGGTGAGCGCATGCGCATCGTGCTGGTCAACGACACCATGATGCAGCACCCGATCCATCTGCACGGCGTGTGGAGCGATCTGGAAAATGCGGACGGCGACTTCCACCTGCGCAAGCACACCATCGACATGCCACCGGGCACCCGCCGCACCTATCGCGTGCGTGCCGACGCGCTCGGCCGTTGGGCCTACCACTGCCATCTGCTGTACCACATGGAAGCGGGCATGATGCGCGAAGTGAGGATCGAAGAATGAGCCGCTCTCCTCTCACCGCGACGTCGGCCTTGAGCACCGCCCTGCTGCTGGCATTGTCGGCACCGGCCTGGGCGCAGTCGCATGCCGGCCATGCCACGACGCCGACCACGACCACGGCCGACACAGCACCGGCAGATGGCGGCAAGGTCGATCACAGCCAGATGGATCATTCGAAGATGGACCACGGCAGCACTGATCACGGCAAGATGGACCATTCGAAGATGGACCACGCCGCGATGGGCCATGGTGTGCCGAAGGCGTCTGCGCCCACCGAACCGCTCGAGCCGATTCCTGCCGTGACCGCCGCCGACCGCCTCGCCGCGTTCCCGCCGATCGACCACGGCGCGATGGAGCATGCGCCGGAGATCCACAGCATGCTGCTGCTCAACCGCCTCGAACACTGGGACGGTCAGCACGGCACCGGCCAGGCATGGGAGGCCAGCGGCTGGGTGGGCGGCAACATCAACAGGCTATGGCTGCGCAGCGAAGGCGAGCGCAGCGACGGCCGCACCGAATCGGCCGATCTGGAAGTGATGTACGGCCGCAGCGTGTCGCCGTGGTGGGACGTGCTGGTCGGCGTGAAGCAGGATTTCCGTCCGGCCGATTCACGCACCTGGGCGGCATTCGGCATCCAGGGATTGGCGCCGTACAAGTTCGAGACCTCGGCCACGGCCTATGTCGGCGAAAGCGGCCAGTTCGCGGCCACGGTGGAAGTGGAGTACGAGCTGCTGCTGACCAACCGCCTGATCCTGCAGCCGCTGGTGGAAGCCAGTTTCTCGGCCAAGGACGAGCCGGAGTATGGCAACGGTTCGGGCCTGAACAAGGTCGAGGCCGGGCTGCGCCTGCGCTACGAGTTCAGCCGCCGCTTCGCGCCTTACATCGGCATCAGCCACGAGCGGCTGTTCGGCGATACCGCTGATTACCACGAGGCGGCCGGCGAGCGCGCACGCGATACCCGCTGGGTGGCGGGCGTGCGGGTCTGGTTCTGATCCCGCGGCCGTGACAGGTTCCGGGTGCCGCAGGTACCCGGACCTCCTGCCGGTTGGAGCGATGGCGTAAGCTGCCGGCCCGATCTGCCTGCCTTGCGCCATGACGTTGACCCTCCGCCGCGCCACCCTTGCCGATGCCGAAGCGCTCTCGGCGATCGCCATCGCCACCTATACCGAAACCTTCGGCGATTCCTACCCGCCGCAGGATCTGCGCGAATTTCTGGACAGTCACTACGCGGTCGAACCGCAACGCCGCGAACTGGCCGATCCGCGCAACGCAGCATGGCTGCTGGAGGATGGCGGCCGCGCGGTGGGCTATCTCGCGGCGGGGCCGAACGGACTGCCACATGCCGAGGCCAGCGAGGGTGATATCGAGCTCAAGCGCCTCTACCTGCTCGCCAGCCATCAGAGTGGCGGCCACGGCGCGCGCCTGATGGACGCGTTCCTGGCCTGGCTCGATCACCCACGGCGGCGCACGCTGTGGGTTGGCGTGTGGTCCGAGAACCTGGGTGCGCAGCGCTTCTATGCGCGCTATGGCTGCAGCAAGGTGGGCGAATACGATTTCCCGGTCGGCGACAGCGTCGACCGGGAGTTCATCCTGCGCCGCGCCTGAGCGCCGCGCACGCGTGCATCAGAAGTCGAACAGGTCCGACAGGAAGCTCTCTTTCTTCTTCTTGCGGTAGCCGTGCTGATCGCCGTACGGCTGTTGGCCCAGATGGCGGGTATCACGGTGCTGCACGGCAGCCGGCGGCGGTGCGGCAGCGCGTACCGGAGCGGATGCAGGCGCGGCGGCACCGGCGGAGCGCTCGATGATCTTGTCCAGTTCGCCACGGTCCAGCCACACGCCACGGCACTGCGGGCAGTAGTCGATTTCGATGCCCTGGCGCTCGGACATCTGCAGCGCTTGGGTTTTGCATACGGGGCATTGCATGGGCGGTAATCCAAGGGGCAAAGCCGCACTCTAGCCGGTCATACCTGACCGTGGTGCAACGCGGCCATGACCGATGACCCCCCGACCTATGCCCCATGCTGCTGGCGAGGGAATCACGAACAATCCACGCCGTCCCTGGATATGGAGCGTCCCATGCCGTCCCTTCGCCTGCCGACCTGGCTGGCCGCCTGCGTGGTGGTGCTGACCCTGGCCGTGTCGATCAATCTGCGCGACCTCGCCGCGTGGCTGGGCACGCCGATTCCGAAGCTGCCGATCCCCTATGGCGGCGCCATCCTCGACAACGGCCTGGGCGTGCTGTTGGTGCTGGCCGTGGCTGCGCTGCTGCTGCGCCCGGGGCAACGCCTGCACGCACTGCTCGGGTTGCGCTGGAATGGCTGGCAGGGGCCGGGATTGGCGCTGCTGGCCACGCTGCCCTGCTGGCTCGGCCTGTGGTGGCTGGGCGGGGTGAATCCCACCCAGGATGTCCTCGCGCTGCTGATGCTCGGCGTGCTGTTCCCGTTCGCCGAGGAAATCATCTTCCGTGGCTTCGGCTTCATCTTCGCCCATCGCCAGCAGCGCTGGCCGTGGCTGGCCGCCGCGCTGGTACAGGCGGTGATCTTCGGTGCGATCCACTGGTGGTCGTTCGGCGGCGGCGGGGGCATGGCGCTGCAGGTGTTCGCCATCACCGGCATCGGCGGGCTGGTATTCGCCTGGCTCAACGCCCTGGACGACTACACCCTCTGGAGCGGGCTGGCCCTGCATGTCTCGCTCAACCTGGCCTGGAACGTATTCGTGATCAGCGAGGCGACCGCGGTCGGCTGGCCGGCGACGGTGCTGCGCCTGTCGGCGGCGGGGTTGGCGGTCGGGCTGGTGTGGGCCTGGCACCGTGGACGCCGGCGGTCGGCGGCCGTTGCCTGAGCGCCGTGGGCGCTACGGGCGGTACGATCCCGCCCTCGATTCACCCGGCATTTGGTCGCCGTCGACGGTCTCCTCACCGGCGGCCCGCGATACTTGCGCGCCCCTCTCCGGGGGTAAGCAGGAACCACGCTCCATGTTGTTGTCCAAGCACCATCCCGAACCGCGCGTGCTGTTGATCGAAGACACCGAAGACACCCGCGAACTGAGCCGCATGGCGCTGGAAAGCCAGGCCTGCGAGGTCGTTGCGGTCAGCTCCGCCGAAGCCGCCCTCGGCCTGCTGCAGGCCGGCGAGCGCTTCGATCTGGTGTTCACCGATGTCTGCCTGGGCGAAGTGAGCGGCATCGAGGCGGCGCATCGGGTCAAGCAGGAACAGCCCGGTCTGCCGGTGCTGGTCACCTCGGGCCTGGAGCCCTCCGTCGTGGTGCCGCAGCTTGGCCCGGGCATGCATTTCCTGCCCAAGCCCTACACGATGAGCGAACTGCTCGACGCGATCCGTGCCTGCTTCCAGCACCCGTTGGCGGCCTGCGCCTGAGGCGATCTTCCTGCGGAGCGACTTTCATCCGGATTTCATGTGTGCGTGCCCATCGTCGGTGCCAGGGAACGGGGGTTTCCCGCTTCCCATACGATGCGACGCGCTCCTTTTCCCTTCCGGAATCGACGACATGCTCTTCCGTATGCTGCTGGCCACGCCCCTGCTGTTGATGCTGCCGTTGGAAGACGCGCGCGCGGACGACTTCGTCACCTGCGAGAGCCGCGACAACCGCTATCAGTCCTGCACCCTGCCCCGCGCGGGCTACGTCACCCTGGACCGCAAGCTGTCCGGTGCGGACTGCCGCCAAGGCCGCACCTGGGACTACGACCGCCGCGAGGTATGGGTCGATGATGGCTGCCGCGCCTCGTTCCGGGTGCACGGCGGCAGCGATCGCGATGACCGCCATGACGATGACAACCACGACGCGAAGGTTACCGCCGGCGTGTTGATCGGCGCGGCTATTCTCGGCGCGTTGGCCCACAACGCCAACAAGGATGACGCGCGCTACGACGACGAAAACTACCAGGGCGCCCGCCACACGTCCTATGTGCCCGACTGGATGGTCGGCGAGTTCGAGGGCTACAACCCGACCTTCAACGCCGACATCCGCATGCGCATCGACAGCGACGGCCGCATGAGCGCACAGACGCGTGGGCAGTCGTTGAACGGCTGGGTCAATGGCGGCCAGCTCAACGTCGGCAGCAGCGTGTTCGACATCAGCCAGAGCCGCGACGGCTTCGTCACCACCGAAGTGGGCGACCGGCAGAACGAGGTGCGCTACCGCCGCGTGCGCTGAGCAACGCGGCGGGGGCTGCCCTTACCTGGCGACCTGGCAGTGCAGCGTGGTGCCATAGAACTCCAGCGTGGTCTGGTCGTTGTGGGTCCGCAGGTCCACGCCTTCGCGCCCCCAGCGACCGCCGTTGTTTTCATCGCGGGTGACCGGCACCGGGAACACGATGGCCTGGTCGTTGCCCCAGCTGATCACGGCCGCAGTGGGATCGATGTCGTTGTAGAACACCGCAGTCACCG
Source organism: Stenotrophomonas sp. TWI1149 (assembly GCF_039673155.1). Lineage (NCBI taxonomy): Bacteria > Pseudomonadati > Pseudomonadota > Gammaproteobacteria > Lysobacterales > Lysobacteraceae > Stenotrophomonas > Stenotrophomonas sp. TWI1149. The sequence goes on from NZ_JBDJLB010000010.1 coordinate 120,133, forward strand.
GCTTGCTGTTGTCATCGCAGCGGTACTCGACCTTGGCCGGCACCTGGATGCCGCCGCCGTTGATGGTCAGCTCGACCAGACGCGTCTGGTAGGACTCCACCAGGCAACGGTGCGGATCCACCGCACGCGAACAGGCATCGCGGCCTTTGATCCAGCCACGCTGCTCGGCCGCGATGTCCAGCTCATCCGGGCTGGTCTGCACCCGCTTGTAGAGCGCGGCCAGCTGGCGATCCAGCGCGGCCAGTCGCGCGTCGCCACACACCTGCTGCTCGGCCTCGGAGTGCGCCTTGGCGCAATCGAACGACGGCGGCTGCAGGGTCGGGCTGGCGGGGGCGGCGGGCGCGCTGGCAGCGGGGGCCGACGTGGCCGGCGCGGCCGGCTCTGCCGGAGTCGCGGTATCGGACGGCGCCGGCTTGGAACAGGCCGCGAGCGCAAGCGCCCCCACACCCAGCAGGACGAAACGGTTCATGGCACCTCCAACAACGATCAACGAATGACTGGCTATTGTGCCCCCGTAAGCGATTCTGCGGTGTGCACAGGCAGACCGCTCATGGCCCACGCGCCTCTCTGCTGACCGTCATTCGAGGACAACCGATTGCCGGGCACCCGCAGGATGCCCAGGCGACGCATGCTGCGCACCGGGTTGCCGCCCTGCCCCGGGTCACCTACGCTCCATGCCCGAATCGATCCAAGGACCATGCTCCGGATGAGTGGCAGCCCGTTTTCTTCTCTCACGCGACGACTGGCACGGCCGGCGCGTGCGCCTGCCCGGACACCGCTGGGCGCGGCCCTCCTCGTGATGGTGCTGGTCGCCTCACCCGCACGTGCCGATGATATACCGCCGCAGTTCATGGCGCAGTACGAAGCCACGCGCGATTACCTGCAACTGCTGCAGCAAGCCGACGCCGACAACGCACCGGAGCAGCTCGAAAGCCCACGCGCCATGCAACTGCTGGCGGCGGTGACCAACCAGACCGACGTCCTGGCACCGGACTACGCGACGGCGGACCTGGGTCTGCTGACCAACGCGTGCCAGTACGGCGTAACGCTGTCCACCCGGTTGATGCAGTTCGGCATGGGTGCGATGCCAGCCGCCGTGCTCCTCCATTCCGGCGAGCAGGCCCGCCAAGGCAACCGCAACGCCGAGCGCTTCCAGGCACAGCTGGGTCTGCTGCTGCCGTACCTGCTGCAGTGCGGTGCACGGATGCAGCCACTGGTGGATACGTGGCTGACCGTGGCAACGCCCGCAGAGCTCGCCGGTCTGGGACCGGGCGGCACCGACACCCTTCGCCGCAATGCGCAACGCCAGTATCTGGAGATGCTGGAGGTGATGCGTGCCCAGCCGGCGGGCAGCACGCTGAAGCGGACCCTGGTCCGTGCGCTGGCGGAGACGGCGGCGCCTTACGCGCAGATGCTGCAGCCCGCGCAACGGCAGCCAGTGCGTGACGCGTTGAGGGACGCGCTGGAACAGGTGGACCCAAGCGACGTTCCGCTCCTGCAGCAGGCCATTGCCGGGTTCAGCAGCGAACATTGCGGGACACTCTGCCAATCCTGATACATCGACGGCCGCGGCCTCCAACTCGGCGTCTCGGATAAAGGCACGTTGCGGACCCGCAGCGTCGTGGGTGGTTACACCCACGCGGTGTAGCACTTGGTCATGAGACTACCCTGACCCGATGCTCATCCAAGTGCGACCCTCGCGTAACAGCGGCAGGTCCACGCTGGGGTTGCGACATCACGTCGCCTTGGAGTCACACCATGTCCAACATGCAGAACAACGAAAACAACGTCAAGAATGCCGCTGCTGCACAGAAAGGCCCGCAGTCCGAACAGGATCGCAAGGACGCGCAGGCCAAGCAGCAGAAGCAGGAACAGGACACCAAGAACGCCCCTGACGCAGGCAACAAGCCGCAGCAGAAGTAATTCGTCTGCCGCATGGTGGGCTGCGCATCCGCGCAGCCCTCACATGCAGACGGCGCCCAAGCGTAGTCGGCGCCCTCTCGCACCCTTCAACTTCCAGCGTCCTTCAACTTCTAGCGTCCTTCACTACGAAGCTCATTCGCGACGCGGTTGATTCGCGACGCTGCGCATGCGCGTGCTTCCTTGAAGGTGTGGGTGACGGTGTGGATGACTATGCATCCCGGCCCCGCAGGTCAGCTACCTCTTGGCGCATGTCGTCCCAACCGAGGCGCGTCTCCAGCAGCATGCCGTTGAGCGTTCGTCGCGCATGTGCCGTCAGTGCGCCATCGCGCGCGGCCACTTCGAGTGCCCTCACCAGACGCGCTTCAGCTGCCTGGCTCTCACTGGCGTACTGGATGCCCGCATCCCCGAGTGCGGTGCCCAACCTGCCGAAGCCGCCACGGAGGCTGCCGGCGAAGGTACCGTGGCGGGCGGGCTGGCCACCGGCGTCGCGCACCAGCCGCGTGACCCCATCGATGACCTGCACTTTCGCTGCGGCCATCCGCATCATCAGCGCATTCAACTGCGGATCCTGCGCCCCGTCGGCGACGGCTCTGGCGTAGATGTCGTGGCCATCGCGCGCGATGCCGATGATCTGGTTGAGTTCGCGTATCGCGTGGCCGGATTGGACGGTACTCATCACACCGCTCCGTGGGATCGTGGGCCCACTGTGGCCGGGTATGGCCTGATCGTGCGCGCGTCGTGGGGACGGTGGCGTGATGCGACTCCGGGACTTCCGGGGAACACGCGCATTGGCTACGATCGACCGGAGTCGATCGCACACACGATCCCGTCACCCTTGCCCCGTGCGGCACTGCGCCGGGTCGCAAGGAGGCTGTATGGCAGGGATGAGTGGCACTGTATTCATGCTCGCGATGCTGGGTGTCGCCGCACCGGGGGCATCCGTTGCCGCGCCGGCATTCGATCGCAGCGCCTGGCAGGCCGACCATGTGGCGCTCAAGCGCGCCTTGGAGCAGGACTACGCGCATCTGGCATGGGTCGCCTCGCCACAAAGTGGCGTGGACCTTCCCGCACTGGATGCCGAGGCGCAGCGTGCGCTCGCTGAAGCACGTACGGATACGCAGGCGCGCCAAGCCCTGCGCACTTTCCTGGCCGGGTTCCAGGATGGTCACCTCAGCCTGCTCGAGCCGCTTGAACAGGCGCCCGACACGGCCTCGCCCACTGCCGTGGACCCGCGCACGCTGGGCGCGAGCGCAGGGTGTGCCGCGCTCGGCGTGGCCGATGAAGGCCGGCACGATTTCAGCCTGCCGGTGGAAACGCTGGCCGGTTACCACCCCCTCAACGACGACGCCGATCCTGTGCTGCGCGCCGGCATTCTCTCGCTGCCGGATGGGCACACGGTGGGGCTGCTGCGCCTGCATGAGTTCGATGCCCTTCGCTATCCGGGCCTCTGCCACGCGCTGTGGCCACAACTGCGGCATGCGGACTCCACCGACGACATGCGCGGCACCCTGGCCCGTGGCTGGGTCGCGGTGATCGCCGCCAGCCTGCGGCGTTTCCAACAGGACGGCGTGGACGCCGTGCTGGTGGACGTCGGCGACAACCCGGGCGGCGACGACAGTGGCGATACGCTGGCGCGGCTGTTCACCCCGCAGCCGGTTGCCTCGGCCGTGCTCCAGGTCAGCCAGTCCCCGGCCGGCAAGCCCTATCTGGACGAACAATTCGAGCGGCTCGACGACGCACTGCGCAATCACCGCCCCAACGCCGTGGCGCGCAGGCTGCTCACTACAGAGCGGCAAGCGTTCCAGGCGTCGCGGCAGGCCGCGGCACTGCCGGCCTGCGATCTGTCCTGGGCCTGGCGGGTGCAGCACGACTGGAACGGCCCAACATGCCGGCGCCTGGTGCCTGCAGGTACCTCCGGCGGCCCGTTGCCGAGCGCTGCCGTGGACACCCTCGATGATTTCCTCATCGCGCACCGCCTGGACTGGTCACAGGATGTGCGCGAGCACTGGGGCGCCTGGAAAGGCCCGGTATATGTCCTCACCAATGCGAAGACGGCCTCCTCCGCCGAGATGTTCGCCGCGCGGATGCAGGACAACCACATCGCCCGCATCGTCGGCACGCACAGCGGAGGGTACGGTTGCGGCTTCATGAGTGCGCAGGCGATGCCTGAACTGCCCCATTCGCATCTGCACCTGCGCGTTCCGAACTGCGTACGCCTGCGTGCCGATGGCAGTGACGAGGTGGCCGGCATCCGCCCGGACCTGCCGGTCGCGCCGCGTCGTGGCGAAGGTGCACGGGCCCGCGCGCAGCGCCTGGTCGATACGCTCATCGGCGACATCGCGCTGCATTGAATGCGGACCGCGGCGAAGCCAATCCGGCACGCAGGCACGCGGTGAGCCCCGCTACACTGTGCACGCTGCAGGATCCGCAGCCTTCGGCATCGCCTGTCCCATGGAAAGAAGCTACTTCGCCACCCTGCTCGCCCTGATCGTTCATCAGATCGACGCCGCGTTCTGGCGTGAGTGGGAGATGTTCCTGCTGCCCGGTGGCGTGCAGGGCTTCCTGGTCTTCAACCTGCTGGCCGTCGGCGTGGTGCTGCTCGGCTACCGCCACGTGCTGCTGCAGACCAGCAAGGCGCGTGGCTTTGCGATGGTCTGCGCGGCGCTGGGCATCGCGACGTTCCTCATCCACCTCGGCTTCGCCATGTTCGGCCACCGCACTTTCCACCTGCCGTTGTCGATGACGGTGATCGCGGCCTGCCTGGTCTCGGCGATGTGCCTGTTGCGATCGCTGCGCACCGTTGCGCAGGGCCGCCCAGGCGCCTGACCGACACTTGGGAGGCACTGCGTCGGTGTCGGGCACAGGTGTGGAAGCGGCCAGGCCGTCCGACCTGCCGGCGTGCCAATGCCGAGCGCGCAGCAGCACACCAAACAGGGACAGCACCGTCGCAAAGACGACGGCGGTCTGCAGGACTTCCATCACCAGTGCCATTGCAGTGCTCCGGATCGACCGTCGGCATGCACGCGTTCTCCGGGAAGCGGCATGTCGTGCTCAAGGTCGGGAGGTACAGCGTGCGCGTCCGGGCGATGGACAGCCATCGGTCCTTGCCCTGCTGCGCCTCGGTGAAAGGCGCAATTCGCTGTGATGCAACTCGGGAGCGCCCTTCCCGGCCGCAGCCAACGGCAGCCCGAGCTGTCAGTTCGACTTGCCGACCCGAGTGCCTTCCGCCCGCCGCATGCTGGCGTACTACCGCAGCAGCAAGCTCACGTTAGGGATCAGGGCACAAAGCAGATTCCCAGAACAATTGCATTCCGCATGCGTATGATTTCTTCCGCATGCGGGACAGGTACGGATACTTTTCAACGCGTGAGGCATCCATGGCTGCAGCTAGTCGTCGGAGTTATGAATGCCACTCCTGAGTTCCTGACAACGTTTAGCCAAAATCCTGCCTCCGTCACTATCTGAAGTGATGGAGCCGTCATGCAGCAGAGGAAAAACCTCGCGTCTTACCAAGTAGGCAGTCTCTGAGGAGTTCCGCGTCGCCTCATCCGCGCCGTCCGTCAACGGGGCGCCGGGCAAGGCGGATTCCGGAATTGATCCGATTACCTCAAGCTGTGCACATAACCCAGCGTAGTAGGCAGTGCACTCATCTCCGCCCCGCCGGTCATTCGCCAGGATGCCAAGCGCGTGATAAGACTCATGCGCGACCAAATCCACCAAGTTACCGTCGAATCTATTGCGCACGCTGAAGTCAGCTGTCGCTAATGTCACGTGAATCGAGTTGATCACGAGGCTACGCCTCTTTACATATATCGAGTGCCCTTCCGGGACGACAATGATGGAATACCTCGCGCTGCGCCCTGGAAACCAATGCTCTGCCTCTCTGGCTGCAGAGCTGACGTCAAGGCATGTACTTTCAAGGTCGGAGATGGAAGCGCCGTAGTGTTCGACCCTAATGTCATGCGACACAGATCTGCATTTCGTAATGACCGGCTTTTTTGATACAGCAATCGCACCGGGAACATACGTTTCATTTTCCAGATAGATCCAGCCGCCAAATTTCCAGGATGTGAGGGCTGTAAATCCGGCCGATGACACCTGTGGAGGCACGCTTCGAGGTTGCGAACCGCAGGCTGGGAGCAGAGGGAAAAGCAAAGACAACACGAGCGTTCGCCATTGCATACAGAGGCCTGTAATACATTTCTACCAAGATCAAGTGGTACCAGGCATTTCGCGATTGATAAGCTCCACCGCTAGCACCGGTAACGAGATGTGGGGGTGCCTGATCGTGGATCATATCCAGCGTCGCCGATGTAAGATAAAGCCGGCATTCTTGTCAGAATATACCCACTCTTCAAACACTGGAGTTGAGTCCATCAGGGGGCGCAGCTTACCTTCGCGAATTCTCCGTCGCTTCATTCCATCTCTTGTCATTGTCTTCCAGGCCTGTCTGCTCAGACGTTTAATCTACTGAAAAGAGTTACGCCTCATAGCGTGAGAAGAGCCTGGTGCGAAATTCGCCGTGCCGTTTTTCCAAGGCCTTCAGCAGCGTGCTGTAGGCCAGCCGGCGGACACGCAGGTAGTCGCCCTTGCGCAATCGAGCGGACTTTGCGGCCAGGGCGGTAGACACCTTCCGTTCCGGCCACGAGAGGCCTCGTACTGCGTCATGGATCACAAAACGCGCGCGCCAACGATCAGCGGACTGGTCGTGCTCGAGCGTCACCGTGGGATCGCGGCAGCGCGCGAGCAACCCGCCGGCACGCCGGCCACGCGTCCGCGGGGGTCGCCACGGCCACCAGGAAGTCCTACGCCACCCTGACGCGCATCAGCCCAGCGACAGGTTTTCAGGAGGCAACAAAAAAGGCGCCCATCGGGCGCCTAAGTTGTTGATGCAGTGGTGGGCCGTGATGGATTCGAACCATCGACCAAAAGATTAAAAGTCTCGTGCGCTCAGCAGTCGTGGCGCGGGTTTCGGACGCGTTCGATTTCAGGAGTACGCCGCGTGGAACGCTTGACCCAGCTGGGGCGTCCTCGCTGATTTCAGGAGGCCCAGAGGCGTTGATCACCCCCACCCCTGCCAATTTGCAGCGAGGTGCGCGCGATCAAAATGGCGCGTCGTCGGTCCATTCGTCTGGCCCCTCCAGACGGGTGGCCATCCGCTCGTACCCAGCGGCTTCGTGCACCAACCGGCTGGCAGCGCGCCGACGGCGCGCCTGGACCTGCCAGTCCCCGCCTCTCATCGCCTCCAGAGCGTTCACCCGGTCCCAGAGCCTGGCCGCCTTACCACGGGCCCAGCGGGCCTTTTCCTCGACAGTCTTTCCCATGGCCTCAATTCTGAATGCGCCTCGTCGCACGGCCTGATACGTCCCCGGCCGCCCCCTGAACAGGCGCCGCCGTGAACCGGTCATCCGGCCAGTTAGTAATTGTACTAACATTCGGCCCGTCTCTCGTCATGAGACACCGCCCAGCCAGAGTTCCCGCCATGCAGTCCCTTCCCCTTCCCACGACGATCGCTACGTTGATCGGCGCCGCGGCCATAGACGGTCCGGCGCACTTCGTTCCTTTGGCCGGTGCGCGAGCCCGCCTGGGCTTCCCCTCCCCGGCCGACGACTTCATGGACGATGCGGTTGACCTGCACCGCCTGCTGGTCCGGAACCCCGCCGCCACCTTCCTGTACCGTGCCGACGGCTGGTCCATGCTGGGAGTCGGCATCAGCGATGGCGATATCCTGGTCGTCGACCGGTCCGTGCAACCGCAGCCCGGCGACCTGGTAATCGCCATCTGGGATGGCAATCAGCCAACGTGCAAGGTGCTCCAGCTGTTCGAGCACCATCTGGAGCTGCATTCTGCCAACCCCGAATTCCCGCCCATCGTGCTCGAGCAAGGCACCGAGGTGGAGGTGTTTGCCGTAGTCGGTGTCGCGCGCCAGATTCAGCGGAGGCGCGGCCATGTTCGGGCTCGTTGACGGCAACAATTTCTATGCCAGCTGCGAGCGGGTCTTCCAACCGGCTCTGCGCGGCAAACCGTTGGTGGTGCTGAGCAACAACGACGGGTGCGCGATCGCCCGATCAGCAGAAGCCAAAGCCCTGGGCATCAAGATGGGCCAGCCCGCGCACGAGCTGAAGCACCTGGTGCGGCACCACGGCCTGCAGCTGCGCTCCGCCAACTTCGGACTGTATGGGGACCTGAGCAGCCGCGTGGTATCTGTGCTGCGCGATGCGGCGCCCCGCGTCGAGGTTTACAGCATCGACGAGAGCTTCATCGGCCTGGATCGCGTTCGGAACAGGGAGCGTTTTGCGCGGGAGCTGCGCGCACGGGTTCATCGGTGGACCGGCATTCCGAATTGCATCGGTATCGGCCCGACGAAGACGTTGGCCAAGCTGGCGAACAAGGCGGCGAAGTCGGCCGATGGCGTTGTCGACCTGAGCGACCCGCGGAAGCGGGAAGAGCTACTGCGCCGGTTTCCAGTAGAGGACCTGTGGGGCGTTGGGCGGCGCTTGGCGCCCAAGCTGATGAACATGGGCATCAGGACCGCGGCCGCCCTGCGTGACGCGCCCCCCGATGACATCCTTGCCACCTTCGGGGTGACCCTCGCGCGGACCCAGCGGGAGCTGCAGGGGCATGCGTGCATGGAGCTGGAGGAGGTGGAACCCGACCGGCAGCAGATCATGGTGAGCCGCTCGTTCGCGGATCGGGTGGCCGACCACGACGCCATTGCCCAGGCGCTGGCCACCTTTGCGGTCCGGGCCTGCGAGAAGCTGCGTGCGCGTGGGCTGGTGGCCTCGGGCCTCTGGGTGTTTGCCCATTCCGACACCTTCCGGCCCGAACTGCCGCAGCACAACGCGACGCGATCGGCCGTGCTGCCGGCGGCGACCTCGGACACCACCCTCGTGCTCGGGGCCGTGAGACAGCTGCTCCGCGGCCTGCTGAGAGACGGCATCGGGTACAAGAAGGCCGGAGTCGCGTTGCTGGACTTGGCCAAGCCCCACGACCTGCAGGCCGATCTGTTCAGCCCGGCCGTTGCTGGAAACGATGCGCTGATGGCGACCCTCGATCAGATCAACCGGAAGTTCGGCCGCGGCGTGGCCGGGCTCGGCGCGTCGGGCTGGCAGAACAAGCCCGCCTGGGGCATGCGCCAGCACATGCTGTCCCCCAACTACACTACTTCGGTCCTAGAGCTGCCGCGCGCGCGCTGCTGAGAGGAGCGCGCGGAAGTCCATTGCAGTGTCACGCTGCTTGAAGAACGCGCTCCGCGCCTTCTTGGGCAGAGGTAACCGGATAGAAACGGAGGCTGGCCGCGACGGCCTCAGCCTCGATTTCCTGCCTCGCCACATCTACCGCCTGACGCTGCCGTCGATCAAGAGTCGCATCATCGTTGCGGCTCACTGCACCGATGAGGGCAGCATTTGCAATTCCGGTGAGCTCGCGCGCACGTTGTAGTTCGAACAAGCGGGCTCGTGCGTCTCGAATGCTCGCGCTGACACGGGCAGGATGCAAGACGCTGAAATGCATGACGGCACCGGGCGAGCAGAACCCGAAGCGCACACGCTGACCGCCCTGAACCAGCTGCGCGGTACGGCCGAAGTAGTCTGCGAATTCCGGCCGCAGCCCAATTACGATGTCGCGCACCTCGGTGCTGAAACGCCTATTTATCTCTTCCGGAAGAGGCGTATCGGACTGGTCGAGTTCCTCAAGCTTAGCCAGATTAGCCATGCTGGAATACAGCAATGCCGCCGTCCTGAGCAACGCTGGTATGGTTGCGGCACTGGTCAAACGAACTCCGCCCGGGAAGAGGCCCATGAATGGACGATCCAGCTGGCCAAGGCCATCTTCACGTTGATTCGCCATTGCCAAGAATGACTTTAGGGAGTGCTCGATCAGTTTCCGAGCTCCACCTGCTTGCTTGCCAAACATCCCGTCCAGCACCTCGTCACGGATCAGACGCGACACTCCGTGGGCACCGTCAAAGGAATAGATGATCCCCGCGAGGATTCGCTCCCCAGTTCCAGACACTGGCTCCCAGAACAGAGGGCGCCAGGGGTGCATTGCCCTGCTGTCTGTGGCGCTGCCTGTTTCGGTCAAGATTGTATTCATGGAGTTTGGCCTAAGAGATCGTGGGGCTGCGGAAAGCGCGCCAGAATCCGCATGCCGAGGGTATCAAGGCGCCGTAGAACCAAATCTTGCCAGGCAGTGCAATCGTGCAATACGCCGATCTCACCAGCTGCGTCGGCAACGGCGTCGCGGTCCAAGGCGGCCCATCTTGCTATGGCTGCCTGGCTGCTTTGATCGGCGAGCCCATTGAAGGTTGCGATCTCGCACAGAATGTTCCGATCCGGCATTGCAACGCCGTTGCCAAGCGCAAACGCATGGTCAATCCACGCTTCTTCTGAACCGTCCCAAAGAATGTTCCCCAAATTGCGATCTCTGTTATCTATCGCCTCATCGAGGGCGATCGCCAGCGAAGTAGTGGGGAACGACATCACGACATCGAAAGCCAATCGCGTCAACTCGTCAGCCTCCTCCGCAGAGAGATTCTGACTGTCGAGACCCAGTGCCTTCTTGAGGTTTGGATACCCTACGTCGGCACTCGCAAATGAAATCCGATCCGGCTCATTGACAAGGTAGGGCGCGGGGACCTTCAGGCCCCATTTCGTGAGCAACATGCCGCAGAGTGCCTCCGCGAACACCAAGTCTGGAGTGTCCCTTTTCAGGACCGCCGCGACTTGTTCTCCATCCTCAATTTCTATGACACAGCGTAAAGCGCCGGTGATTCCGTCGCCTGCAGGGGTTTCCGTCCCTTCAACCAGTGTTGCCCAAGCCAGCGTCATCCTTTCCCCCTGCCCAAGACCAAATCGTCGGTGAACATCGAGCCACCGTTCGACAGATCATCAACTGATCCTTTCCGCCAGTCCAGTTTTCGGGCCAGGGGGCGGCAGAGCCCAAAGTCCGCCTCTGCCTGCGGGCTATCACCTGGAGGAAGGAGCAGGCGAACCGGCGAACAGGGCCACATCACATCGCCCCGGCGGCCTACGCTGTCAGCCGGCTCGGGCTACCCTCTTACGCAGCCAACCGGTGCTCGTAGAACGGGTGCTGCTTGTCGTCGAAGATGGCGTATAGAGCGTCAAGGTCGGCCGGGTCAGGGTTGAGCCAGGAATCGACGTACTCAGGCTTGATATTGATGATCGTCCGATCGTGGCCGGCGGCGGCGACCTCGGGCTCCGGGTCATCGGTGATCGCGGCGAAGGACAGTAGATCGGGCTCCTTGCCGGCGGGGTCCACCCAGTGCGACCACAGGCAGGCCACCAGCATCGGATCGCCCGTGCGCGGTGTGAACTGCACTACCTGGTTGCCGCCGTCCGGCCCCTCCACGTTCTCGTAGAAGGTATCGACCACCATCAGCGCATGCGTGTGGCCGAAGGCGGGCCGCCAGAAGCCCTCCAGGCTGTCGCGCCTGGCGTTGTAGGTGCCGGGGTAGCGCTGGTCGTAGCTCGCCGGCTTGCCCGCCAGCCGACACTGGTAGCGCATCGGCTTCACCACCCGCTTGCCGCCTTCGGACACGATGACGGTGCCGTACACCCCTGGGTAGATTCGCGAATCCCTCGCCACATGGTCGGTCCGCCGCAGGTCGGCCAACTTGCCTTGGGCGCGGGCGATCTTGTTGGTGGCCACGCGAACGTCGTTCTGGGCCTTCTTTGTGACCTTGGTCTGCAACGCGCGTTCAGCGGTTACCAGGCGGGTCTTCTGGGTGAACAGCTCCTGCTCGAATGCCGTTGCGTCTCGGGCATCCCAGCGCTGAATGGAGGCCCAGATGGCCCGCTCGGCCGGACTCTTTCCGGCGGCAAAGGCGTCGTCCATGGCTTTGGGGGTCTTTGGCCGCTTCTTGCCAGGGTCTTCTGCGAACAACACGGCGAACTCGTCGAGCGAGACCACTGCGCCGAACTCGCGCACCAGCTTCTGGTAGTCGGCCTTGATTTGGGCTGAATAGCACATTGCCTGATTACAGCATGTCCATCGGGGCCGGGAGTGATTGAAGGCACCCCCGCCGCCCCCCCTCCCCCCGCCAGGCAAACCTGACATCCGGCAGCGCCCTGTCACGCTATTTTCATTTTATACAAACAGTGATAATATGAACGAGTCGCGCAATTTTGCGTGGCGCTCGCCTGATTTCAGGCAACCAACTAGGGAAAAGATCATGACAAGCATCCGGATATACCTAACCCAACGAGGTAATTACTATGCCCCCAAGCGATGTAACGGAACCCGCTGATCATCAGCGTGAAATCAAGTTCGAAGGCTCAACCCTTAAGGACTTGAAAGCTTTGCCGGTTGGACCGCGCGATCAAATCGCCAACTCGCTTACGGCCCTTCAAAGTGGGGCAAAAGCCGAGCTGGAGATTAGTCATCTCTCACTGCCCCGCGGTATGGTGGCAATGGAGCTGAAGATCCAAGGAAGTCCGGCTTACCGATGTGTATTCAACATGAAGGATGCAGGGATCCTTTATGTGCTTTATGTCGGGAAGAAGACGGCGACCGGCACGGACAAGCAACTGATTGAGACCGTTATCAGCAGGCTCAAAGCAGTTGAAGCAACGAAGAGGGAGGCGGCGCGAGAAGCAAAGAAGAGCACGAAGGCTGGAAAGGCGGGCAGGAAGTAGTCGGCACAAAAGGGCGATGGCTGTTACAGCATCGCCCTTTTTACTTCCATGGAAATTGGCACACGGACGTTTGCCGGATCGAACGTCGTGTCAATCTTGTAGCCACTTTTCACAAGCATGACCAACAAGGCATCGATTGAGAACTTCTCCAATCTAAGCCTAAACAGGTTACTCATGCGCGGCTGGGTGACGGACAGCTTTTCAGCAGCTGACGCTTGGGTCAGGCCCTGCTCTTTGATGAGCTCGACCAAGGCTATGGCAAGCTTGGCCTTGAGGGACTTCATGTTGTACTCGACCGGGTCGTCGGTGAGCATTTCAAATATATTTTTCGTGGTCATGAGTGTACTCCGCGCCAACATGGGAGGGGGAGTTCTTGATCAGAGATCGTATGTAGACAGCCGCATATTATACAAATATTGATATCGACGTCAATAGGCCAAAACGGCAATGAAAGCTGAACGCAACGGGTCTGTGACGCGTATCACACAAGAGCGTCACAGCGAGATGGCAAAAGCCTGCTGTAGAGAAGCGGCGCCATCGTTGTTCACCGCCACCACACGCCATTCCACGTACCCAACCGTGTAGCCGTACACGGCCACCTGCTCGAGGGCTGTGAAGTGCTCCGCCGGCGCCGCCACGGTGCTCGAGCGTATGACAGTGCCGTTGCTCACGTTCAGCAGCTCGAAGAGCCACGTGGCTGCACCGTTGGCATCCCACGCCAGCGCGATGTCACCGTTTGCCGCCTTGGTCGCTGTGCCCCCGCTCGGCTGGGCGGCGCGAGCGGAGTTCCCGTTCCACGCCACCTTCGGGCCCACGGCCCCGCGACCAGCGTCGTATTCGTACAGCTCGAAAGAGGCGAACAGCGCGTCATAGCCGTAGGCCGCCACTTGGGCCGCGTAGGTGAAATTGAACTCGGCACCTGTGATCACCTGCTCCGTCAACACCGTCATATCCACAGCGCTGATGTTGCGGTGGAAGTAGGTATCGCGGCCCGCGCGCGCGTCCCAGCGCATCACGATGTCGCCGGCGGCGTTCTTCACTGCCGCCAGCCCGGTCGGCTCCTGCAGCGCTGCCCCGTACACGCTGCCGACGAAGGTGCCGTAGGGCCCAGCGCCCGTGGCTTCGTCAAAGTGCGCAACGCTCAGGTGGACGTAGACCGCCTCGTTCCCGAAGTGGGCCACCTGCGCGGCGAGCGTGTACAGATAGCTGTTGTCGGAGACCACGGCCTCGGCCAGCACGCTGCTGTCGTTGGGGTTGTGGACGCGGACCTTGAACTGCAGCGATTCGGTGGCCCAGGTGAAGCGGACATCTCCGTTCGGCAGCTTGACGGCGTCCAGATCGTCAGGCATTTCAACGCTCGCCCAGGGTGGCGGGGAGAATGCGAGGTTCTTGTTACCCCCGATGGACTCACCCATTTCCTTTGCAGTTGCGTGGTATTCCTCCACGGTGTAGTGGACCCACCCGATGCCGATCGCCATCTCGTTGAGATAGACCTCCCAGCGGTTCGAGTCAGGCACGTAGGACCCGATCTTGAACCCCGGGATGTTCCGCGCCATGTCGATCTGCGCATCTCGCAACAGCTTGGTGCCCGCGAAGTTGGTCTCCACCGGTGGCGCCTCGCCCCAGAATGAAGTGGTCGGCCCTTGGAACCAAATCTCCAGCGTCGGATTGCCCCAGTTCGCCCGCATCCAGTCACGCATGGCGACGTTCGACGCCTTCCATGCGGCCACGATGCCGGGACGATCGGCCTCGGGCGCATAGCTGATACCGGTCGTTTCGCCAGGGCCAGATTCGATGAAGTAGTCCGGTGCCCGGCCCAGCGCGCGGACTATGTCCGTGGCGTAGCGCAGGTTGGGCCCAGGCTCCCCGGCCACCGGGTTCCACCAGTGATTATTGAGGTCGAAGCCGGCCTGATACGGCATCGGGTTGATCGGCGAGGACCCAACAACGGTCATCACCGGCATCACCTGGACCGGCCGCAGGCCCAGCGCACCGGCGAGCGCCAGGCGGAAGGTGGACGCCGCCACCTGGTCCCGGCGTCCTTCCCGGCCGCTACCGCCCGGGTTGAGTCGATCCGACAGGTCGTTGAACATGCCACCGACCAACGAGTTGATCCCCATGGCGACCACCTTCTTGACGAAGGCGTTGTTATCCAAGGGCACGGCCATCGTGACCTCATCACTGAGAAAATCGTTCTCGATGCACCTGACCTGCCAGGTGAGGTACTGCCAGGTGTACTGATCGCCGCGGTGCAAGACGGCGTCCGGGACGTTCAGCTCGTTGGGGTAGTCGCAGAACACCCGGCCGTCACTGAAGTGGCCTGAGCCCGAAACAGTGAGGGTGCGGATCACCTGGCCGGGGTTGTCGGGGTTGGTGATCATCACCTCGTAGGTCTTTCCTGCGTGGGCGTCGCCGTTGGTCTTCCACGTGAAAACGACATCACCCCAGCTGCTGCGCGCCGCGGCGAGCTCGATCGGGCTCCCCAGCAGCGGCAGGTAGTCCTCCACCACGCGCGAGGTTCTACCCGACACGACACGAAGCCGGTAACGGATGCTCGAGGGCGGCGGGTCGCCGAACAGCTGCTTGGCCTGCGCAAACGGGAAGGTCGCCCGCAGCAGCGGCGTGGTGACGCTCCAGGCAACGTTGTTGTCGCGGAAGACCTCGAACACGAAGGTTGCCCCCGGTGCCGGCGCGGCCAAGGCCCAGGCGACCACCACATCGCCGTCCGTGTTGCGCGAGCTGCTGAAGGTCACGCCGAGCTCTTCCAGAACAGAGAAATCCGGAAGGCGCGACTGGATGTAGGTTTCCGCCGCGCCGATGGAGTAATCCGACGCCGCGGTGGCGAATACCACGAGCTGGTAGAGGTCCATTCGAAGGAACCCGCTCGCTGCGTTGCGTGATCCCACGCTCAAGACGCTGTTGTTGTACTCCGGCCAGGCGCCTTGCCGGGCCGTGGACTTCGCTACGAGCGTCTTGTTGACGCGCAGATCGACCGTGTTGGGGACGATGCTCGTTACGGCGGAGGCGATGACATGGCCGGTGGCCACGGGCGAGGCGGCGACGGCGCCGAAGTAGCCAAACGACCGCATTGCCAGGCCGGCGCCCAGCTTCATCAGCCCGAAACTTCCTCGCTCGGCCTCGGAATTCAGGTTCGACTCGACGATGACGCCATCGGCTGCCCCGGCGTCGAAGCGAAGCCCGGCGAACACGGACGCCTGCGAATACGGATAGTCGATCTGTCGCCCGGTGGCGAGCGCAGTAGTCGCCCCGTCAAACTCGAGGAAGCGCTTGCCGGTGGCATCCTGGCGCAGAACTGGGCGACGCGCGGCATCGGGCTGGACGAAGTGAAGGCCGTTGCCCGACTTATCCAACGCCATCATCACCCGGCTGCCTACCTCGGCGCGCACCAGGCCTCCGGAATCAACAAACAGGGTCGCTGGATCGGAAGGGTCCAGCCAAGCACCGAGGGTGCCCTGGTCGAAAATGAATTGAAGATCGCCGCGCGTCCTGTCGAACCGAAGTGCCGGACCGGGAACCCCGCTCGCTGGGTCGAACTCTTCGATCGTCACGATCACGCCGCCGGCGACGAACCCGTACGCGGCGACCTGCTGTGCTTCGGTGAAGATCAGCGTGTTCCCGCTCTGCACGGTCGAGCTGATCGGCGCCATGTTGTCGAGACGATGGTTCGTGACCCGGAAGCTGCCTGTGCTCGAGCTGGCAGGCTGCCACGTCACGACAACGTCGTTCACCTGCCACCGTACTACCGGGGCCGACACGATGCCCATCGTGGCCCACGCCGGCGCGCTCAGGATCAGCGAGGTATCGGAGCCGATGCTCTGCCCCAGCTGCTGCGCGGCCGCATGCGCGGCCGACGGGGTCGGGTTGAGCCAGGAGCTGTTCTCGTTCCAGTAACCTGCCGCGGTTTCCGCTCCCGGCGCCCACGTGCCAACGCGGAAGGTGCCGCCGTTGTTGCGCACCGCGTTGAGCAGGGCGGCGCGCATCTGGGCATGCGCATTGCCGCGCACCTCACCCGGACTCGAGGCGCCGTAGAAGGCGCGCAGGTGTGGGTGCAGCCAGAGTCGGAATGTGCCCTTGCTGTGGTGATCCCTCAGATACCGGAACACGCCGATCATCGCGTTGCGGGCGGCCACGAGCAGCTGCTCGGAGCGCTCGGGAAAGGCGTCCAGCGCGTCCGTGTCGGCACCGCCGCCCCACACCATGCTGGTGATGCGGGTGGCACCGAGACGCGCGGCAGCGGCCAGCAGAACCGGCCCAGGCGCATTGTCGATGTCGTTCCACCAGTAGCGGGTGCTGCCGACGGCGTTGGCCGCAGACCTGGTCATGAAGCTGCCGCTCTCGGCCAGGTTGTGCACACCCACCTGCGATGGGTCGAGCCCTGCCGCAGCGGCGGTCGCACGCTGCAACGTATAGGCGGCGACAGCGAAGCGGCCGCCCTCGCCTCCCGTCGTGCCGGGATTGGCCGTATCGGTGAAGTCGGTGAAGAAATTGCCGATGTAGCTGCCGCCGACGAGAGCGACCTGGTGGCGCACCCAGTCAGGCACGGTCTCCAGGTTGCCAACGAAAAGGGCGGAAAAGTCGCTTCGGAACACCGTGGACTTCTCGGCCACCTCGAATACCAGGAATGCCGGCGGGAACCCGAAATCGGCGATCGAGTCTTGGATCGGGTAATACGCCTCGGGCACGCCGCTGCTGGTGTCGTAGGTGCGCACCACCTTGTTGCCGGCGGTGTCGTAAATCTTGACGGTGTAGCCGGTGACCTTGGCGTCGGGGCTGCTGGTGCGCTGCCAGGTCATCCGGATATCGCCCACGTCGTTCGCGGTGGCGGCCAGGTTGTTGGGGGTCGTCACCGGGATGGCACGGTTCACGCGCTGGATCAGGTCGGAGCTGATGTAGTTCGGGCCATCGAAGAGCCATAGGCGCCCCTCGTTGTTCACCTTGGTGTACTGGGAAACGCGCGCGGCGTACTCGTTGGGGGACAGCTTCAGGAAGTAGGTGCCGTCGGTGCCATCCCAGGCCGGATTGATCCTGAAGACCTCGCAGATGACGTGCACGCGTTCCTTGCCCAGGTGCCGCTCGAGCTGGTGCACTCGCTCCCGGGCAAGGGACAGCTCGAATCCGAATGCGCCCACCCCGTCCTGAAACAGAAGGGTGACATCCGGGGGCAGCAGCTCAGCCAGCCACTGAGCGGCGACCTCGCCGTTGATGTTGTTGCCGTAGTAAGCCGAGATATACAGGGGCCTTGGCAGGCGCGGCCAGATATCGCGCATGTCCTCGATCGCGGTGGTCCACGTCGGGTCAATTTCCACGGGGAAATAGAAGCCCTTGACGTTCGACGGGTACTGGAGCGTGCCGAACTTCTCGGCCCAATCTGCCATCAACGGCAAGCTGGTGCGCGACGTGTGCTCGTTGAAGAAACCGGGCAGGCCGACGATGATTTCTTTCGCCCACGGGTAGGTGGCGAGGTCATTCATGTCCAGCTTGATGTTGTAGGTTGGCAGCCAGGGGTTGTCCACGAAGCTGTAGCCGTCCACGGCGATCCACTGCAGCAGCGTCTTGTGGACGCCCAGGGTCTCCCACGAGCGACGCACAGCCACGTTGTTCAGCAGCATCTGCCACAGCATGCCGCCGGCCGGCGGCCGGCCCGTGCTGGTCTTGCGCAGTCGAATGTCGGTCATATCAAACCAGGTACAGGTAGCGCAGCGTGCCGGTGAACCCAGTAACGCTGCCGGTTTGAACCATGAACTCCAGACCCTCGTCGTACCCCAGCGAATGCGGGTTGAGGGTGAGCACACCCACGCCGCCGTTGATCACCACGCTGGCCAGCAGGTCCTTCTGCGCGGAGCCCTTTCGGACACGCAGCAGATGTACCAGCGCGGTGTCGCCGGCGGCAGAGGTGAAGTACCAGTCCTGCGCCGACGTCGGGGCGGCGAGCTGCTGGTTCGGCCAGTTGCGGGTAATCACCGCGCCGGGTCCCAAGGTCGCCCGTTCGAACACGTTGATGTCGTAGCCTGAGGCCGCCTGGACGGCGGCCCAGCTCGGGACCGATACCGGTGTGCCGTCGGCGCCGGTCACGGTCACCATGGAGCCGCTGCTGGTGTACAGGTTGACCTGTTCGTTCTTGAACCGAGCGACCTTGTCGACAAGGTCTTGCACCAGCGCCGCGAGCGCTGCAACCGATTCAGCCATTATCGAACTCCTTGCATAGTCACGTAGGCGCCCTTGAAGGTCCAACTGCCCCAGCGGTTGGTGCCGCGGCTGATCCGAATTCGGTATTGGCGCGCCACAGTTGCCTGGCTGTCCTGCACGATCATGAAGTTGGTCACGTTCGTGCTGGCGGCCATCGTGAACACCTTTTGTCTCACCGCCTGCCACGCCGCGCCGTTGTAGACCTCGAGGGTTACGACACCGTCTCGGGAGTGATCGCCACCGTTGTCCATGGTCAGTTCGATCAAAAGCTGCGGCGTGTGCGCATCGCCGACGCGAACCGGCGCATCCAGAACAAAGGTCGGTGTGAAGCCACCTGCGTCAGGCGAAATCGTGCCCTCCCACGACCAGGTGTTCCTTCGCTGAAATAGCCCGGTGATGGAGTCAGCCACGACGGTGCCGCGAATGGTCACATCGCCGGCGAAGAGCGCCGAACCGTCCTTGTTGAGGCGCCAGCCCGCGAATGTGCCGCTCCCCACGTCCCAGACAAAGTTGGCAGATTGGATGACCTCCCCGATCTTGGCGTTGGTGATCGAACCGTTCCGGATGCGCGCCTCGTCGAGGTAGACCACCCCCCTATCCACAATGAAGGGTCGATAGGCGTTGCCGAACGCGTCATCCGTCAGGATTTCGAAGGTCTCGGCAAGCACAATGACCTCGCGCTGCACCGTGGCACCATCCACGTACACGCCCGCGGAGATACCGGCCATGTAGTAGCGGCCGTTCTCTGTGACCTGTGCCTTGTAGGACCAGCTCGCCTCCAACCGGCCGTTCATCCCGGCGACCACGTTCTTAGTTTCCTGAACGGCAGAACGGAGGTCACCGACAGAGGCGCTGATCACCTCCTGGCTGATCGCACGCGCGCTATCGGCGTCGACCTTGGTTTCTTCCAGCCGCGAGAGATAGGCGCGGTGCGTCCGGGCCGTGTCCTGCAGGTCGAACTGCGCAACGGATTGCTTGACGATCGAAGCTGCGTTCTCGTCGATGTCCTCAATGGCCTTGAGGATTTCCTGCTCGTGCCTGGTCAGCTGCTGCACGACCTCGATGGTCTGCTCTCCAAGGTTCTTGGACAGCACCTTCTGCACCGTGCGCATCGACAGCGACAGATCGCCGGCGGTGTTCACCGACCGTACGGCGAAGGTCCAGCTGCCGGCAACCGGCAGCACCGAGTCAAACGCCGCGGCGTGGAACCCAGCCTCCCCCCCGAGCGGTGTCATATCCGCCCAATTCGGCGCGGGCACGCTGCCGTCGATGTAGCGAATCTGGACCCCGACGAAATCGGGCGACTGGATGGTGTCGGTTTCGAAGCTCCAGGAGTAGCGCCGGACCCCGCCGGGCTCTTCGCTGATATACAGGTTGTCGACCAGCACCGGCGCCGCGCCGGCGCCAACCGTCCTGAAGGTCACGCTGACCGCTTCACCGGCCAGGCCGTCTGGGCTGTATGGCCGCACCACGATGGCGTACTCGCCGGCACCAGGAATGCGCCACGTAGCCGTCCGCGTGCGTGTGGTGGCCACCTGCTCCAGCTCACCATTGCCGTCCATATCCGACAGCACCACCACGTCATCAACCGGCCCGGTGATGTCGAACGTGGCCGTGAGCTCGGTGAATACCGTGTTGCCCTGCACAACCTGCTGCTCGGTCACCTGCAGGTTGCTGGCGATCGGCCGGGTCTGTAGGTGGGAGCCTCCCGGCGAGGGAATGTACTCGCCGGATTCGACGTAGTGCCAGAACTCAGGGCCTTCCGGCACCACCGTAACCGATGCGCCCTTGAGGTCGGATTCCGGCTCCACCCCGACCACGCGGACGCGATAGCCTGGCGTCTGCTTGAAATCGTAAATCCAAATGGTGTCGTGGGCTGGGTTTTCCGGCGTATTGCCGGGCAGCGGAGCATCGGCGGGCCACGGGTCCATCAGGTGAATCCGGCGCGTCTCGGCGTTGATCGGCCGCACCCGGAACACCCGGTACACGCGCTCGCCCGGAATTCTCAATCCAATGAACGCGTTTCCATTGGCCGCCGGCGGCACTGGCTCGTCCAGCTCGAGGATGGCCTCGCTGGCCTCCAGCTCCACCGACACCAGGCGGCCGCCGAACCCCCATTGTGTGAGGTCGTGCTGCAGGGCGAGCACCGACAGGCGCCGATAGCTCAGGTGCTCGATGTCGGTGCTGTAGGTGATGTCCTTGTACTGATACAGGGACTGGGCGAGGTGATAGCGGGCCATCTTGGCCGCATGTGCCTCGTTGGTGATGCCCTCGCCGGTGAGCTGCGCCGGGTTGAGCATCGTCTCTACCCCCGGTGCCGTGACGCGCAGGGTCTTGGTGGACCAGTCGGTGCGATCGAAGTAGGAAAACTCGATCCCATCAGCCGCGTTGGCCAGGGTGTAGTCGACTTGGAACTGCCCCTTCTTGATCGTGGCCATGTTGACCACGCCCGACAGCGGCTGCCCGTCGGCCGCCCAAACCACGGAAAGGCGGCCAGCGGCCCAGGTGACCTGGCCGAAGCCGGCCAAGGCCACAGCCTGCAGGACGTCATCGTGGCTGCGGACGTCGCGGATCAGGTTGTCGTAGGCCAGGCCGCCAGCGGCGCAGTGCAGCATGAACGCCTGTAGCGCCGCGACGTCGATCTGCGCATCGGTCAGCCCCAGGCCGGCGATCAGCTGCCCATCCGGATCACGGAAGCCTCGGGCATAGGCCAGGATGTGCGCGCCAGGATTGCTGGTTTCCTCGATGACCCACGTCTGGCCGTTCCAGACCGGAACCGGGCTGGAATGGGCTACGCATCGAATCTCGTCGGGCGACCCGTTGAGCTGCCCGGTGGCCTTGATACGCACGCCGATGCGGGGAATCCCCGCGTAGCTGGCGTTGTCGGTCTGGATGCTGGTGAGGGTGGACCAGGTGAAATCGCTGGTTGCCCCCTTGCCGTCGGTATTGCGGCCCGCGATGCGCACTCGGACGTCGTACTGGCCCTCGTGGACGTCGAGCGAGTAGCTGCGGCGCTGCTGTTTCTGGCTATTGCTGGTGATGTGGTAGCTGCCGAAAGTCATCCAGTTGGTGGCGCCGGCCACCTTGTACTGGACCTCGATCGTCTCGCTGTTGTCCTTCTTCTTGCCCTTGCTGGTGGTGTCGAACAGCATGAAGTCCATGTCGACCTTCAGGCGGATCGTGTTCGGCGAGCTGGTGCGCTGCACCCATGCGCTGGGCTGTCCCTTCTCCGCCTCCAACGCGCCACCGGAAATGGTGTCGGCATTGCTGTAGAGCGGAATCTGCTGCTCCGGCATGCCCGGGAAGCCGCTGTGCCACACCTGGACGCCCTCATACACCGAAAGCAGGGCGTCCCCGTTGTACAGCTCATCGATGCGGCCCACGTTGAGGCCGGGCGCCATCAGCATGGCCATGTACTGGTCGTTGGCTTCGTACCAGCTGTAGGGATTGCTGGCCAGGTCCGGCGCAATCCGGACGCTGCCGAGCAGTAGCGCCAGCGGCTCGTATGGCCTCGCCTGGTTCCGCGACCCGCCCAGGTTGAATACCGCTGCGGCGTCGCTCTCAGTCGGCTTTGGGGGCTTGGGCCCCAACACCTTGTTGATCAGCAGCGAACCGACGGCGTAGATGGCCGCCTGCGCCAAGCCGGCGGCCATTGCGCTGTAGCCCGCCGCCACCATCGCGGTTCCTACGCCGGCGGTGAAGATGGTCAGAGCGATCATCGCCACGATGAGCAGCGCGGTCTTGCCGACCACGCCACGCACCTCTATCACGGTGCCGCCCTTGGGCCGCACGCGGTGCATCACCTCGTGTGGGACGACCACGCCGTTGATGCGTACTTCCCAGACATCGCCCTCGTAGTCCGGAACAGTTCGCGCCAAGAACGCCCCGAGGTTCTCGCCGGTGCGCAGCTCTGCAGCCAGGGTGCGCTGGCCGTCCAGGGTTACTGGGTGCGGCGTGACGATCAGCGAGGGCAGCGGCTTCATCACACCCATGAATAGAAACCCTCGATCCTTGCGCCGAATTCCGGCAGGTCGCGAACGCGGTGCAGCACGCTGCAGCCGTTGCTCTCGTTGGTGTGGAGAACCCAGCCCTCATGGGCCAGGAAAAAGAAAACCCCGGCATGGCCGGGGCGTTTCTGGGCGTGCTCGAACATCAGCACGAGGTCGCCATCCTGTGGCGTTCCTATTCGCGGGCGGGCGTACTCACGGGACTGCTGCCCGATCACCGCCTGACCGGCAGTGCCGCGCGCGCGCCGCTGCGGCAGGCTCACTTCACGGCCGAACAAATCACGCTGCACCAGCGCGACCAGGTCGGCACAATCAAACTCGTCCTCGTCGTATGGAATCCCGACGAAGCGCTCAACGTCCGCCAGGGGGATCAATTGAATATCCCCGGCATGGTGAAGGGGTTGGCGCGTAGCTTGACCGCCTGCTGCCGCATCAGGTAGTCGACGCCACACTGCGCGGTTGCCGTGGCGCCGCTGATCGTCACTGCGGTGATCGGCAGGTAGTAGTCGCGCTCGATGGCGTTGGGGTTTACCCGATCGGACACCATCAGGCGCGCCATGACCACCTCGTTCGCCTGCAAACCTTCCAGATCGTCCGAAATACCCCGGCCCACGTTGTCCAGCACCAGCTGGGCCCGGGGTGACTGACCCCGCGTGTCGTCCGGCAGCTTGAAGCCAAACGGCACGCCCAGATACAGCACTCCGTTGCTGGTCCAGTTCTGGGTATCGTTGACGATTCGCAGCGGCCCGCTGAACGAGGGCGCATTTACCTCGAGAAACAGGAGAACCCCGGACCTGTCAGTGACACGCTGTTTGCGCTCGGTGAAGCTCATCGCAAATACTCCACGACCAGGTCGCGGCGATAGTCCGCCGCGAACTTGTCCTCCGGCACCAGGTCACCGATCGCGCCATTCTCAAACCGCGCGGTGATCGTCGCCCCCGTGTAGGGATGCACCATGGTGAACCAGTCAATCCGCCCAATCACGCCGAAATACCAGGCTTCGAACTGCTCGGCATCGTCGATGTTGGCGAAGTAGAGCGACATCGACTGTTTGACCAGGACCTGCGTGTTGAGCAGGCGTTGCTTGGGCACACCACGCTCCATTTCCGTGCGAAGGACAGACGGGTCGAAGGTGCGCTGCTGGCCGTCGAACATGACCAGCGCCACGCCGGGAAGAGAAGCCATTACACGCTGTCCTTGGCGCCGAAGCGCCCCTTGATGCTGGTGTACGTTGAGCCGGCGCCCGTGGCGATCTGGCCGCCGATGTAGCTGTCGACCTGCCCCAGCAGCACGTCGATGTCGACACCGCCCTTGTCGTTCTTCGAAGCGCTCGCGGTTGTCCCGGCGGGCGCGTTCCGCACCGTGATGTTGACCCCGCCGCCGGCGGGTGCCGGAGTGGAAAGGCCACCGACGACACCGCCCTCGGCGTAGCCGCGGAACCCCTGCCGCATGGCTTCCACAATGCCCACACCACCAGCGCGCGCCACGTCCGCCTGGGACCACACCACTTCACCGGCGTGCACAATGCCCTTGGGCTCATACTTGCCGCCCGGGCCCGTGTAGCCACCTTCAGACTTCCCGCCGGCCATCAGCTTGTTGAACAGGTCCTGGTTGATGCCCTGGGTACCGTTGGTGACGGCTGCATTGCCGGCGGTGTTCACGCCACCGAAGTACGAGCCGAAGGCACCCGCGACGACGTTTGCCAAGCCCGTCACTGCTTGCTTTGCGGCGATGCGGGCCAGGTCCTTGATGATCGAATCAGCCAAGTCGCTGAAGCTCACCTTGCTGCTGGTTGAGAACTGGACGAACTTGTCCTCCCAGCCAGAGAAGACGTTGCCGACAACATCCCGCATCTGGCCGGCGACATCCCCGGCCTGCTGCGCGTAGTTCGACCATGCAGAGGTGGCACCAGACAGCCAGTTGCCTTCGGCAGTGGCCAGGTCGGCGTAGCCGGCCCGGATAGCCTCGATGCGGTCGCCCGTTTTCTCCAGCAGCACGGCCTTCTCGGAGTCGAACATGCCCTGGTCGATCTGCTTGGCGTTGAGCTGCAGCTGCAGCTCGCGCAGCTTGTCGGCCTGGTCGGCGTAAGCGTCGTTGATGCGCTGCTGGACTTCGTACTCGCGATCGCCCATGCCCACCTTGGCGACCATCGCGCGCATCTGGCGCTCCAGCGCATTGTTGCTAGCGTCCAAGGCGTTGGCGTAGGAAGCGATGGCGTTCGCCCGCGCTGCGGCGGCGCCGCGTTCCTCGCTAGCCAGGACTTCAAGCTTCGCTGCGCCTTCGGTTCGGACCTTGGCCAGGCGCGCCTCCAGCTCGCCGACCTGCCGGCCGACCCCAATCGCGTCCTTGCCGGCTACGGTCTGCTTCTGGAGATAGTCGATCTGGCTCTGCAGCGCCGCGGCCTCCGCAGCCGCACCGCGGGTGAGCAGCTCCCGCATCTTCCCGTAGTACTGGTCGGCGGAGATTTCGCGGGCCGCGTACTGCGCGCGCAGAGTCTGGGTGCTGGCGGCAATCTCCGCCTGCTCTTCCACCAGCTCATCCTTGAATGCCTGCAGGCCGGCCCCTCGCGTCGCCGATCCAGTCCCGCCCGTGTTCTTCTTGGCGTACTTTTCCTGAATCGCCGCGATGGCCTTCTGCCGCCGCTCTTCCAGCTCGGTGACCACGTCGGTCAGGCCGGCGGCCTTTGCCTTCTCGATGGCTTCCTGCGCGGCCACCTGCACCCGGGCGACCTCGCGGCGCTTCTTCTCTTCCTTGGACGCCTGGGCGTCGATGATAGCGTCCAGCTCCTGCGCCACTTCCTGCGACGTGGACTGTGCGGCGGTGACCTGGGCTTCTTTCGCTTCCTTCTGCTGCTGGGCGGCGATTTCCCTGATCCGGGCCGATCGCGACTTGATGGCGCTCTCGTACTGGTACACCCAGGCGTAGCCCATGCCATCGGCTACGCCCTTGTTCATGATGGCGACGTCGCGCTGGTTGTCCTGAAGCAGCTTCTGCATCTCGACAGCCGCCGAGCTGAGCCCCAGCCCGTTCTTCATCGCCTCCCAGGCCCTGCTGGCCTCTACGAACAAATCCTTGAAGCCCCGAATTACTGGGTTCTGACTCGCGCGGACTTTGGCCAGGGCCTCGGTCGTAGCATCCGCCGCAGACCGCGTCGCAACCGTTGCTGCCTCCTGGTTGCGGCCCTGCTCCTGCAGCGCGCGGATTTGGTCATAGATTTCGACCGTCAGGAAGTTGACCTGCTTGTTCAGCTCCTGCGAGTACTTCACAGGGTCGCCTGCCAGCTTTGCAAACGCTGCGACCGTGTCGTCGATGGCAGCGCCGTTGATTTCCTCCATGGCTACAGCAGCCCGCGCCACAGCCTCGAAGTTCTCGCGTGCGACCTGTCCGCTTTGCCCTATGGCCACCGCGGCTGCCTGAGCTTTGCCTACGCTCACATCCTGCGAACTGGACGTGCGTGCCGACAGATCGGCCAGCACAGCGCTGGTCGCGGCAGCTTCGTTCCGAGAGAGCACCAGGGAACGCGCGTATGCCTCCGAGCTGCGCGCGGCGTCGTACCAGGCGTAGGCCAGCACACCGACGATGGCTGCGTACGCCGCGGTGGGCGTCATCAGCCCCGCGATGCCCTTACCCACACCGCGCAGCGCCGGACCAACACCACCGAAGCTGTCCTTGATCTGGCCACCCTGCTGGACCAGCACCGTGAACCAAGGCATGCCGCCCTGCAGGCTGGTGAACACGTCGGTGAACTGCGCCGGCAGCTGCCGCATGGCCTGGGCGGTCTGGCCCGCCGACACGCCCAGCTGGTTGATCGCGTTGTTGGTCGGCAACGGTCGGCCGGCGGTATTGCGGACCTCGTTGAGGTCCTTGCGCAGCAGCACCAGGCTCTGCTTGATGTCGTTGAAGTCGGCGCCAATGCGCACGCGCAGATTGGCTGTGGGTTCGGCCATCAGGCAGGTTCCTGTTTCAGGAAGGTGGCCCAGGCGCCAGCATCCGCGCCCATTGCCATCCGTACGGCGATTGCCAGGTCCACCTGCCGCTGCCGGTCATCCCGAGCAGCGGCGGCGGTGTAGGCCCGGAGCTGGGCCAGCGTGTACGTCAGGACGTCGCGTCGGTTGTGCCCTCGGGCGACGAGGTACTGGACGAGGTCGTCCCATCCTGCTGTTGCGCTTCGGCTTCCGGCGGCGACGTGGGTGCCGTGGTCGCCGGCCTGGCCGCCGCCAGCAGCGCGGGCAGGCGGCGGACGAAAAAATCCTTGTTCAGCGCCACCACGGCCTCAACCAGCGTGGCCACCTCGTCCAGCTCGCCGGCGGCAAGCCAGTCCGGCTCCTTGCCGGTGACCACAGCCAAGGCCTGTGCGAACGCCAAGGCGTCCTGCTCGAACAGGTCAAGAATCATCGCGCCCACCTCGACCGGCGCTGCCTGGCCCATCAGGCCGGAGGCGAGCACCACCCGCCCGATAATCGGGCGAGAGGCGGTGATGAAGGGCGCGAGCTGCTCCAGCCGCAGCGGCCCCACCACGAGCACCTCGCCGCGGAACGGGACGCTGCGCCGCAGGGGTGTGATCGTCTGCAGTGCTTCCATGACGATCAGTTCTCCTGCTGCCAGAAGAAGTAGGCCGACTTGTCGTCGGTGGTGGCCTTATCGGCGTCCTTCACCAGCGCACCGGTAACGGAGCCCGCGCCGAACTGGTCGCCCAGCAGGCCCAGCTGCTCGATCATGCCGCCGCTCACCTTGTGGGCGACCAGGCGCACCTGCTTGCCACCGCGCGCTTCGTTGGTCCCGATGAACTGCATTTCATAGAAGCGCTGCGGGCGGACGCCAGCTTCAACCTGACCCAGCTCACCGTGCTTATAAGCAACGACGACGTTGGCGGCGGCAGAGCCGTTGCCCGGATCGGTGATCGCGGAATCAGCCGGGATGAACAGCATGCCCCGACGCAACACGTAGTCCTTGTCCTTTTCATAGGTAGTGGCGGGGGCGGACGCCAGCTTCACGCTGGTAATTTCGATGGCCGGGAACTTCAACGGGACGAAACGCCCCTTACTGGTGCGCACCGCCTCGTCGGGCACAGCGCCTGCGGCTACAGTCGTTGCCACGCCGCGCGTGGTGCGGGCAAAGTTGTCCTTGTTGAAGTCGTGGAAGGTGTAGGCAACGTCGTAGCCGGTCACCCGATCCACGCGGTTGGCGATGCCACCGCCCGGGTTCTGGTTGTCGGCCAGCTCGATCGTGTTGGTCTTGGGCGACACGCTGAATGCGGAGCAGTTGCCGACCTCGTCGAACGGCGCGCCGGTGTTCCATTCGCGGATCAGGATGATGCCGCTGCCCAAGTAGCTGAATTCTTCTGCCATGTTGGCGTTCCTCGTCGGTGATGCCGCGTGGGCGGCGGGATTACTTTTTCGGGATGTGGGACTGGTAGGTGACCGCAACGCCCATCCAGCCGGCGCCCGGGTCCGGGCTCAGCGGTTCCATGGCGACGTACACGGGGTACTGGAGGCCACTCGGAAAGGCCTGCTGCTGCTCGTCCATCGCCGCTTCGATGTCGGTGACCAGATCGTCGAGCCGCTGTTGGTAGTTCTCCAGGCTCGCCGGCACCTTGCCGATCACCGCAACGGTCGTCAGCCGGTGGGTGCGCACCAGCGCCGCGTCGGTGGCGCGCTGCTGCTTGTCGATCACTGCCGTCAGCACTGCCGTGGCAGCTGCGTCGACCTGCTGCGGCTCGGTGGTCCAGCTGGTGCCGGCGTCGGTGAGATATCCGTTGTTCGTGCTGATGCGGTCCAGGCAATCGCCAAAGGCGGCCAGGAGCCTCGCGCGCGGGCTAGACATGCAGCACCACCCACTGTTGGGACGACGCGTCACCGCGCAAGCGCTTCTCCAGCTTCAGGCGCGCACCGGTGCCGGTGATGCGCACGATGCCGCCGATCCGGGGCTCTACCTCGCGCAGCTGTAGCGTCACGCGATCGTAGGGTGCCGACACCGGTGCATCGTCGTCTCCATAGTCCTGCACGCCCTCGTCCAGCAGTGCGGTACAGGGCACCGGCTGGCCCGAAGGGTTCTCGTAGGTGGCGGCGTCGGCAATGCCGGCGCCGGCGAACGCGGCGAACATCAGCGCGTCCATGTTTTGCAGTGTCCACTTCTGGCTCATGGCAGGGGTCTGGCCGTTTGCATGGCCTTTTCCAGCTCGCGCTGCAGGAAGAACGGCATCAGCTTCTGCCAGGTGTCGCTGGCCATGCCGAAGATGTCGTAGCGCGGCTTGTACTTGGGCGCATCGGTGAAAATGAAGATCGACCGGACACCGGAGCCGAAGCCCGTGTTCAGTCGCTCGTAGATGCCTGGGCGCAGCTTTCCGCGGCGCTTCGTGATGACGAAATACTCGCCACCGCGGCGCTTCTTGGAGCGCCGGCGCTTGGTGCTGGCTTCGGATTGATTCTGGTAGTGGTCCCGCTGGGCCCCCAGCTGGGACAGGATGCGGTTGACCTGGCCGGCGGGAACGTTGCCGTAGACGTCTGGCGTGGCCCCTCTCCCCATGACTGCGTATTGCTTCGCCGATATCAGGCCTCGCGACTGCAACAGCCGCTCGAAACCCTTTTTGCGGCGCTGGCCACCTTCGACTTCAGGCAGTAGGTACTTCGCCGGCGGCGTGCCCTTGAACGCCTCGTCGCGGATGTAGACCTCCGCAAAGGGGTCCTTCTTGGTCGCCTTGCGGTACATCGCCGCATTCACCGTCAGCGGCGCTGGTCGGTCGAACACCTTGGGCGCGGTGCGTTTCCACCGCTCCCGGACCTCGAACGCCACAGCGTTGGCGGCCTGCATGGCCGCGTAGGGCAGCTGGCTTTTCTCGAGGTCCGTCAACTGGCGGTCGAGCGCCTTGTCGGCGTCGACCTCGATCTTGAGCTGGCTCATGGCTTCCCCGGGAGCCCGGCCTGCAGATGCAGACCGGGCCGGTTGATCAGCCGCCGGCGTTGCCGCCGCCAGTGGCCTTCAGCCGGATGACGGCGCGCGGTCGCGTGTTGATGTTCAGCGGGTTGGACTGGCTTTCCAGGTCGAGGCCCTTGTTCATCCGCAGCGGCTCGGTCTTGCTGTAGTACGGCAGGCCGACACCCTTCACCGTCTCCATGTAATCCGCCGGCGCAAAGCGGGTGATGAACATGTCCGGCACGTCCAGCGGGAAGGCCAGTGCCTCACCGGCCGGGATGAAGGGACGGTCTTCTTCCTCGGTGGCCACCTGGCCGCCGACCACCTCTTCGAAGGTGACGCCACCGAAGGTGAAGCCACGGCGGGGGTCGTCGCGCAGCGCTTCGCCATCCTGCCAACGTGCGTAGGCGGCGACCACGTTGTCGTGGTCGATCAGCGCCTCGAAGAACTCGGGGCTGCAGAAGACGTGGATGCCGTTGTGGGGCACCTGGCCGAGTTCCTTCTCGATCGCCCGCTTGATGGTCAGAACCTTGCCGCGGACCTTGGTGCTCGCCGTGGTCAGAGACATACCCAGCACGATCTGCTGAACATTGAACTCCTTGTACAGGTCCCACATGACCGAGCCATCGGCGTCCAGGACCTTGCCGCTGAGCGCGCCCATGCGGTGATACTCGATGGTGTAATCCAGGTCACGGCGGTGGGTGAGCTGGTGCGCGTTGATCACGCTGGCCACGTTCTGCCCTTCCGGGTCCGTCTCCGGAGAGAACACGTTGAGCAGGGTGTCGGCCATGATGGTCGAGCGCTGCGGCAGGTGGGCGGTCTGGAAGAGCTTGACCTTGCCGCGCTCCAGCGACTTGGGCTGAGCCGGCGCGCCGCGCGGCACGTTGGGCACCAGTACCAGTTTGGTGCCGTTGATGCCGATCTTGACGATGTCGGTACCGACCAGGCCCTGTTCCTTGAACAGGCCGAGTTCGGCGATACGGGTCGGGACGCGCGGCAGGTTGTTGATGTGGGCGTTGAGCGAATCGAAGCTCAGCACGCCCAGGGCCAGAAGGGTCTGCAGATCCATGTGTGTCTTCCTCATGCGGAAATAGAAAGCCCCGCACTTGGCGGGGCTGGAGGTGTAACGACGACCGGAGGCGGTCAGGCGGTGATGACGATCTCATCGCTGGTCGCGGCGACCAGGCCGGCGGAAGTAGCGGTCAGGGTGTACGTTCCGGCCGCGCTGAACTCGACGGCATCCCAGGTGACCACGCCGTTGACTGCGGCCTTGGCGCCGCCGCCGCTCAGGGCGCCTGCGCCCGTCGCCTTGGCCAGGCTCACGCTTGCCGAGCTGCCGGTCACCAATGCACCGAAGACATCGGTGATGTGGGCAACAACTTCACCGGCGGGCTCACCTGCCGCGGCATTCAGCGGCACATCGACGAACACCAGGTGGTGGGCGCTGTTCGAGCTGATCGGACGCGAGGTCCAGCGCACAATGATGCCCGACTCGGCCAGGCTGGCAGCAGCCAGCAGGCGCTGATCACTGCCGGTGCCCGGGGCCCAACCCAGCAGCTCGCCGTGCACCTCGGCGTCGCGAGCGACCGCCGCGCCCTTGACGGCCAGGCTGTCCGGATCGCTCCCGGTGTCGACCTGGCCATACAGCACCTTGACGGCATCAGCGCCGCTACCAGCCTTCGTGTTGTCGGCTTTCAGCAGGGTGCCCGCGGCGAGAATGCCCTGGCCGGCGGGAATGTGGATCAGCTCCCGGCTGCGTTCGCCGGCAGCCTCGGAAAGCAGAAATTGGGCGTTGCGGACGCCATCGCGGTTGATTTCCATCAGTTGCCTCGCATTTTGTAGATGGTGGTGGGATTGAGCGACGCCTTCACAGCGGCGGCGCGTTTCTCGGCGTCCGGCGCCGGGAGAGTGGTCACGATCTGCGTGGTGCGCCCTTCTTCCGCTTTCAGGGCGATCAGCTGGGCACGCACCGCAGCCAGATCGGTGTTCGATTTGATGTAGTTGCCCGCCAGGCTTTCGCCGCCGGTCATCGCCGCGGCGCATGCGTCGCGCACCGCAGTGGCATATCCCAAGGCCGCAGCCACGTCCTCACCTTGCTGCGGGCCGCGCTGGATCAGTGCCAGGCCGATCCCCGCAGGCAGCGCGCTGGCGGCAACAGCAGTTGCAAGCGTTTCGGCGGTAGCCGCCGGCGGCGCATCCGCGTGGGAAGCATCCGGCGTCGGCGACGGCTCATGCGCGAGCTGCTCCAGAAGGGTCTGCCCATTGCCGGCGACCACCTT
Organism: Stenotrophomonas sp. TWI1149; assembly: GCF_039673155.1. NCBI lineage: Bacteria > Pseudomonadati > Pseudomonadota > Gammaproteobacteria > Lysobacterales > Lysobacteraceae > Stenotrophomonas > Stenotrophomonas sp. TWI1149. The sequence continues at coordinate 152,116 of NZ_JBDJLB010000010.1, forward strand.
GAACCCGTCGGCGGTAACCATGACCTGGGCCGTGGCTTCCGGCTCTGCTGCAGCATCGTCGGCTGCTCTGGCGTGCTCTACGGGCGCCGGCACGTCGCGATGGCCAAGCTCGGCCACCAGCTCGTCCCAGGTGCCGAGGCGGCTTGCAAGGCCTGCATCGACCGCCAACTGCCCGCGGTAGGTGGCGGCTTCGGTCGCTCGCACAGCTTCTTCGCCCAGGCCGAGGTTGCGCGCTACCGTCTTGACAAACAGGTCGTGGAGCAGCTCCACGTCTGCCTGGGCCTCCGCCTTCGCTTCATCCGTCAGCGCAAAATTCGGGTTGAAGTCGACCTTCCTGGCACCCGCGTAGATGGGGGTGACCTTGACCCCGATTTGCTCGTTGCCCTTGCTCCAATCGTGGTGGTACGCGACCACGCCGACGGACCCAGCGCCGCCGGTACGGCTCACCCAGATCACATCGCAGGCGCTGGCGATGGCATATGCCGCCGAGTACGCGTAATCGTCGATGAGCGCATGCAGGGGTTTGCGGCCACGTGCCTGGTAGATGCGATCCACCAGGTCAAAGCAGCCAGACGCCATGCCGCCCGGCGACTCGATGCGCAGCACGATGGCGCCGACACTGTCGTCCTCGAGCAGCTCGTCCAGCTTCTCGCGTACCGCTGCGTAGCTCACCGGACCACCACCACTGGGACCGGGCATCGGCCGGTTGACCAGGCCACCCGTGATGTTCAGCACTGCGATGTTCTCAGCGGCGATCACGTCGGTGCGCAGCTCGGTGTCTGCGCTGGTCACGGCCCCTTCCAAGTAGGCGCCAATCAACGCCTCACCCATCGCCGGATGTACCAGCAGGGGCTGGTTGAGCGCGGCAGTAGCGAGCGAGGCCACGACAGGGTGCTTGCTGCGGCCGAACAGCCGACTCAACAGCCCAGGCTTATTGGTCATCATCATTTCCTTCATCGGTGGCGTCGTTTCCGGCGCCGGGAGACTTGTTGCTGGACTGGCCAGTACCGCTGGAGTTGGTGCGCCGAGGATCGCTGTCGAACGTCAGACCCAAGCTGTCGGCACGATCGTTGTCGGCAGCGATCTCAGCGTCGACCTGCTCGGGGTCTTCGCCAGCGCCCAGGACCACCTTCGTACGGGACTTGAAACCGGCACGAACGGCCTTGGATTCGGCACCCACGTCCTGCACGGGATGGCTCCAAGGCCAGCCCTCGGGCACCCACAGGGTCTCGGTGACGTCATCGCGCAGCTCGGCGTAGCCGGGCACGTTCAGGGCGCCCACCAGCACGGCCTGGTCAAACCAGGCGTCGCGAATTCGCTGGCAAAACATCGGGATCATGAACAACCACTGGTCCTGCTCGATGACCCGCCGGAACTCGTTGAGGATGAGGCGCAGCGCGCGGTCGGATACCCCTCTCAGGTCCCCGGTGAGCACCTCATACGGCACGTCCTGGCCAGCCGCGATCGCCATCAGGTGGCCGCGCAGAAATTCTGCGTAGTCCGAGCCCGCGCTCGGCGGCTCGGCGAACTTCACGTCATAGCCTGGCGGCAATTCCTGCATGGTCGCCGGTTCCAGGCCGCCCAACGGCGTGCCGTCGGCATCCTCGCCGCTCTGCAGGTCGCCGACCATATGCGTGTCACCGTCCCCGTCGGGGGACTCGGGCACCGTGTAGAAGCCAGCGAACAGGTTGGCGATGGCCTGCCGCTCGAGTACCGCATCGTCCAACCTGTCCAGGTTGAACATCCGTAGCAGGGTAGCGGCCGAACTGGGCACGCCTCGCATGGCGCCGGCGCGGCTGGGCCGGTAGAGGTGAATCACCTGCTCCGCCGGCACGCGCACAAGTTCGTTTCCATCCACTGCTACCTGTGCATCACCCGGGTGCTCTCGGAACATCCAGTAGGCAACTCGGCGACCGATGCGGTCAAACTCGATTCCGTGGCGGATGGCGTTGCCGTTGCTCGCCACGCTGTTGAAGTACTGCGGGCATTGTTCCGACTCGATCAACTGGACCTGCATGGGAACGGGCAGGCCATCCTCTGCCCGACGGTAGCGAATGCGTGCGAAGACCTCGCCCGCCTCCTTCCATTCCCTCCAGGCCAACGCCTGCAAACCGCCCCAGTCCAGCACGCCGTCGGCATCGCTGTACTTGCTCCAGCGCTTCCACAGGCTCGCCGCTCGTGCCTTGAATTCCGGAGCGCCCCAGATCGCCTTTGCCTGAATTCCCGTGGCAATGCCGTTGGACACGCTCTTGTTGAGGGCACTGACCATCCATGGGTCGTTGCGGGCCAGGTGCCGTGCCCGCGCCAGCAGGGTTGGGAGGCCGAGAAGCGCCGCATTCGGGCCCAAGGACATGGGGCGGAACATGCGCAGGCGACGGCCGTTGCCGGCTGCACGGTAAGTTCCCTCGGCAGCGTCAGACATTGCCGGTCCCCGATTGGAAGAGACGGATGGTGCGTCGACGGGGCTTTGCTCCGGTGACGGCCGACACCTCGCCACGCATCTGCCGGAGCACGCGCCTCATGGCATCGAGGCTCTGGTAGGTGACCGTGCGGTCGGCGTATCGCACAGTCAGCACACCGGATGCGATCGCCGCCTCCAGGGTTGCCACCTGCTCTTTCGTGAATGCCATATCAGCGTCCCAAGTACTTACTGCGGATGACGCGACGCGGGCGCGCGCGCGGCGCAAAGGCCGCGCCGGCATCGCCGACGACCACATCAGGGTTGTTGTCCCAATCCGCCGCCCATAGCGGCGGCGCGTCCCACCGGATGGCCGGGACCTTGAGCCAAAGGGCCAGACCTTCGGCGTAGCCGGTGAGGTCGAATGCTTCGTTGCGGCGTCCAGCGAGGTTCTTCCAGCCGTTTGGCGTTCGCGTCTCGGCGGTCAGTTCCGCGAAGAATGCTTCGGGCAGCCAATCGGGGAAGTGGTAGTAGCCCGGACCGGGTTCTGCCCGCTTGATGTTGGCGTCAACGGTGTCTTTCAGCCGATCGACGTTGAGCAACAGCTGTGGAACGTCACCGGCAGACCCGGATTTGCGGTCCTTGCGTTTGCGGCTATCGGGGTAGGTTTCGCGGAACAGTGCGCCGCTGCGGTTGGCGTCGCCCTTCACCAACCGGACCCGTGCATGCAGCTGCCGCGCCTTCAACGAACGCCAGAATTCCAGCGCGCGAATCGACGTCCCTGATTTGCCGCCCCAGTCGATGCCGACCGCACGCACCGGCATCGTGCGGCCCGTTTCATCGTTCAGCGGGTATCGGCGGCCGATCACCTTCTCTACTAGCCGCTCCCAGTCCTCCAGGTACTTGGGCGGGTCCAGTGGCAAGAAGCCACCCGATCCGTCCTCACGCTTGGACGTACGCAGCGTGAAGGAGTCAACCACCCAGCGCTCAAGGTCTCCGTTCTCGCCTACGCCGTAGCCCAAGACGAGCACCACGAACCGGTTTGCCTGCACGTCGACCGTCGCGATCAGGAAGCGAACACCGGCCGGTACGGTGTTGGCCGGCCAACCCTCCGCGCGATCGCTCATCTCGTTGGGATCGCTGGAAGAGCGCGCCGCCATCGGGACGTAGTTGATTGCACCATCGACGTTGTGCGTGGTCTTGAGCGGGCGCTCCTCGCCTGTCGTCGCGAACGTGCGCAACGCCTGCAGGTAGCGCTCTATCAGCGATTCCCACGACTGGTAGGCAGCCGCCACACCTCCAAGCCAGTAGCTCGCGATGCGTGTATCCAGCGCCTCTCCTACCACTGTGCCGTCTGGGTAGACGATCTGGCCTTCGGCTGCCCACACGCCGGCCTGGTTCATATCGTCTTTCCAGCGATGTTCCAGACCAACACCGCACCGCGGGCAGTGCAGCAGCGAGTACCGGCGCGCCATCTGCTGGATGTCGTCGACCTGTACCCGCTCGAGCAGCTCTTCCATCGGCGGCAGCGCGAAGCCCTCGTACCCCGGCGTGGCGATGAATCGCTCACCGCATTCCGGGCACGGCCAGTACCATCGGCGCCGGTCGCCGCGTGCGTACAAGGCGGCGATACCGGCCGCGGGCGGGCCCTGGTGAGCGTGCGCCGGCTTCCAAGCCCCGTCGGTGTAATCCGTAGCCGGGCTGGACTCAGCGACCACCATGCCGGCCGACATAAACGTCTGCGTTCGTTTCAGCGCCAGGCCGAAGCACTCGTCAATGCCCAGGTCACCGGTGTAGTTGTCCACGTCCGTCATCAGGACGTCGTGGATGTCCTTGCCCGACAGCACCGATATCGAGGGCCACCCCATTCGCAGCGACATGCCCGACCGAAAGAACTTCAGCAGAATGTTGTCGTCGTGGGCGCGAGGACTGAGCCGCTTCCGCAGTTCAGGACTGGCGGCGATGCCGCGGGCGATGCGCGTCTTGCTGTAGTCCTCGGCCGCGTCCTTGGACATCTGCACGACCATGGTGTCGGCCGGGTTGCAGGTGATCAGGTACGCCAGCCGTGCGTCGATCAGCGATATCGTCTTCCCGGATCGAGCCGGGCCCACGAACACCACCGCCTCGTACTGACGGCTGCCGGTCATGTTCAACGGCTCGACCATGTACGGCGACACGGTCGGGTCCCACGCACCTGCGGCGCCGCTTGCGTTGGCGACGTGCAGGGCCTTAGCGCCTTCGCTCACATTGATGCGCCTGGGTGGCCGGATCATCTCCGCTACGCCCAGCCGTACCTCACGCGCTGTCGCGTACGTCATCAGTGATTGCCTCGAACATCGACTGACGGACGCGATCGCATTCGTCCTGCACCTTTACCACCTGCTCAGGCCTGAGCCCGGCTTTGCGCTCCAGCACGTCCGGCAGCGTGTCGAAGAACTGCACGACCTTCTTCACCAGCGCGGCGTAATCAGCCTCGACCTCCGCCGCCGGCACCAGCTGGCCTGTCGTCGTCTCGACCTTCAGGCGCTCGTTCTCCGATTGGTAGAAGGCGCGGCGCTCCATCGGCGGCAGATCGCGCGGGTCGACCACGCCGTCAGCGCCGACAGCCCCGGCCTGCACCTGCACCAGTGCCGGCGCCGCATCAGCCAGACGGTACACATCGTTGCCATTCCGCTTCGCTGCGGGCGGCACGCCGGCTTCGCGCAACCGCTTGGCTGCGGTGCGCCGATCCATGCCGAACTCGTCCGCCAGGCGGGCGACTGACCAGCCTTGGGTGAAGTCTCGAATGTCGGCCATGTCCTACCCGATGCGCAGCTCGTCTGTCGCTAAAAGCCCTCTTTTCCCCTGAAAAGCGGCGGAAATCACTGGCCTGTGGTGGAGCACCCTAGAGGCCGAAAAACGCTCAATTACCGGGGTCCGAATTCCCCCCGGTTGACCGGGGAGCGCCCAGGGGCCCCCGCCCGTTCAGGTTTCTGTGGATATCTTGTGGATATCGTCATTTCGGTGCCAACGCCCCGGATGGGCGCCTGGTTCCGCCGATGCTGCGCGCTTGCCGCGTGCCCAGAGCACGTCGGTGCCATCGAGGAAGACCTGCAGGTTCACCGTGCCGTCCGCATGCACACCCACCACGAGGGCCGGCTGCACCATGCCATCACGGGCGGTAGTACCCACGTGCGCCTGTGCGCCGACGGGCCAGCGCGCCTCGAGCACCTGGTCCTGCACGTCGGCAGGCGCGACACGCCGAGCATTGACGTAGACCGCGTCGTCCTGGCTCAGCGTGTAGAGCACCAGCTCACCGGCCCGGGGCGTGGCATCGCACCTCATTCCCTGCCGTCCGGAACCGGCTTGCCCTGTGTGCCGTCGATGCCATCGAGCTGGGCCTCGTATTGCAGCAGGCAGCGCTTTCGGCCGTTGCTGACCTCGAACACGGCGGAGGGCTTACCCTCTCGCTCCCAGCTGCAGCGCTTCCGCAGCGCGGGGTCGATGGGCACATAGGTGGCCACAGGCACGTTGATTACGGCGGGCGCTGGTGGGTTCTGTTTGTGGGCGGCTGACTGGCAACCTGCCAGCAGAGACGCCGCAGCGATAGCGAAGAGGCGCATGTCAGTATCCCTTCAGAGCCGGGCAGGCCGAGTCGAGCAGCTCGAGCGCGGCTTTGCAGCTGTCAGGCCGCTGCTGGTATCGCTCGCGCCAGGTGGTGGCATCCTTCTCGGCCGCCTCGATCTTGACGGCCAACCCGTTCAGGGCAGCGGCGCTTTCGGCCTTCATGGCTTCCAGCTTCTGCGCTTCGGCCCGGAGCGTCACCGCCACCTCGGCGAGACGCGTATCGCGTTCCTCGACATCGGACTGCAGGCGCGCGGTATCGGCTTTCCAGTCCGCGCGTACCTTCACCACCTGCGCGCTCAGGTCCTGAATCCGCTGTTCCTTCTCATACGCGGAGAGCCCGGCCACCATGAACCCGAAGGCCAGCACCGCGCACACCACCTTGATCTTGCTACCAGGCTTGCGCAGCCAGACCACCGCCTCGGTGAGCGCGTCAACGATCAGGCCCCACAGCGCTGTCGACAATCGAATCAGGCCGCTCATGGCTTTTCACCTCCGATGGTGCCCGTGGCCTTCTCCACCAGGCGCACGTAGCCAGGCAACAGCCGGCGAATCATGACCCCGGAAAGACCTGCAAGCGGAAGCTGCGGCGCCCCGGCGAGGGACGTAAAAATGGATGCTGCGACTGCGATGACCCATGCGGCCACGATGGCGTAGGCGACCACTGCCACGCCCAGCGCCAGCCAGCGCGCCACGGTCTGCAGCAAGCGGTGCCCCCGGCGCCGGCCAGCATCTGCGGCCACCCGCTCGGCGTCTTTCTCCGGCAGCAGCAACACACCAATGAGGGCGCCGGCCATCGCGACCAGCAGTACCGATTGGGGCACGCCCAGGATGATGCGCTCAGCTTCACGCAATGCATCAGCCGTGGCAGGTGCCACAACTGCCGCGGTGAAGGTCCCTACAGCGATTTTCATGGTGCTCACGGGCTCGGTCACGACACCAGTGTCCCGCCGGCCTTGCGGTATGCCGCCAGCAGGCTGTCGAGCTTGTGCTCAAACTGGCCATACCCGGCGCCGGGCAGGCTGGCCCAGATGTTGCGGACGGCGGCAATCGCCTGGGGGATTCGCCCAGTTTGGATCAGGGGCAGCGCGCGGCGCTCACGAATCAACTGGATTGCCCAACGGTCCTGCGAAATAGGCCCGAAATCCGGGAGCTGCAGCTGCGCCCGGTAGTGCGCATAGTCCTTCAGCATGAACTGGTAGCGCCCGGACGCATTCGACGTCAGGCCCTTGCCGTTGATCACCTTCGACTTGCGGTCGCGCGAGAACGGGTGCACGGAGTAGTCGGTGAAAATTTCCGGCTTCCGATCCGAACCGGTCACGATCACATCGTAGCCATCGTCCTTCGTCGCCGGGCTGGTGCTGGTCCCCTCGGACCAGGCCAGCATGTCCAGGAATGCGACGACGTTTGCGCCGCCTGCGTGTTGGGAGGTGATGCGTGCCATGGTGATCCCGGGATAGGTGCCCGCCTCGCGGCCGGCTGGGCGCGATGGTTGATCCGGTCTGGAGGCGGGCAAAAGGTATACCGGGCACGTAGCCCGGTCAGGTGGTGTAGATCAGTTCGGTCCGTGCCGCACCGGCGCCGCCGCCAACCGTGTAGCGGATGGGCACGCTGATGCACTGAAAGCGATCGAACAGCGCGCGCATCGCCGGGTGGTCGTTGATGGTGAGGATCGCCCTGCCCTTCAGGCCCGCCATCACCTCGGCCAGCTGCTGGTACTGCTCTATGGGGAAGTCGTTTCCGTAACCCATGGTGTCCCAGTACGGCGGGTCCAAAAGGAACACGGTCTCGGCCCGGTCGTATTTCTCGATGCACCGCTGCCATGGCAGCTGCTCGACCACCACACCCTGCAACCGCAGGTGGGCGTCACTCAGGTCTTGCTCCAGCCGAAGCAGGTTTATCCGCTTTGTGGATGTCGGCCCTACCCCCAGCGTCTGCCCCTGCACCCTACCCCCGAAGCTCAGCTTCTGCAGGTAGTAGAACCGCGCGGCGCGCTGGATGTCGGTCAGTGTCTCCACGTTCTGCAGCTGTGCCCACCGGAACATCTCCCGGCTGGTCAGCGACCATCGGAAGTGCCGCACGAACTCGTCAAGGTGGTTGGCCACTACGCGGTACAGCCGCACCAGCTCGCCGTGGGTGTCGTTGAGCACCTCCACCTTGGCCGGCTCGCGCTGGAACAGGATGGCTGCGCTGCCCGCGAAGGCCTCGACATAGCAGGTATGGGGTCGGGCGTGGATCAGCGGCAATATGTGCGCCGCAAGCCTGGTCTTCCCACCAGGCCATGGAAACATGGTTCTCGTCTTCAATTCTCAGCCTATGAAACTGCGTTCGGCCAGACTTGCCGCGCTCTCCGGAGAGCAGCAGGGCCTGGCCAATGGCACGCGGTTCATACGCGCGTCTGCGGTGGCGGCCCGATGCCTGCCAGCATCGGGTCGCCCCCTGTCTTTCTATCAGGTGCAATGGTTGCACCGGTGCAATGGTTGCACTATACTGTGCCCATGCCGACGATCAGCCGCCTACCGAACTGCACCATCACGATGTACGCCGCTGATCACCAGCCGCCGCACTTCCACGTAAGGATGCGCGATGGCCGTGAAGCCCTGATCGTGATCGATACCCTTTCCGTGCTGTCCGGTTCGATCAAGCCCCGCGAGCTGGCCGAAGCCCTCGCATGGGCTGGGGCGAACATTCCAACCCTCAACGCCAAGTGGCAGGAGTTGAACCCATGAACCAGCCGCAATTTGTGATCCGAAACGTCGCGGCCCTGGCACCGGGTCGCCTCGGCCTGCAGTTCGGTGACGGCTTCGATGCCGTTGTCGACCTCAGCGAGGTGATCACCAAGCATCCCTCGCTTGCGAGGCTTGCCGACCCAGTTGTCTTCCGCGCCGTCGCTCCTGATGAATGGAATCGAGGCGTCATCTTCGCCGATGACGACGATCTGACCTTGGCCAGCGACAACCTGCGGGCCATGGCAATCGAGCAGACCGGCGAGTACTCGCATCAGCAGGTAGTTGCATGGATGCACCACCACGGTCTGTCCTTGGACACCGCCGCCGACGCGCTTGGAATCAGCCGCCGCATGCTGGCGTACTACCGCAGCGGCGAGCGGCCCATTCCGAAGACTGTCGGCTTGGCGATGCTGGGCTGGGAGGCTCAGGAGAGCGGGCACCACCTGGACGCGTACGACAAGGTCGCGTAACCGGCGGCGCGTGCGCTGGAAAATCGAAGGCCGCAGGCCGGTGGACCTCCCGAGTCCAGCCGACCTGCGGCCTTCATGCTGCGCGGGACCCGCAGGACCGCCCACGATATGAATTAGGACACGATGCTGGTTCCCGCGGCAACTGCGGTTCCGCATGCGGATGATTTCTTCCGCATGCGGATCAGGTGCGGATGATTCCCACCACCTCACGTTTAGTAGAGCTTCTTACCAGTTGCTTTAAACACATGTTGGTTGACCGCACCGCCAGTCTTGGCTGCGGCATGTTTCACGAAAGCCAAGAAATTCTGCACTTGGACTTTGGAGACAGATGTCTTGGCCTTGCCTCGATGAGCAATCTCGCCGCGAAGCTCCACGAACTCGTCGAGCTTGGCTCTTGCTTTTTCCACCGTCAGCTTTTTCGACCAAATCCACTTTGAAGAAACGTTCGAAAGACCAATCGCCGATTCAAATAGCTCGTCGATGTTGCGCCACTTCGGAGTATTGAGTTTCCTATCTCTAGCTTCCTTGAGTCCGGCCATGTGATCACGGAGATATTGCCGCCATTTGTCGTCAGAAATAGACCAAATAGCAAGTTCATTTGCGTCCGATTTCAGCCTCTTAGCAATGATCTTCTTGATCTCTTTTGGAAGTGAATCTGCGTCTTTGGAATTTGTAACAATGAACTCTAACCCTTCCGCAGCAATATCTTCGCAGTAGGCTTCCCAAAAAGAAGTCAATAGAACGATTGCTGACTTATTGAGAACTTCTAAGCCATGGCGCCGCCCTGGGCCCGCTCCGCCTACTGTCGCGTGCAGAGCAAGTAAATTCTCAACGTCTTTCAAATTATTGTCGAACGCAACTCGTGCTTGGCTTGGCATCGCGTCAAATCTCCTTGAGAAGTAAATGATAGCTGCACCGCAGTAACTAGCTACCTAGCTTGTCCGTGTCAAAATTCAACGCCCATCATCATGGTGGATCGTAGTGCTCGACCATCTGGAAAACAAGTGGACTTGAGAAGCACTCTCAGCGACGCCCTTTGACAGCGTTCAATTCAAGATCGGAAATGCGCTCATTGTTGCTCCGGCTCCTATCGGTTGGAGAATAGCCGGATCGTAAACTCGTCACGCCCCTTCTCCAAAGCCTCCAGCAAGGTGCTGAAGGCCAGGCGGTGGACGCGCAGGTAGTCACCCTTGCGCATCCGAGCGGCCTTGGCGGCCACCCCGGCAGACACCTTCCGTTCCGGCCACACGAGGTCTCGCACTGCGTCGTGGATCACAAGACGCACGCGCCAGCGGTCAGCGGGCTCGTCGTGCTTGAGCGTCACCATCGGATCGTGGCGCAGCGCGCGAGCAACCCGCCGGTAGACCGGCCACGACAGCCTCGCCAGAGCTGCGCCGTCTGCGCGGGTGGCCACCGCCACAATGGTGTCCTTCGCCACCCTGTCCCGCATCAGCCCAACAGCAGCGGCAATGTCGGCGCTGCTCAACGTGGGAAGCGTGCTGCGCCCCCCGGTGGGGACGCGATATCCACCCGACACCAGCATGCGCGCCAGCAGCTCCAGCGCATCGCGGCCATCCACACTGCCGCGAGCGGTCGCAACCCCGGGCGCTGCCGGCCGCGCGGTCGATGGCAGTGCCGGAACCAATGGGGGCAACCGTACCCATGCGGACAGCGCGCGCTGTGGGGCGTGGTCACCATCGAACCAGCCGGTGTTGGCCGGGCATGCTGTACAGCCGATCCAGATGCGCGTGCGGGCACGGTTGGCCTGCAGCTTGGCGATGCCACCGCAGTTGGCACAGCCAGGGACATCGGCGGTGCCGGTGACGAAGACCGCGCTCACGCAGCCACCGGCTCGGGTACCAGCAGCGAAGAGCCGTCGCGCCACACCTTCCAGGTCGAGCCGTCGACCACGCACAGGATTGGGCCGGCCTCGTCGACTAGGTATAGATGATGGGATGCCTCGTCCAGGCTGGCGAAGGTTGGAATCATCGGGAGTTCTCCAAGTTGCTGTTGTTATTTGGTACCGGTGCCGGGGCCGTAGCTGCTGTGCAGTGCGTCGCCGTCATTCGCCCCTTGCCTTGTAGCGCGCAGCCAGCTTTTCGAACTTGCCGATTTCCTGAATCTCGCGCGCGCGCACCGACGGATCGCTGGTGTCGTGGTAGCGCTGACGTGCTTCTTCCGCCATGGCGAGGGCCCATTCCTGCTTGGTCCGCTTCTTCGCCGCGCCGCGCGCACCGCCGGTAGCAGGTTGCCGGCGACGAGTCGTGCCACAGCGTCGCGCCACTTCGGCCAGCAGGTCGTCGGTTGAGACGCCGGAAAGATCGATCCGACTCAACGCACCACCTCCACCGAGCGCGCGCCGCTGCTGGCCATGGCCTGGAGGTGATCACGGTTTCCCCATGCGAGATGGTCCCGGCTCAACAGGTCGGCCAGCCGTGCCAGGCCTTTTGCGGTCACCAGCACCTGGTCGCTGATCCGCTCGGTTCCATCCTCGAGCCGGATCACCGTCGCCTTGTGCTTGAGCACGCCAGACTGGATGCGCGGCTGGTATGCCAGCCAGCTGCGCCCACCTGCCCGGCGATAGACCCACGCGTGCTGTTGCATCCAGTCGAACAGGCGCCGGGGTGGCACCTGCAGCAGCTTGGCGGCCTCGGTGACGTTGAAGGTCCCTTCCGCGTCCGCCAGCCGCTCCAGCGCATGCACCTTGGGCTGCTGAATCAGCACTTCCGCCTCGAGCGCCTCAACGCGCCCCGCATAGTCCAGCAGAAGGCCGCGCAACGTCGCGGGGTCGGCGAGTGCTGCCAGCGGGGTCACCGGCGGCGCCATCACCAGTTGGTCGTACGCCCGGATGACCTGCAGGTGGAAGGCCGGGCTGATCCACATCGCGTACGCGTACACCAGCTCGCGGGCAACGAAGGTCCCGCCGCCGCGCCCCTCCAAGGTAACTACCGGAATCACGGTAGATCGAAGTTCCGCCACCAGCTCACCGGCCGACTGCGTCGCCAGCCAGTAGCTGGGACCGTGCTTCTTCAGACCGCCTGCCGCCTGGTGCAGATCGTTGAGGGAAAATCGCCCGTCGGCGTCGCGGCGTACCGCGGTCTTTGCGACATTCAGATTCATGCGAAGTGCTCCACTTTCCAGCCGCAGCTGTCCTTCTGAACTGCCAAGAATCGGAACGGGTACATCGCCGCAGCGACCTTCACCTTGACCCGAGCGTCTTCCTCCCAGTAGCCCTTTACCTCGTGGGCCTCCAGCTCGCCGGCGGCGGTCATTACGAAGAAGTCGATGGTCAGGTGCGTGTTGCGCGCCAATTTCAGCTTCACCGACTCGAACCGATACCACTGAATCTCACCAGCGTGCAGGCGGCGATCCAGTTCTTGGCCGTAGGCCGCCTCCGTTTTGTTCATTTCGCCTGCTACGTGGCGTGGCCGGCCGCGCGCGACCTTGCCGCCGGCAGCGCCTGTATCACCCGCGGCACCGGCCACAGGCCGGTAGGCGCGCGCTGCCGTAGTCGCATCCGCGCCGGCGGCACTTCCCGCCTTGCCCAGAAGCTTGCGCATGCCCTCGGGCATGTCGGCGGTGCTGGAGTAGCGCAGCGCGCGCGATCCCTTCTTCATGCGCGCGGCTCCACTACCTGCAGCACCCGCTTCATGCGCTCCCGGAGCGCGTCCCACTCTTGGCGCGCCTTCTCCATCGCCGCAGCGTGCTCGCGCTCTCGCTCGCTGATCCAAGTTTCCAGCTCGATCTGCATGAAAGCCAGGCGCTGGTCCAGGGATAGCGTCTTGAACGGTGACAGCGCGGCCTGATCGGTCGTGCCGCTGGTGGCGAGCTGCGCGGCCGGCGACCGGGGCACTACCACCACGAGCTCGCCGCGCGCTGCCCACACCGGTACACCACGGCCGTCCCGAGGGCTGTGCTTATTGTTCCGCCGTTCGACGTGGCCCAGACCATCCAGTTCGCGCAGGAGCCCGGCGACGGCCGCTGTGGATGCGATCAAGGCCTCGCGCGGATGACCGGCATCGAGCGCCACCATACCCATCTGCTCCAGCAGCTCCGGCGCCGTGCATTCGCCGGCAACAGCGAGGCAGTAGCGTGCCAAGGCGCGGTGGTACTGGCGGAGCGCGTCGGGCGTGATCATGCGTCGCTCCCTGCGGCGGCCATCTTGCCGGTGGCCGGCCTGCTGTCGGTATCGGACGCGGCAGGACGGTGGCGACCGAACATTGCGTCGATTGCGCTGGCGGCTTCGGCGACGGTCTCCGGCTTTGCCAGCTTTTCCTTCGGCGGCAGCGGGTCGGTCTTCTCGGCCGCCAGCCTCAACGCAGGAGGCGGCACGGTCAGCTGGCCAGCCATCACGCCCTGACGCACGAACTCGTAGGTTTCGCGCAGCAGGTGATCGCCCTGCTCGGCGCTGCTCGTCTCCAGGCGGTGGGTGTCGATGTACTGCCAGACCAGCACGGTGAATCCGCTACGCTCGCCGTTCAACCGCAGCTCGAGCTTTACCTGTGCCAGCGACGGGATGCCCAGGCAGCGCGCGCGGAACGTCGGCAGCGACGGCGGCCAGCCATCAGCACCGGCAACGCATGCCTCGATGCCGGCAACGATCTGCTCCTGGTTCAACCCGGCGAGGCCGCGAGCCCATGTGGTGCCGGCGCCCTTCGATGGGTCAACACCGAAGTCGCGTGTGAAGCGCCCGCCGTACACGTCGGCCAGCGCCACCCACAGGCCTTCAATCAGCTCCATCGAACAGGGGCCCTGATCCGCCGGCGGCGCGTGCATCGCTGCGCCTTGCGATCGAAGCTCGGACCTTTTCGCCGGGAGAGAGGTGGTGATCGACTGCATGGTTGGATGCCCCCTGGGTGGTGGGTGTAACGGGTAGCGCGAGCCCAGCCGCCATCGTCTGGCGCAGGGATTCGTTGAGGTCGTGGTGCTCGCTGGCCAGCTGCTTGAACCGCGGCAGCAGCTCCAGCCATGCCGATATCGACACCGGCTTGCGAATGGCGCGGCGGTGCCGAATGAACCTGGCCAGCACCTCACGGTCGAGGCCGGCGGGAATCGGCTGGTAGCCGACGAGCGTCTGCTCGACCTCGGCGTGTGTCAGCCGCCCGGCTTCGTCGTCGCTGCGCTCGTGCGCAGATGACGGTTCCTTACGGTTCCCTTTAGTTTCTGACGGTTCCGTGTCCCGTTTTTGGGACTGTTTCGCGGAAAAACGGTACTGTTTGGCGGGAAAAACGGTACTGTTCCCCGCCGTTTTCGGAACTGTTCCGTTTTCGGAACTGTCCCGGTTTTGGAACTGTCCCGTTTGCGGTACTGCTTGAATCAAATCCGGCCCTCGAAGGCGATACACGATGACCTGCTTCGTGTCGCCCATGCGCTTGCCGGTGTCCTCGATCAATCCGCATTCGCGCAGACGGGCAAGGTTGGTCAGCACTGTCTTGCGGTCCTGCCCGGTCGCGTCTGCGAGGTAGCCGGCCGATGGGTATGCCTGCCAGGTGTCACCGCTGGCACAGTTGGCCAACACCACCAGCACAAACTTCGTGGATGACTGCTTGATGGGCTGCTTGAGCGCCCAGGTGATGGCCTCAACGCTCATGCAGGCGGCCCATTCGACATTTCCCCCAGGTCCAGCCCATACGTTTCGGCGAGCGCGCTGCGCCAGCGAAAGGCCGTAGCACGGCTCACCCGGAAGCGGCTGATGATCTGTTCAACGGACGGGAACTGATCCAGCTCCACCGCCCACCGGGTGAAGATCATCACGATCCTCGTCTGCGTATACCCGACCAGCGCGTGCTGTGGGCGGTGCGCGCGCGGCGGCGCCGCGGCGACACCGACCACGTCGCTCTCACTGAACGACGCAGGGCGCGCATCGGTGAGGCGCGTCCCCAAAGAAGACATCAGGCTCACTGCTCAACGCCTCCCGCCACGTCCCCTGCCCTCGCAGGGCCAACGGCCGGCGAATCGAACTGCAGCGGGCGATCGCCCAGCCTGGGCGCAGCTTCCTGCTGCTCGGCCACCAGCATTCGATACCAGCGGTAGCCGGTCGCCTTGGACACCGGAAAGCGCTTGCGCAGGGCTTCGACACTGATGGGGCCGGTGTGCGACCTCGCCCAGATCACGACATCGGCATAGGGCAGCGCCTGAAGCACGTTGCGAGCTTCGCTCAATGCGATTCCGTCTCGCTCCAGCGCGCGCATGACCTGAAGCGTCTGCTCTATCGCGTGTGCGCTCATCGTGTGCTCCCGGAGACAACCCGCATCGGCTGCATCTGCTGCAGGTGGCCGTCGACGTAGCAGGCCATGGTCTGCACCTCGGCCAGAAGATCGGCCAGTTCACGCCTCGCCTTGCGCAGCTCGGGGATGTCCTGCGGGCACACCCTCCCGTCCTCGAGGACGTTGGAAAGCGCTTGGAGCGTGTGGCCAAACTCCACCGACATGCGGGCAACGCCAAGCACGCCGGCTTGCGTGTCCATCTGAGGTGCGCGCGCGCCCAAGAAGCCATACCGCTGGGCAAGCTCGCGCGCGCAGTCGTCGCTCCAGGGCTGCGGCAGCGCCTGAATCCATGCTTCCTCCAGGTCGACAGGCAGTTTCACCGTGCCGGCGCGGAACCGCGCGATCAGCTGCGCGTTCGCCTTCTGGGCCTTCTCGATGGAGTCGGCGCACGTGCCCGCGTGGAACGCGATAACGCGCTCATTCGGGGCAACGGTGGCCATGTACTGATCTGCCACCGCCTGGGCGAAGCTGGCGTCGGTGTGATGGCTGTTTCGGATGCTCTCGGTGGTGTATCGGAACACCACGGACGACCGCGGTTCTTGGAACTGAGGTTCCGGCTTCATTTACGCACCTCGGGAGGCGATGCAAGGTGTCGGCCATGGATAGGACGACAGGTGACTGGGATGTCAGAGGAACTCAAGGCAGTGATGCGACACCGCGCGCTGGCCGTGTGGCCGGCTCGGGCTGGCCGCCTCGTAATGCCTCTCGGCGAAGGCGGCCGCGAAAAGAGGGGGTGCTCCCCGGTGGTAATCTGGGATTGCGAAGTCACGGATTCACCAACCGGAGAGCACCAATGAGTCAAGAAGTACAGGCCTTAGCAATGGCGTGGTTTGAAGAGAGCGACTACGAGGCATTTCGATTAGTCCTCCGCGATCGCCACTGGCACAACACGTTTGAGGACTGGGAAGCGGACGCCGAGCAGGGCGTCGAACGCTTCAAAAACCAGGGAATTCGGGCCATCAAAGCAAAGGTGACCTCGGTCGAGCTCGTCGCCTGGTGCCATGCTTCCGGCAGAAATGTCGATACACAGGCACTCCTGGCTTACGCCAACGAGGCTGCCTATCGGCAATTGCTGGACGAGCAGTGAAAGGCGCATATCAGCAGGTCTCGACCGGGACAATCCGGTCGGCGTCGGGGTCTAAGTCGGCCGCGCGCTTGGCGAAGTAGTCGGGTTTGAGGACGAAGCGCAGTTTCAGCGCCCATTCGTCGACGATCGGCCCGTCCGGCCATTGATAAACCGCGGACGGGGTGATCCCCAGTGCACGGGCGAGGGCTGCACCGTTACCGCCGTAGGCGGCAATGGCGTCGGCTTTGCTGATACGGGGCATGTTCATGGCCCCAGTATAAGCGCGCTAACTCTTGCTGTGCAAGCACGCTTCTACGTCGACCACATAAGCTCGCTAACACTATGCCTACCACCCTCGCCTCCCGCCTGAAGCACGCGCGCATCGCGTCTGGCTTCGAAGAGCCTGCCGAAGCCGCGCGCCGGGCAGGCATCACTCCCTCTGCGCTGTACCAGCTCGAGGACGGGCGCACGAAGTCTCTCAGCGGCGAAACCGCCGTCAAGTTGGCGCGTGTGTATCGACCTTTTCGCATCGAGTGGCTGATCGACGGTACTGCACCTGAGCGCGATGGCGGTTCATCAGTCGCCACTGGATCGTCCAGTGAGACACCCACCGGGTACGTTCGCCTCAGAGTTATGGAAGGCGAAGCGTCAGGAGGGTATGGGGCGGTGAATCAGGACTTTCCTGAAGTAGTGCGTGAGATTGATGTTGCCGAGTGGCAATTGCGGCAGCAGATCGGCTTCGTGCCGGAAGGCGATCGCGTGCGCCTGGTCACTGTGCGCGGCGACTCGATGTATCCGGACATCAAGAACGGTGACCTGCTGTTCGTGGACACCGCGCGCCCTTACTTCGACGGCGACGGCCTCTACCTGATCAATTTGCACGGCCAGACCTACGTCAAGCGCCTGCAGGTGCTGCGTGATGGGCTACACGTAATCAGCACGAATAAGCGGTATTTGAGCGAGGTTGTGCCACCGAACGAGGCCGATCAGTTACACATCGGCGGGCGTGTCCTGGGCCTGGCGCTGATGCGCAGCGCAGAAGAGGTCTAGCTCTTCCTACCCGTTCGTCCATAGGACGGGAAAAGCTCGCCGGCGCAATGCCGGCGATGCCTATGCCGGCAAGTCGGCCGCGCAGTACCGGCACTTCACCGCTTCAGCGCGCACCTGCTCCGCACAGAACGGACACTTCTTGTATCCCACGACGGCATCACCGTCGGCCAGCTTCTGCGCGCGGCTCTTCATCGCCAGCGCCGCGACCAGCATTGCGGCAAGGGAAGCGAATCCTGCCAGGGCCATGGCCACGCCGTTCCCCCCCGACGCCAGCGAGACCAGGATGGCTGCAACGAATCCGATAATCGGGCAACCGATCAGGAAGAGCACCCAAGGCAGCTTGCGCACTGCGGCAATGACGGTGACCAACACCGTTCCCGCCAAGAACAACATAAAGCCGATTGCCGGTTCCATCTCTCGCTGCTTCCTATCCCTGTGCCGGTGTCTGGCCTTGGAAATCCTCATGGCTTGACCGCCACGGTCATTCAGCCTGTCCGTTAAGGATAGAAGCGCGCTGTATAAGCGTGCTTGCATTATGAATGTAAGCGTGCTTTCATTTGCCTCGCCAAGAGCGTAGCGGCCTCCAACGAAGGCCGGCGTATCCAGGAGGGCAAATCATGTTCTTCCCGAAGTTCCTCGGCCTCGCAGCAGTGCTGCTCTTGGCCTCCGCCCCGAACCTTGGACAGGAAGCGCCGGCGCCGGTCGGGGCTGCCTCTCATCGCCCCACCAACCTGGTCGTCACCAGCCCGCGAATCTGCGCCGCTCTCTCGGTGTACGAACTCGCCCAGGAAAACGACTGGGGCCTGCGCGCCACGGTTGCCCAGGCCACCCTCAACGGCTTCACCTTGGAAGGGCGCGTCCCGGACTGCGCCGCCGGTGTCGGCGTCGCCCTCACGACAGACTTCGAACCCGCCCGGTGGCAGCTCGCCCTGGACGCGGTGGATGCAGTGTCCAGCGACTCCTACGCCGTTTCCCCCGACGCCTGTGCCCGGGCCAATACCGTCGTCCCCCTGTCGGCGGAAGCCACCTCCCCCGTGGCGGCCCGGGCGCAGTGCGTCATCTATGGCCTGGCCTTCGTCGAGGTGCGCCCGTGACCGAGGCCACCGTTTCCACCGACCCCGGGCTGACGGTGAAGCCGGATGGGCGCGCGCTGATCGTCGACGGAAAGCTGATCCCCCTCACAGCCGGCGAACTGGTGCTGGTGGGCGTGCTGGTGAACACGGCTGGCGTCGTGGTGACCCGCGAAGCCCTGCACACCGCCCTCTATGCCGGACGCAGCAGCGAACCCGCATCCAACGTGGTCGAGGTCCTGATTTCCCGCGCCCGCGACAAGCTGGCTGCGGCAGGCGTGGTGAGCACGATCAAGACTGTCCGGGGCATCGGTTACCGCTTCGTGCAGCACCTCGGAGGTGACGCGTGCACCAGGTAAGCATGAACGTTGAGGTCGACATCGACCTTGAGGAACTGGTCGAGAGCCTTGGTGCCAGCGGCAAGGAGCACCTGCTCAACCTGTTACGTGATTCAACAAGCGAGCGAAGCGCCTGCGGCCGCTCGCACGACCAGGTGATCGACGCAGCGCACGCTGCAGTGCGTGCCATGCCGAACCCGCCGCGGGAGTTCTCCGATCTTCTGTGGATCGTCCACAACAGGGCAACGCCATGAGCCGCCCCGTCCCCGACCCTACCCCCGACCAAGTGGCCGCGATGCAGCGCGCGAAGAAGCCGACCTATCACCCCTATCGGGTGTGGCATGCGCCGGCGGACGTCGCCCGCGCGCTGGTTGAGGAATCCGAGAAGGTCCTGCCGCGGCGCGAACGGCTGGTGCGTGGATGAGCAGCAACCTTCGCCTCCTGGGCCGCGGGCTCGACGCAGTGCTGCTGCCGGACACCGCCCCAATCACCGCCGACCAGCGCCTTGAACGCTACTACCTCGCCGTCTTGGCGCACCCAGGCGCGATGCGCGGCCTGCGCATCCAGCTGGGCGAGTGCTTCCAGTCTGCGTGGAAGCGCGGCGCAAAGCCCCGCCTGTCCCATCTGCATGTCGACCACCCGCTGATCTTCAGCGTCCTTCGAGAGCCCTGAGCCATGTTCTTCCGCAACTTGACGATGTTCAGCTATCCCCAGCTGCCGATGTTCGATTGGCAGGATGGCCTCAAGCA
Source organism: Stenotrophomonas sp. TWI1149 (assembly GCF_039673155.1). Taxonomy (NCBI): domain Bacteria; kingdom Pseudomonadati; phylum Pseudomonadota; class Gammaproteobacteria; order Lysobacterales; family Lysobacteraceae; genus Stenotrophomonas; species Stenotrophomonas sp. TWI1149. The sequence goes on from NZ_JBDJLB010000010.1 coordinate 171,855, forward strand.
CTCAGCGCTGAAGCCGGTTGGTCCGCTGGAAATGGTGTCGGCCGGCTTCATTTCCCCCTTCGGCCGCGAAGAGAAGGAACTGCTGTCGCACAGCATCGGCGATGCCATGTGGCTGGCAGTGGGTGCAGAAGAGAAGATTCTGCCCGGCGTGGTGGTCAACAACTTGCTGGCGCACAAGCTGGAGGAAATCGAAGAGAAGGAAGGCCGCAAGCCCGGTGGTCGTGAGCGCAAACGCCTCAAGGACGACCTGTTCCATGAGCTGCTCCCCCGCGCCTTTGTCCGCACCTCTCGCACCGACCTGATCCTCGATCACCAGCGCGGCATCGTTTTCGTCGACACCAGCAGCCGCAAGACGGGCGAGAACATGATCAGCCAGCTGCGCAGCGCGGTCGGCAGCTTCCCTGCCCTGCACGTGAACCCCGAGGTATCCCCCATGGCGATCCTCACCGGTTGGATTGCCGGTGGGGAGCTGCCGGACGGTCTGAGCCTGGGCGAAGAGTGCGAGCTGCGCGACGTGGCCGAGGGCGGCGCAATCGTGAAGTGCCAGCATCAGGAACTGCGTTGCGAAGAGGTCGATCTGCACCTGAAGTCGGGAAAACTGGTTACCCGGCTGGCGCTGGTGCTCAACGACCACCTTTCGTTCGTCCTCGGCGACGACCTGGTCGTGCGGAAGCTGCGCTTTATGGATGGCGCGCTGGACCAGCTGGAAGACACCGACGATGGCGGTCGCCGTGCAGAACTGGATGCGCGCTTTGCCTTGCAGTCGGGCGAGCTGGGGCAGCTGTATGACCTGCTGGCCGCCACCTTCAAATTCTCGAAGGTGGCCTGACATGGCATCCCCGAATTGCGCTTGCGTACGACCTGATCTGGGCGAGGTGCCAAACGGACTATGCAGTGTCTCCGGAGAGATTGATTCCCGGGACGAGGCCTTGGGACACCGCTTGGTACCGCTCCACAAACGGACTGCCTTGTCCCTTGTACTGCTCATAGCTACGCTTGAGAGATTCGGCAACTTTCTGCAGCGTTTCTTCGCTGGCTTCCGCAAGAAGAGCATCGGCGACGGCCGAAAGCGCTGTTTCGGCAGCGGTAAGCGTCGTGTTTGCGTTCACGAGGTACAGGAAATTTGCCTTACTGCGTTTCTCTATGTCGAGAACGTGGCCGTTCACCACCCCCAGGACCGATTTGAGGTCTCTGACCTCCTTCTCCAATTCAATAAGCCGCCTCTCATGGTTGGCTTGGGTGTCCGACATTCGCTTTGCTCCGGTTGTGTGGGCTTAGATTCTATTCCGGGTCCAACAGAATGGTTTGGCTTGAACGAGTTCGACGCCAACGAGCAGCCGCTCGGCACAAGCGAGGCCGGCTGGAAGCTGGCCGCGGCTTTCATTGCGGTAGTGCTGGACGACTGCGTGCATAGTTCCGGCGGCCTGGCCGCGCGGCGTGCAGAGCAGCTGGCCCTCCGCGCGGACAGCGCGCGGCTCAGCGCGCTTCAGCAGCACTGCTGGGCGCTTGAACCCGTGGCCCTGCCGGTGGCGGGCGGCGAAGACGCCGACATCGGCTGGAGCGTAACCAACTTCCACTGCGCGGCACCCGAGCGGCGCACCGTCTCCGAGGTAGTTGAGGACGACCCGCGTGCGGCGCTGGACGCGGCGCGGCGCGCGCTGCAGGCGGCATCGGCATGAATGAGCACCTCGTGCTCGACGCGGTGACTGAGCGGCCGCCACGGCGGATGAAGCAGCCCACCAAAGACACGATCCGCGGCTGGCTCAGAAGCGCGGAGGCCCGGGCAGCACAACTGCAGACCGAAGTGCGCGACCTACGCGCCGAGCACCTCCACCCGGATGAACGCACCCGGCTGGTTGCCGACCTGGTGCACGCCGCGGCCGCTCTCGGCCACCACAAGACGCTGCGCAGCAGCAGCGATCGAACGATCAACCACTGGCAGGCCCGCGTAGACGCGCTCGCGGCCGCCCTGAAAGGAGAACAGCATGGACGTTGAAAAGACCCCCGCACCTACCTGCACCTGCCCGTCGGGCGATGGCTCGCTGCGATCGGCCTGCCCGGCCCACGGGGCGTTGCCGGCGATCAAACTGCAACACGAGTCGCTCGGCTTCGTACTGATCCCGCTCTCCCCGGCCGCTGTCGCGCCGCACGTCGCCGAGTACATCATCGGCTTCGATTTCGACGAAGTGCGCGACGTGTACGGCGAGCGCTTCGCCGTGTTCTGGCGGGGCCTGGTCGGCATGTTCGCCGGGCAGGCCGCCACCGTTGCACTCCCCGTAACTGGCACGCAGCAAGTCGCCGGGCAGCAAGCGCCGTCACACCTGGCGACCAGTGAGGGCGGTCGCCGTTTCATCGCCGAATTCTTCGCCACTGAGCTGCGCCGGCACGATTTCGCCCACTACATCAGCACGCGCCTGGCTGCGGACTTCGCCTGCGCACTGGCCCAGCACCTCGCCGCAACTGGTCGGCGAAAGGATGTTGAGGTGCACGGGGATGCGCGGGTCCAGTTTGAAGCATGGCATTGCGAGAAGTTCAAGACCCGCTGGCAAACTGGCGCTCCGACACGCGACATGCACAACGGCGTGTATGCGGAGAAATATGGCCCAGCCGAACAGCAGGTTCGGTGGGAAGCATGGCAAGCCGCTCGGCAAGCCGCCCTCGCCGCCCGCCCGCCGGTGGCTCAGGTGCGTCAGAACGGCGGCCACACCAGCCCGGAGGTTTGGTTCTACCCCGAAACCATCTACGGAACAAAAATCCCGGACGGCGCGGACCTGTTCCTGGGACCGGCCGCACAGGGCATCGACCTGGGGCAGCAGCAGGACGCCGCCCGGTGGCGCTGGGTGCGCGAACAGAGCGGCGTCACCGTGTCGGTGGAAGAAGCAGATGACGATGGCGACTTGGCGTTCGTATCCGGGCACACGCCAGAAGAGCTGGACGCAGCGATCGACGGCCAGCGCGATGCAGCGCCGGGGGTGGGCAATGGCTGATCACAAACAATGCTGCCCGAAGTGCAAGGGCACTTCCGGATACTTCTTCAGCCTGACCACCGTGCATGGAATGGCCGCATGCGGATGGACGGCGGACGATGAACCTGAAGCCGGGGAAGGAGTCCGGGGAAGTGGCGGGTCCGGCGTCTCGCTTTTCGAGTGCATGGACTGCGGCCACAAGATGCGCGAGTCAACTGTGCGGGCTATCCGTGGGGTGACCAATGGCTGATATCGAACAGCAGGTCCGCTGCATCCGGCTGAACGTCAACGGCGAATGGGGCAGCTTCTTCCTACGCGAAGGTGTCAGTGGCGAGGGAGACCGCCAGAACCACTGGTGCGAGCTGACCTGCAACACCAGTTTTGGCACCGTGGGCCACTACTGGGGAAGCATGGGCCGTCCCGCCGCGCGCTTTCTGGCAAAGATTGACCGGGGATATGCCCTGAACAAGCTGTGGGGCGCTGATGCTCACGTCTTCGACGCCGAGGTAGCCATGGCCGAGGCGCGGGCAGTGATCCTGAGCAAGCGCCAGGCAGGCGACCTCAACAGCGAACAGGCTCGCGAGCGGTGGGATGACCTCGCCGCTCACCGTCCCGCTGACGAATTCGAGTTCCGCGAATTGGTCTCCAACACCGAATGGCTGTACGCCTATCTGTGTGACGGCCATGGTCCTATGGGCCGGGTCACGAACCCGCAATCCATCGGCTTCTGGGAAGAATTGTGGCCAGCCTTCATCTCCGAGCTGGCCGCCAGCGCCGAGCCCGTCACCCTGGCCAACGTCAAGCCGCCGCGTGACCTGCGCACCAGGCTGCGGGAGGACGTGTGATGCGTCAGCACGGCTACGATCCGAAAACGCTAGCTGGCGCAATCAAGCTTCGAGCGTGGGACATCGGCGTGCCACTCACAGCCTTGGCGCCTGTAGTTGGAATGCGTCCTGATTCGCTGCGGCAGCGACTATCGAAGGCCAGGGGGAAACGGGCCCTGCAGCCATGGCAGGTCTCGGCCCTCGCCAAGGCATTGAGCATGGACGAGCGGCAACTACACGCACTGGCAGCCGCGCATGAGGGCTGGAAGGTATGACCCTCGCTCTTGCCTACAGCAGAGCCCTGAGCGGCCTATCGACAGCGTATTTCTTCCAGTTCCGCCAGCACGTCGGCAAGCCCACTGTTGCTGGTCAGCGCGCGAGCGTGCCTGCACATTCCGCCATCGACAGCGCTCAGCCAATCATCCGCGCGGCTGCGCAGGGTGATGTTCGCGGCTTCCAGCACCACCAAGTGCCGGCCGTTGCGGATGTGATCCGCCAGCTTCGGGCCGAAGACCGACAACAGTGTGGCGCCTGGGTGCTGCAGCGCTCGCTCGCCGCCGTCTGCGGCATTGCCGCCGTGGTGCACGTGGTCCGCGAGCGCTTCGAAGAGGTCGGCCATGCTTCGGTCCTTCCCCGGAGCCGGCGACACGCGGCGCCGTTGGCGCGCAGTGGCGCGGTTCCCGGCTATGAGGTCGTGGATTTCCGCCTGCTCCCGAAGCCCAGCGGCATACCCCAGCGCGGAAGCGCGCAGCTCCGCGTGGGTGAATCTGGCGAACTGATTTTTCATCGCGGCGATCGTACGGATCGCCGTCTCAAGAGTTGATAGAGGTACCCGATGAATTGTGATCTTTGCGCCGTGCGGGCGGCGATTGAACCCGTGGCAGATGGCTGCGTTCTATCCCATGGCGCTGGGGGGTTGCATGGGCGCCGCTGAGAAACTATCGGAGATTTACACGTTCCGCGATCTGCAGAAGATGTGCCAACCCGGCAAGAACCCCCGCCGCGCCACCGTAGAAGCATGGGCGGATCGGGAAGGTATAGCCTATCGGTATGACGGCTGCGGCGGAATCTGGACCACACACCAGGCCCTCAACGTCGCCTTGGGCTTGAAGAAGCCTAGTGCCGTCGAAGCGCAGTATTCACCCGAGGACATCGCGTAATGCCACGCCCACGCAAGCACAACCCCACCATCCCTGCCCACATCGACCAACCCAGGATTCCGAAAGGGGTCTACTGGGATTCCTCCGGCAACGGACGGTGGTACGTGCTCGATTTTCCTCGCAAGGCTGTGACCGTGGCCAGTTCAAAGGCGCTCCTGTCCGACCTGCACGCGATTGTGGAAGCCCGCGCGGGCACGGCCGCGCGCGGAACCGTGGGCTACGTAATGGACCGGTTCCACGAGAGCACCAAGTTTGCTGAGCTGTCTGCCGGCACAAGAAAGGGCTACGAGCACCAGCGACAGGTAGTGCAAACATACAAAACCGGGCTTGGCCTGACACTCGACAAGCTGGCCGTCTCGAGGCTGTCGGTGCCAGCGATTCAGCGCATTGTTGAGGTGATCGCCAAGGGTCGGGGCGAAGTGCGCGGCATGCCATCGAAGGCGAACCACCTCCTGCGATACCTGAGCCGTGTGTTCGCTTGGGGCGTGCAGCACGGGGCGTGCCAGAACAACCCCGCCAGCGGGGCCGCGCAGGTCAAGGAACGCGGCCAGTTCAAAATGCCCACGCCCGAAACATTCAGCAAGGTGGCGCACTTCGCGGTCGCCCGGGGAGAACGCAAGGCGCACACCGAGGGGAGCGTCGCCCCCTACCTGGGCCACCTGATGATCATTGCCTACGCATGCCGCCTGCGCGGCATTGAAGCTGTGACCCTAACCGACGCCAACGCCACCGATGACGGTGTGCTGAGTAACCGCCGGAAGGGGAGCCGGGACAACGTGACGCGCTGGACACCGGAGCTGCGTGACGCATGGGACGCGTTGGTCAAACTTCGCAAGGACGCCGAGAAGCGGCACGACAGGCCCGCGCAGCTTCGACCGGAACTGCGCTACCTGGTGGTCAGTCAGCGTGGCACGCCATTGTCAAAGTCAGCGCTTGACACAGCCTGGCAGCGGCTAATGGCCCTAGCGATGAAGCCAGATGCAGACGGTGTTTCCCTGCTGCAGGAGAGCGAGCACTTCACCCTCCATGGCATCAAGCACCGCGGCATCACCGACAGTAAAGATAAAGCCTCGGGAGGTCACAAATCGGAGCGAATGAGGCAACGTTATGACCATGAAATTCCTTTGGTCGATTCTGCAGTTCTACCTGGCCGCATAGCGTCTACTAAATCGAACGACGCAAAGTCTCGCTGACCGAAATAACGTGGGTCACTCAACTACTTTGCCCTCATCGTTCGCCGCCAAACTCGATTTCGCAATGCTCTTCCTGGCAGCCTTCCGTGCCGTTCGGCCGACGCTAATTGCCTCTTTAGACAAAGTCCACGTACCTTCCTCCGGAACGTGATACAGCGGAAATGCAAGGTGAACAACACCGATTAGCTGCCCTGAACCGTTCCTATCATCGTCAGATCTAAACGACAGTGGCACCGGGCCGTCTTGGATATTAGCGCCAGGAATTTCATGACCTAATGCCGCCTTCCAACTCTCCATAATCACGCTTGCCCGATCATGCATGCAGTACAAGAGCAATCCACCAGCGGTTTGGCCAGGCTGCCCTGTAGCATACCGTGATGTTAACTGCTGATATCCGTGAAAAATCTTTTGCAGATCACCGGCTATCTTCGCTTCCCCGAGCCACTTAAAGCCTCGCCACTCGATAACCATGTCTACATTTCCATTGACAACCTTCGCACTGCAATTCAAGCCAAGATTATCAAGAGCGAGCTCTACTACGGTTGTGATGGCATCTTCACCCAAATCCTTCAGATAGTGCCTCTTCTCAGCAACCTTATTGATCTGATAGATCATCGCCCCCTCGACTAGATCAACCCACGCAGCATACTGGGGCACATCAAAATCCCACATTAGAATCTGAAAGCTGAGGGCGCTGGCCGGCGTTGCAGCTGCTCGCTGCCGCAATTGACTCACTGTTGGATCACCCATGATTGGGCGCTCCATGCACGGTGAAGTACGGCACTATTGCGTCTTCAAAGTCGTGAATCTCAATGCCTCTCCGGGGATCGACCAAGTAGCCATGCTCATATGCTGCCGCCACATCCTTGTCTTCAATCTTCTCCCCATCTGACTCATCATCATTTGGATCAAAGAAGAGAAAATGCATATCTAACATGCGACCCCGATCCCCTGTCGCCAGTATGCGAAGTGCTGCAACCAGCATTGGATCATCCGGCTCTATTCCAACCAGCTTGGACAGGCTGCTAAAAGTCCACATTTCATCCTGATCACCAAGATGAGCCTGTAGCTTTGCCACCAATCGACTGACAACGGCCCGCAATTCATCATCGGAAATATCCGCGACAAATTTCTGAGTGTCGTCAGCTTTTGTCATATCCAGTTCTTAATGTGCGGTTGAAGCTTAGACACTAGCAAAGCCAAGTCTCGAGTCGTGAGACAGTCACGCACGATGCAATGATCGATTACCGCAACTCCTTTATTAAGGTCTTTTGCAACCCCTGGAATTAGCGCTTCCGGGTCCGTGAAGATCCCGTCGGGATGCTTGACTGACCACTGCATAGCCACCTTGAAGAGCTCTAGCGATTTGCCTGAAGCTTTGACAGCAGCTGCGCCTGCGGCGTCATAGATCGCCTTTCTAAGGCATAGCGATGTGCGGCGCCTAGCTCGATGATGATTTACAGACTGCCCTCCGGCGGAAAACCCGTAATCCACCAACTTGCCATCCACCGCCTGATACAGACCCTCAATAGCGTGCCAGAAGTTCGCCTTCTGCACTGGCCTCGCCAACATCTGTCTTACAGTTGCAGTCAAAAACGCGGCACCATCTTTAGGGAAATTCTGCCTTGGACCCTCGGATGGAAAATCAACTGCCAGCACAATGTAATCGCCAACATTGGGCAGCCACACCGCATCATAGGCTTGAATGACAACATTCTTAAATCCGACAATTCGCTCAAATCCTGCTGCAGCTGCAGGCTTTAGATCGCTGGCCGGAACTGGCACTGATTTAACGTAACCTCTTGCAGCTGTATACAAAGCTCCAATACCGCTCTCCAACTCAACATATCCGGCAGATGTAGGTTCTTGATGGCGGAACGGCGTGATTTCCGCTTCAGTTCCAACGCCAGGAAATGCTTCGGTGAGCACGTTTTTGTGTCGACGTTTGCCACGTATCCAGGCTTCAACATTTTTTCTTTCACCTGGATGTAGCTTAATAATCTGAATATATTTCTCACCTGCGACGAGATGCTCAATTAGAGCCTTTTCTAGCGCCTCAACCTTAACGACATCAATCTTCTGCTTCAAGATTGCACTGACTGTCTTCTCGTAGCCCTGAGATGTGTCGTAGTCGGCTCGAGCAAAAATATGTTTGGCGACGGCGCGCCAAGGTGCGCGCTCAAGGCCGTCCAAGATGTTTTTCAGCCCCATAGATCCCCCTGTCTTTTTAGCACTTGAGGATACGGCCTATGCTCTTGACAAGCTGTAGGGATATCCCTACCCCCACATGATCGGCACTACCGATGGCCGAGTCAGGACCGTCGGCGTGGAACCATCACGATCGCATGCGTTTTCAGGAGTGTTTTCAGGAGGCAACAAGAAGGGCGCCTAGAGCGCCCTTTAAGTCTTTGATGCAATTGGTGGGCCGTGATGGATTCGAACCATCGACCAAAAGATTAAAAGTCTTCTGCTCTACCAACTGAGCTAACGGCCCATTGCATCCCCGACGTGACGCCGGGGGTGCGCATTCTAACGCATCTTGGCGCTCATGCGTACCCGTCCGGCATCACGCGTAGTGGGTCGGGTCCGGCACGCCGGCCTCCGTGAAACCCTGCGCACGCAGGCGGCAGGCGTCGCAGTGACCACAGGCGCGGCCCTGGTCGTCGGCGTTGTAGCAGGACACGGTCAAGCCGAAATCCACGCCCAGGCGGACGCCTTCACGCACGATGTCGGCCTTGCTCAGGAACTGCAGCGGGGCGTGGACCTGGATGCCGGCGCCTTCCACGCCCGCCTTGGTGGCCAGGTTGGCCAGCGCCTGGAACGCCTCGATGAATTCGGGGCGGCAATCCGGGTAACCGGAGTAATCCACCGCATTGACGCCGCAGAAGATGTCATTGGCGCCCAGCACTTCGGCCCAGCCCAGCGCGACGGACAGCATGATGGTGTTGCGTGCCGGCACGTAGGTGACCGGGATGCCCTCGCCGCCCGCTTCGGGGACGTCGATGTCGTCGGTCAGCGCGGAACCGCCGATGCTGCGCAGATCGATGGTGACGGTCTTGTGGGCGACCACGCCCAGCGCGCTGGCGACCGCGGCGGCGGCATCGAGCTCGGAGGTGTGGCGCTGGCCGTAGCGCACGCTGAGGGCGTGGACGGCGAAGCCCTGTTCGCGGGCCATGGCGACGACGGCGGCGGAGTCCATGCCGCCGGACAGGAGGACGACTGCTTTTTTCATGGGGTGTTTCCGGTGGTTTGCGGGGAACCAGCACGCTGTCCCGCGCCGGGTACATCAGGGTACGTCGAGACGGAGTTACCTTCCGGGCTCGTCGTCCCAGAGCAGCTTGTGCAATTGCATCTGGAAGCGGACCGGCAGGCGGTCGGCGACGATCCAGTCGGCCAGTTCGCGCGGGCTGACCTCGCTCTTGCTCGGCGAGAACAGCACCATGCTGCGCTCGTTGAGCCGGTGCTCGCGGACCATGCCGCGGGCCCATTCGTAATCCTCACGGCTGCACAGGACGAACTTGATCTGGTCGCGCCTGGTCAGCAGCGGCAGGTTCTCCAGGCGGTTGCGGGCCATCTCGCCGGAGCCGGGCGTCTTCAGGTCGACCACCCGCGAGACGCGCGGATCCACGCCGCTGACATCCAGCGCACCGGAGGTCTCCAGCGAGACGTCCAGGCCGGCGTCGCAGAGCTTCTCCAGCAGCACCAGGCAGCGCTTCTGCGCCAGCGGCTCGCCACCGGTCACGCAGACGTGGTGGACGCCCTGGGCCAGCACTTCTTCCACGATCGCGTCGATGTCCCACCAGGTTCCGCCATGGAAGGCGTAGGCGGTATCGCAATAGGTGCAGCGCAGCGGGCAGCCGGTCAGGCGCACGAACACGGTCGGCCAGCCGGCGGTATCGGCTTCGCCCTGCAGGGACAGGAAGATCTCGGTGATCTTCAGTCGCGGCAGCGGGGACTGCACGATCTCACTGGGGAGAGCGGCGGCAGCGGACAGGGTCGTGGTCATGGCGGTGATTCTTGGGGGGACGGCTTCGGAAACGACAACAGCCGGGCATGGCCCGGCACGGAGGACCGGGCAGCGCCCGGTTGGCGATCAGACATTATACCGGGCCCGGCCGCTCCAGCGGCCCGGGGCGGGTTCAGCGGATCTGCTGACCCAGCCGGATCGACTGCAGACGGTCCTGCGCGGTGCGCGCGGCGTCGGAGCCGGGATACGTGGACACGACCTGTTCGAGGGTCGCCTGGGCCTGGTCGACCTTGCCTTCGCCATACTGCGAGAGGCCGATCTTGAGCAGGCCACCGGACGCCTTGTCATGGGTCGGGTAGCGCGAGAGGAGGTCGCGGAACTGCGCCTCAGCCTGCGGGAAATTACGGGTGGCGTAATAGCTTTCGCCCAACCAGTACAACGCGTTGGGGGTATAGACGCCGTTGGGATACAGCTCGAGGAAGCTCATGAACAGCTGCGCCGAGTCGTCGTACTTGCCGGCCTTGAGCGAATCGAAGGCGACATTGTAGGCCGTGCGCTCGTCGCCACTGGCAGCCAGGCTGCCGGCATCGCCGTGCACGGAGGGCGGCCGCTCGGAAGCGGCCGTTGCCGGTTTCGGGGAAGCAGCGGGTGCGGCTGCGGCCGGGGCGGCGGGAAGCACGGGGGCCCCACCTTCCAGGCGGTTCAGGCGGCTGTCCAGGTCCAGATACTGGTCCTTGCCGGTCTGCTTGAGCTGCTCGTTGTCGTGCTGCAGCTGCTCGACCTGCGACTGCAGGGCCTGCAACTGGGTACGCAGCTGATTCAGCTGATTGAGCATGTCCATGTTGGACTGGTTGTTGTTCGCCTGCTGCTCAAGCGCGCCGACGCGGTCGGCCAGACTCTGGCGCTGCGCATTGGCCGGTGCGGCAGCCACGAGGGCTGCCGCAACGATCATCGATAGAAATCGAAAGCGCATCTATTACTGAGCCGTGTACACGATCTCGACGCGACGGTTCTGCGACCAGCAGGACTCGCCCGACTCGGTGCAGACCGGACGCTCTTCACCGTAGGACACGACGGTCAGCTGCGAAGCCGAGCCACCGTTGGCCTGCAGTGCCGAGGACACGCCGTTGCCACGACGCTCGCCCAGGGCCTGGTTGTAAGCGCGCGAACCGCGCTCATCGGTGTGGCCCTGCAGGGTCATGCGCGAGGACGGACGGTCACGCAGGTACTTGGCGTGGCACGCCATGATGGCCTGGAACTCCGGCTTCACTTCTTCCTTGTCCAGGTCGAAGTACACCACGCGCTGGCGCAGGCAGGAATCGGTATCCAGATCACCCGGACCGTACAGGCCCGAGGTCGACGGGCCGGTCGGAGCGGTGGTGCTGCCGGTATCAACCGGGGCAGCCGGCACTTCCTTGACCTTCTTGGAACAACCGGCCAGGGCGGCCACGGACAACAGGGAGACAAGCAGAACGCGGGTGGTCTTGTTCATGGCGATACCTTTGAGGCTCCTAAAGCCGGATGAGGGATGAATACGGCGAAATCTTAACACTCTGTTAGCGCTTTGTACGGTATGGCGACCAAGAAGGCTCACGAACATCACCGTCAGCCAGAACCAGCCGCTGGCGCACGCGCGCATCGGCCGATACGGCGTACAACACTCCACGACCACCCTCACGGGCGGCGTACAACACCATGCTCGCGTTGGGCGCAAAGCTCGGCGATTCATCCAGCGACCCCGGCGACAGCGTGTTCCAGCGGGCCGAGCCCGTGCTGCTGTCCATCATCGCGATCTTGTAGGTGTTGCCGCTGCCCTGGGCGACCACCAGCTTCTTGCCGTCGTAGGACAGGCTCGGGGTGGCGTTGTAGTTGCCCTGGAAGGTCACGCGCGAGGCGCTGCCGCCGCTGGAGGCCACCTGGTAGATCTGCGGGCGGCCGCCGCGGTCGGAGGTGAAGTAGACGCTGCTGCCGTCCGGGCTCCAGGTCGGCTCGGTATCGATGGCGAAGTGGTTGGTCAGCTGGGTCAGCTGCTTGCTGCCCAGGTCCATCACGTAGATTTCCGGGTTGCCACTGCGCGACAGCGACAGGGCCAGGCGACGGCCGTCCGGGGAGAACGACGGGGCGCTGTTGATGCCGCGGAAGCTGGTGACCAGCTCACGGGCGCCGCTGGAGATGTTCTGGATGTAGATCGCCGAGTTGCCGCGCTCGAAGCTCACGTAGGCCAGCTTGTTGCCGTCCGGGCTCCAGCTGGGCGAGAGCAGCGGCTCGGCCGAGCGCACGATGGTCTGCGGATTGAAGCCGTCCGAATCGGCCACCATCAGCGCATAGCGCATGGCATCGCCCTTGCCGCTGGCGGTGACATAGGCGATGCGGGTCCAGAAGGCGCCGCGCACGCCGGTGATCTTTTCATAGATGGCATCGGCCATCTGGTGGGCGACATCGCGCATGGCGTTGCCACGAGCCGTCATCGCCAGGCCGAGCAGGCGCTCGCCCTTGGGCACGTCGTACAGCTCGTACTCGACGCGATAGGCGCCGGCGCCGGCGTCCATCACACGGCCGACCACGATGTAGTTCTGCTTCAGCGCCCGCCAGGTAGCGAACTGGATCTCGCTGCCGCGGGTCGGCTTTTCGACGATCTGCGCTTCAGGCAGGTTGCGGAACTGGCCCGAACGGTCCAGATCGGCGCGCACGACCGCGGCGACGTCGGTCTGGGGCGCACCTGCCGAACCCTGGTAGGGCATCGGGACGACCGTGATCGGGGTGGCGGAGGCGTTGCCGCCGATGATGTCGATATCCAGCCCCTTCTGCTGCGCCATGGCAGCAAAGGGCAACAACAGGGCCGCAACAACGGCAAACCAGCGAGGCATCTTTTTCATGGAGCGCTCAATAGGGGAGAAACCAGAACGAGGGATAACAGGACGGCGGTGAACAGTTTCGCAATCATGAACCAAGGCCGTGTGAATTCCGAGTCACCGGGCGCACAAATCTCACGAGCCGTTAACGACAGGGTCCCGCCCGGGATCAATCCTGGGCGGTGAAGGTGAAATTGATCGTGCGTGCGAACACCGACTCGAAACCGCGGTACGGCAACGGCTGGGCGTTCAGCACGGCGGCCTCGATCGAGCGGCGGCCGGCCTCGTCGAACGGGCAGTTGCCGCTGACCTTGGCCTGGATCACCTGCCCGCCGGGGATCTGGGTGATCGAGACCTGGCAGCGCTGGCCCAACGGGACCGAGTCCGGACGGGTCCACTGGGCGGAGACCTTCTGCTGGATCGCGGCGGCGTACTTGGCGCTGAGGTCGTCGCTGGTGCCCCCTGCCCCGGCCGCCGGCTTGGCCGCACCGGTGGCGCCGGCGGTCGAGGCCGAGGCATTGGCCGCCCGCGCGGCGGTGACCTGCCGCAGCTTCTGCTCGGCCAGCTTGGCTTCGTTCTCGGCCTGGGCCCGCTTGCGGCGGATCTCGGCCAGCTTCTTGTCGCGCTCGGCGTCGGCCTTGGCGTCGTTGGCCTTCTGTTCCTGCTCGGCCAGCTTCTTCTTTTCCGCCTCTTCCTGCTGCTTGGCCAGGCGCAGCTTCTGCTCGGCCTGTTCCTGGCGCTTGCGCTCGGTCAGGTCGATCTGTTCCTGGCGGCGCTTGGCTTCCTGCTCCTGCTTGGCCTTTTCAGCCGAGATCGCCAGTGCGTTGACCGCTTCCTGGTCGACCGTGTCGGGCTGGGCGATGCGCTCCTGCGCCTGCGACTGCTGCGGGGTGGGCGCGTCCTGCGGGCGCGGCTCGGGCAACGGCTGCGGCGGCGGCACGGTGTCTTCCGGAATCGGCTCGGGCTCGGCAACCGGCTCGGGCAGGTCCGGCAGCGATTCGGAGGCGCGCAGGGCCTGGCGCGCGGCCGAGGCTTCGGACGCGGACAACTGCAGGCTGGCTTCGATGGCCGGATCGCCGGCGGCCGCTTCGGTGGTGCGCTGCGGCGACCACAACCAGGCGGCGATGAAGATCAGTGCCAGCAGCAGATGGACGCCGAGCGCCAGCGCGATCGGCAGGCCCCACTCCTCATCCCGTGCGCGCTGCGGTGGCAGGGCTTCAGTGTGCATCGGTCGCCAGGCCCACCTTTTCCACGTTGGCGCGCTTGATCACGTCCATGGCCGCGACCACCTTTTCATAGGCCACGGCCCGGTCCGCGGCGACGATCACGCGCAGGTTCTTGTCCTGCGAGGAAAGCGCGGACAGCTGGGCCTGCAGGCGGGCCGCATCCATCGGCTCCGGGTCCTTGGCCTCGGGCAGCTTCAGGCTGAGCTGGCCATCCAGGCGGACGGACACGACGACCGGATCCTGCTTGCTCTCCAGGGCCTTGGCCTGGGAGGTCGGCAGATCCACTTCAAAGCTCAGCGTGAGCAGCGGCGCGGTCACCATGAAAATGATGAGCAGCACCAGCATGACGTCGATATACGGCACGACGTTGATTTCGGATTTGAGCTTTCGGCGCTTGCGGCGGCCAATGGCTGCGGTCATGGCAGGACTCCTGTGCTGGGCGCTTACTCGTCGCCCGCGGTCTGGCGCTGCAGGATCGAGCTGAACTCTTCTGCGAAGGTTTCAAAGCGCACCGACATGCGCTCCACGCGGGTGGTGAAGCGGTTGTAGGCCCACACGGCCGGGATCGCCACGAACAGGCCGATCGCGGTGGCGAACAGGGCTTCGGAGATACCCGGGGCAACCGAGGCGATGCCGGCCTGCTCACCGCTGTTGATCATGTCGTGCATGGTCACCATGATGCCGAACACGGTACCGACCAGGCCCACGTACGGGGCGGTCGAGCCGATGTTGGCCAGCAGCTCCAGGCTGCGCTCCATCTGGTCCACTTCACGCGTATAGGTGGTGCGCATGGCGCGCTGGGCGCCCTCGAGCTGGGCCCGGCCATCCAGGCGACGCTTGTCGCGCAGGCGGGTGAACTCGCGGAAACCGGCTTCGAAGATCGCTTCCAGGCCGCCGACCTTGCGGTTGCGGTCGGTCGCCGAGCTGTACAGCTTGCCCAGGTCCGCACCGGACCAGAAGCGGCTTTCGAACTCGTCGGCCTCACGGTTGGCGGCATTGAACACGCGCGCCTTGCGGAAGATGATCACCCAGCTGATGAACGAGCCGGCCAACAGCAGCAGCACGATGATCTTCACCGGGATGCTGGCCTTGATCATCAGGTCCAGGTAATTGATGCCACCGCCATGCGCGGCTTGGGCGACAGTCTGCGCCGCAGCGCTGGTGACTTCCTGCGGCAGCGCTTCGGTCACCGTGGCCTGCAGGGCCAGGAGCATTGCGATCATCCGTTGTTCCTCAGTGTGCGGATTCTGGAAATTCGAGGTGTTTCAGCGCGGCATGCAGTGCATCGTCCATGCCACGCGGCTTGAAGGTGGTTGCATCGAGCGCGGCGATCTTCACCTGCGCGGTCAGCAATGTCTGGTCGCCCCGGCACACGGCCTGGGCGAACACCATGCTGGCGCGCTTGCACTGCACCAGCGTGGCGGTGACATCCAGCGCGTCATCCAGGCGCGCCGGCTTGAGGAAATCCATGGTCATGCTGCGCACCGCGAACACCAGGCCGTGGTCGCAGCGCATGCGCTCCTGACCATACCCCAGTGCACGCATCCATTCCGTGCGCGCCCGTTCCATGAAGGCCACGTAGCGGGCGTGGTATACGACCCCGCCAGCGTCGGTATCTTCCCAGTAAATGCGTGTCGGCCAACTGAATCGCGGCTCAACCCGGGGATCAACCGACATCCGGGACCTCCGCGAACAGGTCGGCCGGCGGGTTTTTCGGTTTCAGGCCCATGTGCCGGTAGGCCTTGTGCGTGCACATGCGGCCCCGCGCGGTCCGGATCAGGAACCCCTGCTGGATCAGGTACGGCTCGACCACGTCTTCCAGCGTGCCGCGTTCTTCGGACAGGGCCGCGGCCAGCGATTCGATGCCGACCGGGCCACCGTCGAAGTAGTCGACCATGGTCCGCAGCAGGCGCCGATCCAGCTCGTCGAAGCCTTCCGGGTCCACCTTGAGCATCTGCATCGCGGCCTGGGCGACGTCCTGGTCGATGTGGCCGGCGGCCTTCACCTGGGCAAAGTCGCGCACGCGGCGCAGCAGGCGGTTGGCGATACGCGGGGTACCGCGCGAACGCCGTGCGATCTCGGCCGCGCCTTCGGCGGTGCAGTCGATGTTGAGGATGCTGGCCGAGCGCCGGACGATCTTCGTCAGCTCTTCGGGCGTATAGAACTCCAGCCGGTGCACGATCCCGAAGCGGTCGCGCAGCGGCGCGGTCAGCAGGCCTGCACGGGTGGTCGCGCCGATCAGGGTGAACGGCGGCAGATCGATCTTGATCGAGCGGGCCGCGGGGCCCTCGCCGATCATGATGTCGATCTGGAAATCTTCCATCGCCGGGTACAGCACTTCTTCCACGACCGGCGAGAGGCGGTGGATTTCATCGATGAACAGCACGTCGTGCGGCTGCAGATTGGTCAGCAGCGCGGCCAGGTCACCGGCTTTTTCGATCACCGGGCCGGAGGTGACGCGCAGCGCGACCCCCAGCTCGTTGGCGATCACGTGGCTCAGGGTGGTCTTGCCCAGGCCCGGCGGCCCGAAGATCAGCACGTGGTCGAGCGCGTCGCCACGGGCCTTGGTCGCCTCGATGTAGATCGACAGCTGCTCGCGCACCGGCGCCTGGCCCAGGTAATCGGCCATGCGCTTGGGGCGGATGCTGGCGTCGGTGCCCTCGTCTTCGCGGGTGGCACCGGCGGCGATGATGCGGTCGTCGGTCATTCGGCAATTATGCGGCAAAAGCGGCGCGATCCGCGTCCGGTAGTGCCGGCCGCTGGCCGGCTCCGCGGGATGCAGATGTCATGAGGAGCCGGCCAGCGGCCGGCACTACGGGGAAAGCATCGGAGGAAGAGCCCCCTTGTTGTTCAAGGGGGCGCGCCGAAGGCGCGGGGATAAGGTGGATGCGCGGACACCCCAGTCCGCCAAGGGCGGATGGGGTGTTCAAGGGGGCGCGCCGAAGGCGCGGGGATAAGGGGGAATGCCGCCGGGGCCCACGGTTTGCATCGCAAACCGTGGGGTAGCGGCCGACCGTTGGTCGGCCGTCCGGTCAGATCTCCACCTGCGCCCCGAGCTCGACCAGCCGATTACCCGGAATCCGGAAGAACCCGGTCGCCGGGGCCGCGTTCCGGTGCATCAGCGCGAACAGCTTGTCGCGCCAGATCGGCATGCCGCGGTTGGCGGTGGCCACGATGGTCTCGCGGCTGGCGAAGAACGTGGTGTCCATCGGGTCGAAGTAGATCCCGCCGTGGTCGCACGAGCGCATCAGCGCCAGCGGCACGTCCGGGGTCTCCATGAAGCCGAACCGCACGTAGATCCGGTAGAACTCATCGCCCACCGATTCGATCTTCAGGCGCTGGCCCGAGGGCGCGTACGGCACCGGCAGCGTCACCACGTGCAGGAACACGTTGCGCTCGTGCAGCACCTTGTTGTGCTTGAGGTTGTGCATCAGCGCATGCGGGGCCACCGAGGGGTCGGCGGTCAGGAACACGGCGGTGCCCGGCACCCGCACCGGCGGGGCCAGCATCAGGCCCGGCAGGAAGGTGTCGATGCGGATGCCGTCCTTGCGGATCTCATCGCGCAGCAGCTCGCGCCCACGCCGCCAGGTGCGCATCATGGTGAACAGCACGATGCCCAGCACCACCGGGAACCACGCGCCCTGCAGCAGCTTGGCGCCGTTGGCGATCACGAAGCCCAGGTCGATGACGAAGAAAATCACGCACAGCGGGATGATCCAGTAGCGCGAGGTCGGCCACAGCGCGCGGGCCACCAGCGCCAGCAGCAGGGTATCGATCAGCATGGTCGCCGACACCGAGATGCCGTAGGCCACCGCCAGGTTGGAGGAGCTGCGGAAGGCCAGCACCAGCCCGATCACCATCACCGCGATGCCCCAGTTGATGCCCGGGATGTAGATCTGGCCGATGGTGTCGTGCGAGGTATGGGTGATGCGCATGCGCGGGATGTAGCCCAGCTGCATGGCCTGGCGCGAGACCGAGAAGGCGCCGGTGATCACCGACTGCGAGGCGATCACCGCGGCCATGGTGGCCAGGATGATCATCGGGTACAGCGCCCAGTCGGGCACCGCTTCGAAGAACGGGTTCTTCACCGCCTCGGGGTTGTTGAGCACCAGCGCGCCCTGCCCCAGGTAGTTCAGCACCAGGCACGGCAGCACGAAGAAGTACCAGGCATGGCGGATCGGCTTGGCGCCGAAATGGCCCATGTCCGCATACAGCGCCTCGCCACCGGTGACGGCCAGCACCACCGCGCCAAGGATGAAGATGCCGTGCCAGCCATGCTCCATGAAGAAGCGCAGCGCCCACATCGGGTTGAACGCCTTGAGCACCTCGGGCGCATCGACGATGTTGTAGATGCCGATCGCGGCCAGCGAGATGAACCAGATCGAGGTGATCGGCCCAAACAGTTTGCCGATCTTCTCGGTGCCAAAGCGCTGCACCGCGAACACCGCCAGCAGCACCACCACCGTGATCGGCACGATGAACGCATGCAGCCCGGGCGCGGCGACCTCCAGGCCTTCGACCGCACCCAGCACCGAGATGGCCGGGGTGATCACCCCGTCGCCGAAGAACAGCGAGGCCCCGAAGATGCCCAGGATGCCCACCACGTAGGCCGAGCGCGAGCCGTGCCGCAGAGTGCGCTGGGTCAGCGCCATCAGCGCCATGATCCCGCCCTCGCCCTCGTTGTCGGCGCGCATGATGATGGTGACGTACTTGAGCGTGACCACGATGTTCAGCGCCCAGAACGCCAGCGACAGCACGCCCAGGACGGTGTCATGGTCGCTGTTGAGGCCGTAGTGCGGAGAAAAGGCCTCTTTCAGCGTGTACAGCGGGCTGGTGCCGATATCGCCGAACACCACGCCGATGGCGCCGATCATCAGCGCCATGCCGCCGGCCGCCGGCGCGTGGCCGTGCGGGGTCTGGCCGTCGCTGTGCTGGGGGGAAGTGGTGGACATGGGGCTCCGGGCGGACGCGGTCGTTGGTGTCGTTGGCTAGGGAAAGACAGGCGCGCGGCTCAGCGCAGCGCGGCCTGCAGGGCCTTGCGGATGACGGTGGCGACGTCGTCACCCTCGGCATTGGCGTCACGCGCCATGCGTGCGGCCTCGGTCGGCTTGTAGCCCAGCTGCTGCAGGGCCACGGTCGCCTCGGAGACCGGATCGGTTGCCGGTGCGGCGCCGGCGATCGGCGCGCCGCCACCGCCGAAATGGGCCGCGCGGTCGCGCAGTTCCAGCACCATGCGCTCGGCGGTCTTCTTGCCGATGCCCGGGATGCGGGTCAGCGCGGTGATGTCACCGGCCTGCAGCATGCGGGCGAATTCGTCCACGCTTACGCCGGACAGCACCGCCAGCGCGATCTTGGCGCCGATCCCGCTGACCTTCTGCACATCGCGGAACAGGCGGCGCTCGCCCTCGCGCAGGAAGCCGTACAGCGAGACGCTGTCTTCCTTCTGCGCGTAATGGGTAAACAGGGTGACCTCGCGGCCCAGCTCGGGCAGGTCGTAGAAGGTGCTCATCGGCGCCTCCAGTTCGTAACCGACGCCATTGACGTCGACCATGAGCCACGGCGGCGCCTTGTAGGCCACGATCCCGCGCAGACGACCAATCATGCAGTGTTCCTCATTTCCGGCTCCAGGCCTGGCGCGCATTGACGCCCAGGCGCAGCGCCGTGGCCCGGACATGGGCGTGGGTGATGGCCACGGCCAACGCATCGGCAGCGTCGGCCTGCAGCTTGGTTTTCAGGTTGAGCATGAGCCCGACCATGTGTTGGACCTGTTGTTTTTCCGCGCCACCGCGGCCGACCACGGCCAGCTTGATCTCGGTGGCGGCGTACTCGCTGACCGGCAGGTCGCGCATCACCACGGCCGAGATCGCCGCGCCGCGCGCCTGGCCCAGTTTCAGGGCCGAATCCGGATTGCGCGCCATGAACACCTTTTCGATGGCCACTTCGTCGGGGCGGTATTCCTCGACCAGGGCGGTCAGGCCGACCACCAGCAGCTTCATCCGCTGCGGGAAGTCGTCGGCGCCCAGCAGGACCAGCGGCAGATGATGCACGTGCACCACCTTGCCGGCGGCGTCCACATCAATGATGCCCACCCCGGTGCGCTGCGAACCGGGGTCGATGCCAAGAATGCGCGTCATGCGGCACGCACACGGCCGCCCGCGGCCCGGGAGGGACACATGCGGCGGGGATAACGGGGAACGCCTGGGGTCATCATGGTCCGCATTGTCCGCTCACCGGTCGCGCAAAGCGACCGGTGAAGCGCCCGCTCAGGCGTAGGCGTCCGCGCCGAGGTCGGCGTTGGAGAACACGTCCTGCACGTCGTCCAGGTCTTCGAGCATGTCCAGCAGCTTCTTGACCTGCAGGGCGGTGTCGCCCTCGACCTTGATGTCGTTGTCGGCGCGGTAGGTGATTTCGGCGTGGTCGGGCGTGAACCCGGCGGCTGCCATCGCATCCTTGACCGCGTGGTAGCTGTCGGCCGCGGTGACCACGTCGATCGCCCCGTCTTCCGGGTAGACCACGATGTCGTCCGCGCCGGCGTCGATCGCCGCTTCGGTGACGGCTTCTTCGTCCGCACCGGCGGCGAAGTGCAACACGCCCAGGCGCTTGAACATGAACGACACCGAGCCTTCCGTGCCCATGTTGCCGCCGCACTTGCTGAACGCATGGCGGACATCGGCCACGGTGCGCACGCGGTTGTCGGTCAGGCAGTCCACGATCACGGCCACGCCACCGGGGGCATAGCCCTCGTAGCGGATCTCTTCGTACTCGACGCCTTCCAGCTCACCGGTCGCCTTCTTGATGGCGCGCTCGATCACGTCCTTGGACATGTTCGAGGACAGGCCCTTGTCCATGGCCACGCGCAGGCGCGGGTTGTTGTTGGGGTCGCCTCCACCGCCGCGCGCGGCTACGCCGATCTCGCGGATGATCTTGGTGAAAATCTTGCCGCGCTTCGCGTCAGACGCGTTTTTGCGGTTCTCGATGGAGGGGCCTCTACCCATGGGGTGACTCTCGTGTTTCTGTCAGGAACAGGGCGCGAATTCTACCTGATCCGCCGGCCGGCCCGTGTCACTGCCCGGCCCGCTCAGGCGGCGTGGGCCGCATCATCACGCCGGAACCGGCCATCGCGCAGGAACGCGGCGGTCTGGCGCGCGGCATCCGGCGAGAACACCAGCCCGCTGTGGCTGGCCGGGATCACGCAGTGGTCGGCCAGGCCCGGCAACTGCGTCTCATCCAGCGCCACGGTGCCATCGGAGGCATCGCCACAGGCGCCGAGCAGGCTGCCCAGCCCGTGCGGGACCGAGCCGGCGATCAGCCCGACCTGCGCCCTGCCCTCCCACGCCGGCAGGCCATCCAGCAGCAGTTCCGAGCTGCGGCCGAGCGCCAGCGACCAGCCGTGATCGCTCAACGAGCGCGCGGTCACGCTGCCGCGCAGCGGCGAACCCAGGCAGACCACCCGCGACACCGGCAGGTCGGGCGCGCGCCGCAGGGCCTCCAGCGCGACCAGTCCGCCCAGGCTGTGGCCGACCAGGGAAATCGGGCCACTGCCCTGGAGCCGCTCCAGCAGCTGGGGCACGGCCACGTCGGGGCCGCCGAACACGCTCGAATAGCCGAAGGTATCCACGGCGAAGCCACGGGCGCGCAGGCGCCAGGCCAGGGGGCCGACCCAGGCGCGTGCGTTCCAGATGCCGTGCAGCAGTAAAACAGGGGGATTCATGGTGTCAGCCTAGCCCGTCGGGCGGGGCGCCTGCATAAGGAAACAGCGTCATTAGACGAATGGACCGGACAACGGCAGGTGAAGCCGCTGCGGGCCATGAAGGCGTCGCGCTCAGGCCGCCGTGGGCGGGCGGCGCAGGATGAACTCCAGGTCGAGCACCTTGCCGACCGGGAACTCATAGGTACCGACCTTGCTGAAGCCGTAGCGGGCGTAGAAACGCTGCGCGCCGAAGTTCTCCGACCACACGCCCAGCCACAGCGTGCGCGGGCCCTCGCGTTCCAGCCAGGCCAGCGCGGTTTCGAACAGGCGGCTGCCCCAGCCACAGCTCTGCTGGTCCTTGATCAGGTACAGGCGTTTGAGCTCGCCATCGCCGGGCTGCACCTCGGCATGCGGCAGGCCACAGGGACCGGCGGCGGCATGGCCCACGGCGACACCGTCCAGTTCCAGCAGCCAGACCGCGTAATCGGGGTGTTCAAGAATGATGCGCTGGCGCGGCGCCGGGTACGCCTCATCGAGGAAGGCCTGCAGGTCCTCCGCCGGGTACAGATGGCCGAAGGTTTCCACGAACGTGCGCGTGGCCAGCACCGACAGGGTCTGGGCGTCGTCCGGGGTGGCGCGGCGGATGGTGTAGCGGCCTGGGGTCACGGCGGGAGCATCGGCATCGGCGAGACTGCCAATTTACCTGAACGTGGCGGCGATGGCGCCCCACGACCCGTGAACCTGTCGATCATGGCGGGCAGGATCCGCAGCAGGCACCGACCACCGGTCGGTACCTGCCACGCGTCGACGCCTACCGGGGGCCGGCGCGTCCCGGCTTATTCCTTGACGGCGCGCGGGCGGACCTGCACGTGCACTTCGGCCAGCTGCTCGTCCGGGATCGGCGACGGCGCGCCGGTCATCAGGCACTGCGCGCCGGTGGTCTTCGGGAACGGGATGACGTCGCGGATCGACTCGGTACCGGCCATCAGCGCGGCGATACGGTCGATGCCGAACGCGATGCCACCGTGCGGCGGCGCGCCGAAACGCAGCGCGTCGAGCAGGAAGCCGAACTTGCCCTCGGCCTCTTCGGCGCCGATGCCCAGCAGCTCGAACACCGCGCTCTGCATGTCCGAACGGTGGATACGGATCGAGCCACCGCCGATCTCGTTGCCGTTGAGCACCATGTCATAGCCGCGCGACACGGCGGTTTTGGCATTGGCGCGCAGGTCGGCGATGTCGTCCACCGCAGGTGCGGTGAAGGGGTGATGCAGGGCGACGTAGCGCTGGGCTTCGTCGTCGTATTCGAACATCGGGAAGTCGGTGACCCACAGCGGTGCCCAGCCGGCGCTGACCAGGTTGAAGTCCTTGCCGGCCTTCAGGCGCAGGGCGCCCATGAAGTCGGAGACCTTGTTGTAGCCACCGGCGCCGAAGAACACGATGTCGCCGTTGCCGGCACCGACGTGGGCGACCAGCGCGGCGAAGGCCTCTTCGCTGAAGAACTTGGCGATCGGCGAGCTGACTTCACCACTGTCGCTGATCTTGATGTAGGCCAGGCCCTTGGCGCCGTACTTGGCGGCATGCGCGGCGTATTCGTCGATCTGCTTGCGCGACAGGCTGGCGCCGCCCGGAACGCGCAGCGCGGCCACGCGGCCATCGGCATCGTTGGCGGCGGCGGTGAACACCGGGAACTCGCTGGTCTTGACCAGCTCGGCCACGTCCACCAGCTCCAGCGCGATGCGCAGGTCCGGCTTGTCCGAGCCATAGCGACGCATCGCCTCGGCCCAGGTCATGCGCGGGAAGCTGGCGGCCAGTTCCACGTCCACCACTTCCTTGAAGATGGCGCGGATCATGTTCTCGACGAAGTCCTGCACATCCTGCTCGCGCACGAAGGCGAACTCCATGTCCAGCTGGGTGAATTCCAGCTGGCGGTCGGCGCGCAGGGCCTCGTCGCGGAAGCAGCGCGCGATCTGGTAGTAGCGGTCGAAGCCGGCCACCATCAGGATCTGCTTGAACAGCTGCGGGCTCTGCGGCAGGGCGTAGAACTCGCCCGGGTGCATGCGCGCCGGCACCAGGAAGTCGCGGGCGCCTTCCGGGGTGGCCTTGGTCAGGATCGGGGTTTCGATGTCCTGGAAGCCGGTGGCGTCCAGGTGGCGGCGCAGGGCCTGCACCAGCTTGATGCGGGTGCGCTGCATGCGCTGCATTTCCGGGCGGCGCAGGTCCAGGTAACGGTACTTCAGGCGGGTTTCCTCGCCCGGGTTCTCGTGCGCGTGGAACGGCAGCGGCTCGGCCTTGTTGAGGATGGTGATGGCCGTGGCGATCACTTCCACCTTGCCGGTGCGGAGCTTGTCGTTGGCTGCATGGCGCGCGCGCACCACGCCTTCCACCTGCAGCACGTCCTCGTAGCCCAGGCTGGCGGCCACGGCGAACACGGCCGCGTTGTCGACTTCCACCGTCACCTGCACGATGCCTTCATGATCGCGCAGATCGATGAAGCACACGCCGCCCTGGTTGCGGGCGACGTCGGTCCAGCCGGCGAGGGTAACGGTTTGGCCAATCAGGGTCTCGTCGACCAGGCCACAGAAGTGGGTACGCATGGGGGTAAAGCTCCGCAGGAGAATGCCGGCACCAGGTTGCGCCGGACAGCCCTTTATTCTGCGGCGTCGGCCCGGCCGGGGCAAATCCCCTGCGCCATGTGCCGGGCCAGCGGCGCCCGGATGGCCCGCCCGGGCGGCATCACGCCTTTTGAACCCTGACTCTTCCTATAGTCCGCGCACCAACGACCGCAAGGGATGCCGCCATGAACAGACGTCTGACCGTTGCCTGCCTGGCCGCCGCACTGGCCTGTACCGCCCCGGCCGCCCAGGCCCAGATGAGCACCCGCGCCTACGCCCCGGAAAACCTGTCGCAGCTGTCCAGCAGCGACCGCAGCCGGGTCATCACCCAGGAATACGCCGACCAGTCCAATGGCCGCCGGATTCCGGACGACCAGCTGCGCTTCTACCTGGCCCAGGTCAATTCGGGCTGGAACTTCTCGCGGATCAAGCAGGACATCGCCACGTCCCTGCGCGGCAATGGCAGCGGGGGCGGCTGGAATGGCGGCGGCAACGGCCCGGGCAACAGCGGCACGGTCCGCTGCGAAAGCCAGGACAACCGCGAGCGGGTCTGCAACACCGGCTGGCGCAGTGCCCGGCTGTCGCGCCAGATCTCCGGCACCACCTGTACCGAGGGCCGCAACTGGGGCTCGCGCAACGGGACGGTGTGGGTCAGCGGCGGCTGCCGCGCCGAGTTCGTCGAGGGCCGCGGCAACGGCGGCAACTGGGGCGGCGGCGGCGGTGGCACCGGCGCGACGATCCGCTGCGAGAGCCAGGACAACCGCGAACGGAGCTGCAACACCGGCTGGCGCAATGCGACCCTGGTCCGCCAGATCTCCGGTACGGCCTGTGTCGAGGGCCAGACCTGGGGCGTGCGCAATGGCGCGGTCTGGGTCAACCGCGGCTGCCGCGGCGAGTTCGCCGAAGCACGCGGCAACAGCGGCGGCAACTGGAGCGGTGGCGGCGGCAACAGCAATTACAGCGTGACCTGCAGCAGCAACGACAAGCGCCAGCAGACCTGCGCCTGGGACGACCGCCAGGGACGTCCGGCACTGGTCCAGCAACTGTCCGGCACGGCGTGCGTGGAAGGCCGCAGCTGGGGCTACAGTAACGGCAGCCTGTGGGTCAGCGGCGGCTGCCGCGCCCGTTTCGGCGCGCGCTGAACGCCCCCTCGCGGTAGGTGCCGACCGTTGGTCGGCACCCTCCGCTCACGGTGCCGGAGAACAGGCTCCGGTGCTATCGGACGGAATTACGGCGCAGGGGTCTCGCTGCCCCACGGCGCCGGCGGCAAGGCCACCGGCTTGCTCAGATCGAACACCACCTGGAAGTGGCGCCCGCCGGGACGGGTCAATTCGTAGACGAAGCGCTGGTCCGGCTCGACCTCCATCGCCCACGTGTTCTGCACCGAGGCGAGCATGTCGGCCTTGCGGAACATCGCCACCGAGTCCGAATCCACCGGGAATGACTGACGCTGCGCGGTGCCTGGCGGCTTGCTGTCGCCGCCATACAGTGTGACCGCATCCGGACTGCCGTCTTCGTGGCGGTGATCGTGCTTGAGCCGCAGCCCATTTTCGGTGCGGCTCAGCACCCAGGTGCGCGAGTGGTCGTCGCCGACATGGAAGGGAATCCGCAGCTCATGTGCCGGATCCTCACAGCCACGCACATGCATGACCAGCCGTTTGCCCTCGAAGGGATCAGGTGCATCGGTGCGCGGCTCGTTGACCGCGATGCGGCCTTCGAACGCCTTGCCGCAATGCGCAGCGACGGCAGCCATGAAGGCATCGGACGGCGCCATCGAGACTTCATGGCCGACGGTATCGTTGGAGCCGCTGCAGGCGGTGATCGCCAGTGCAGCCGCCAAGGGAAGAAGTTTGACTACATTCATGGCCCCACCCTAACGGGCGCGAACGACCAGCGCAAACCATGCGTCCAGCCCCACCGCGACGCGCGCATGCGCACCCGCAGCGCTGCAACCGGGGCTTCATCCCCCCTGTGTTATGGTCGGTCACGTGACTCGTTCGCCTTCTTCCCCACGAAGGACGCACGCATGTTGCGGTTGACCGCCCTGCTCGCCGGCGTGGCGCTGTTGCTGACCGGCAGCGGCCTGCTTGGCACTCTCTTGGCGGTGCGCGGTGGTGAGGCCGGCTTCGGTGCCGGTACGTTGGGGTTGGTGATGTCCGGCTATTTCGCCGGTTTTTTCATCGGCACCTTCTTCGCCCCCTCGCTGATCGGCCGCATCGGCCATATCCGTGCGTTTGCCTTCTTTGCCGCCCTCGCCGCCATCGCGGTGCTGCTGCACCCTCTGTGGATCAATCCCGTGGGTTGGGGTGTGCTGCGCATCCTCACCGGCATCGCGCTGGTGGGCCTTTACACAGTGATCGAGAGCTGGCTCAACGCCGAGCCCGACCCGCGCCTGCGCAGCCGCGCTTTCTCGCTTTACATGGTGGTCAACCTCTCGGCACTGGCGCTCGGCCAGGTGCTGCTGATGCTCGGCGACGCCGGCGCGACATCGATGTTCATGCTCACCGCGATCCTGGTTTGCGCGGCGGTCTTGCCGGTCACCGCTACGCGCCTGCGCCCGCCGGAAATTCCGTCGGTGCCGCGCCTGAAACTGGCGCGGCTGTATGCGATGGCGCCGGTGGCGACGGTTGCCGCCGGCCTTTCCGGCCTGGCGATGGGTGCGTTCTGGGGCCTCCTACCGGTCTACGCCGGCGAGGTCGGCCTGGATGGCAACGGCGTCGCTCTGTTCATGCTCACCGCCATCGCCGGGGGTGCCTTGCTGCAATGGCCCTTGGGCCACATCAGCGATGGACATGACCGCCGTACCGGACTGGTCGCACTGAGCCTGGCCGCCGCCGGCATCGCCGTGGTGGCCTCCTTGCCGATGATCCAGCTGCAGACCCATCTGCTGTTCGGGCTGTTCTTCTTCTACGGCGGGCTGGCGTTCGCGCTGTATCCCTTCGCGGTCGCGCACATGCTGGATTACCTGCCGCGAGAGGACCTGCTGTCCGGCTGCTCCAGCCTGCTGCTGGTGCATGGCGTCGGCGCGGCGCTCGGCCCCGCGCTGGCCGGTGCCGCCATGCAGCGTTTCGGTGCGCCGGCGCTGCCGCTGTACTTCGCGGTGGTGCTGATGCTGCTGGCGCTGTTCACCACCGCGCGCCTGCTCAGCTTCCAGCGCCTGCGCACGCATCCGGTCGGGTTCCGGCTGATGCTGCGCACCACGCCGTCGGCACTGGAGCTGATGCCCGAGACCGACACCGCGCCGCCGGATTCCGATTCCCCCCTCCCCTCTGACTCCGATAAGGAAGTGCATTGACTGTTTCGACACCGACCTCCCTCACTCCAACCCGTACACCGCCGGCCCCGCCGGCACCGCAACTGATCCTCGCCACCGATCTGGATGGCACCTTCCTCGCCGGCGATCCCGCCGCGCGCCATCGGCTCTACCGGCTGGTCGACCAGCACCCCGGCATCCGCCTGATCTTCATCACCGGCCGCGGCCTGGAAGCGGTGATGCCCCTGCTCTCCGATCCGGCCATCCCGCGCCCGGATTACGTAGTCTGCGATGTAGGCGCCACCGTCGTCGACGGTCACACCCTGCAGCCGCTGCAGCCCCTGCAGTCGATGATCGATGCGCACTGGCCGGGCGAGCAGGTGGTCGCCGCGGCGATGCGCCCGTTCACCGCGCTGCAGCGCCAGGACGTTCCCCAGGAACGCCGCTGCTCGTACTTCTGCGATCCCGACACGCTGGCGCCGCTGCGCGCGCAGATCCAGGCTGCCGCACAGGCGCTGGGCTGCGACGTGCTGTACTCGGCCGACCGCTACCTGGACATCCTGCCGCCCGATACCGACAAGGGCCGTACCCTGGCCGCGCTTGCGCGCCTGCTGGAACTCCCGCGCGACCGCATCCTGGTGGCCGGTGACACCCTCAATGACCTGTCGATGTACACCTCCGGTTTCCGCGGGGTGTGCGTCGGCGATTCCGAGCCGGCACTGACCGCCGCCACCGCCGACCTGAAGCACACCTACCACGCGCAGGCGCCCGGCTGCGGCGGCATCCTCGAGGCCATCGAACAGTCCGGCCTGCTCGCCGATGACGATCCCTTCCTGCGCCCGCCGGCACAGGCGCGCGCCGACGGTGCGGACCTGGTGATGGTCTACCACCGCCTGCCCTTCGATGAAGTGATGGAAGACGGCGTGCTGGTGCAGCGCCCACCACGTTCGCCGAACGGCATCATTCCCTCGCTGCTGAGTTTCTTCGAAGGCGGCCAGAAAGGGTCGTGGGTGGCCTGGGGCATCGACGAGCCCAAGCGCGGCCCGTTCCAGACCCATCTGGCGGTGGATGCCGAGCGCTACCCCACCCTGACCGCCGCGCGCGTGCCGCTGAGCAAGCAGGAGGTGGACATCTTCTACAAGCGCTTCTCCAAGGAAGCGTTCTGGCCGATGCTGCATGTGTTCTGGGAGCGCGCGAAGTTCCGCGAAGATGACTGGCAGGTATTCCTGAAGGTCAACCGCAAGTTCGCCGAGGCCACCGCTGCCGAAGCCGCGCATGGCGCGACCGTGTGGATCCACGACTACAACCTGTGGATGGTGCCGGCCACGCTGCGCGAGCTGCGCCCGGACCTGAAGATCGCGTTCTTCCACCACACCTACTTCCCCTCGGCCGATGTGTTCAACGTGGTGCCGTGGCGCCGCGAGATCATCGGCAGCCTGCTCAGCTGCGACTACATCGGCTTCCACATTCCGCGCCAGGTGGAGAACTTCGTGGACGTGGTCCGCGGCGCCATGCCGGCCGAGCGGCTGGCCTGGGAAAGCTGCGCGCCGCGCTTCCTCACCTACGGGTGTGCCGTCGGCCTGGACACCATGACCACGCGCCTGCGCGTGGGCGATCGCGAAGTCGCGCTCGGTGCGCATCCGGTCGGCACCGATCTGCGCCGCATCCACAACGTGCTCGCGCGCAGCGATGTGCGCAACGACATCTTCAAGCTGCGCCGCGAGATCGGCGCGCGCAAGCTGGTGCTGTCGGTGGAGCGGCTGGACTACACCAAGGGCACGCTGGCCAAACTGGAAGCCTTCGAGCGGCTGCTGGAACAGCATCCGGATCGCCAGGGCAAGGTCACCCTGCTGATGATCTGCGTGCCCGCCGCGCGCGAGATGACCATCTACCGCACGCTGCAGAACCAGATCGAACAGGCGGTCGGGCGGATCAACGGGCGCTTCTCGCGGCTGGACTGGACCCCGGTGCGCTTCTTCGCGCAGGCGTTGCCGTTCGAGGAAGTGGTGGCGCATTACGCGGCCGCGCAGGTGATGTGGATCACCCCGCTGCGCGATGGTTTGAACCTGGTCTCCAAGGAGTTCGTCGCCACGCAGGGCATCGAGGGCAGCAACGGTGTGCTGGTGCTCAGTGAGTTCGCCGGTGCGGCCGCCGAGCTGAAGGGCGCGGTGCTGACCAACCCGCACGATCCGGCTGATCTGACGGCCGGGCTGCTGCAGGCGTTGTCGATGCCCGACGACGAAGCGACCGGGCGCATGCGGCAGTTGTTCGGCAGCGTGGAGTACTACGACGTGGACCGCTGGGGCCGGGATTTCCTGGAGGCGGTACGCAACAGCCACCCTGAAGGCTGACGCGGGAACGGTGGTGCCGGCCGTTGGCCGGGTCTGCTGCAGGCGGTGCGGGCGGCGGGCGATGCGGGTTTCGTGGGTAGTGCCGGCCGCTGGCCGGCTCCAGGCGGTCCTGGCGGCGGGCGATCACGGCGGTGGGCGGTGACGGCTTCATGGGGAGCCGGCCAGCGGCCGGCACTAACCTCAGTGCGCACCGACCGACGGTCGGCGCCTACCTTGCGTGCGCCGGCCAACGGTCGGTGCCTACCGGGCGGCGTGGCCTACCCGGCCTGCTTCAGGATGCCTTCGGCGATCACCGCTACCTGGCGCAGCACGTCGTTGCGTCCGGCATCATCGACCGTCGCGCCCTGCAGGTAGCTGGTCAGCACCCACGGAGCGCCGCCGGCGAGCGGCCACAGGATCGCGATGTCGTTGGTGGTGTCCTCGCCATTGCTGCCGGTCTTGTCTCCGACCCGCCACGCCTTGGACAGCCCGGCGCGCAGACGCGTATCGCCGGTTTCGTTGTCGATCAGCCAATCGGCCAGCTGCTGTTTCGAGCCGGGCTTGAGGACGTCGCCGAGCACGAAACGCTGCAGGCTGGCCGCCATCGCGGCCGGGCTGGTGGTGTCGCGCGGATCGCCCGGGGCGAACCGGTTCATCTCCGGCTCGAGCCGATCATTGCGGGTCACCGCGTCGCCATTCGCGCGCAGGAACGCGGTCACGCCGGCCGGCCCGCCAACCACGCCCAGCAGCAGGTTCGCCGCAGGATTGTCGCTGGTGATCATGGTCGCCCGGCACAGGTCACGCACCGTCACGTCCTTGCCGATATGCCGCGTGGTCACCGGGGCATGCGAGAGCATGTCCTGCTGGCGCACGGCCACGCGCCGGTCCAGCGAGAGCCTGCCCTGGTCGGCCAGAAGCAGGACAGCCGCGGACAACACGAACTTGAACGTGCTGCACATCGGGAAGCGTTCGTCTTGCCGATTGCCGGTGCGCCAGCCGGTGCCGGTGTTGAGCAGGGTCACGCCCAGGCGCCCGCCGCTCGCGGCTTCCAACGCCGCGAAGTCCTTCGCCGCGGCGACGGATTTCGGCGAGGGCAGCGGGGTCTTGGCAAAGGCGGTGGCGGCCAATGCCGATGCGGCGGCCGCGCCGGTCCATTGCAGGAACTGTCGTCGAGCGATCATGCGGTTCTCCGTGGCGAAGGCCTGAGTATTGGCAGGTTGCGGCGCCGCCACCAGCGAGGATTTTCAGCGGGAGCCATTACCTGCCCTCACGTCTACGGGGACCAACCTCTGGGAATGAACGCAGGAACGGCCCTCATCCCTGCCAGCTGCTCCCCGCAGCAGCCCCCTCAGTGCGAAGATGCATCACTCCTGCTCACGGCTCGGCCCATGCTCCGCCCCCAGTTGCCGCTCAATGCCCTGCGCGCCTTCGAGGCCGCTGCACGGCACCAGAATTTCACCCGCGCCGCGTTGGAGCTGTGCGTCAGCCAAGCCGCGCTGAGCCATCAGATCCGGGCGCTGGAGGACCGGCTGGGTGTGTCGCTATTCACCCGGTTGCCGCGCGGGGTCGCCCTGACCGATGAAGGAGCCCGCCTGTATCCGGTGCTCAATGAGGCCTTCGACCGCATCGCGGTGAGCCTGGACCGTTTCGTCGGCGGGCACTTCCGCGAGGTACTGAGCCTGGGCGTGGTCGGCACTTTCGCCACCGGCTGGCTGCTGCCACGCCTGGGCGATTTCAACGCGCGGCATCCGGATATCGAGCTGCGCCTGCAGACCCACAACAACCGCATCGATCTGGCCGGTGAAGGGCTGGACCTGGCGATCCGGTTCGGCGATGGCGATTGGCAGGGGCAGGTCAGCGATGCCGTACTGGAGGCACCGTTCGCGCCCCTGTGCGCACCCGCGCTGGCACGTACGCTGCGGCAGCCGCGCGATCTGGCCAATGTGGCCTTGCTGCGCTCCTACCGAAGCGACGAGTGGCCACGCTGGCTGCAGGCGGCCGGGGCACCGGAGCTGGAAGCGCGCGGGCCGGTGTTCGATTCGTCCCTGACGCTGGCCAGTGCCGCCGCCGCGGGCGCCGGCGTGGCGCTGCTGCCGTTGAAGATGTTCGAGCAGGACCTGGCCCAGGGGCGCCTGATCCAGCCGTTTGCACAGACGCTGGACCTGGGGCGGTACTGGCTGACGCGGCTGCGCTCGCGCGCCGAAAGCGATGCGGCGCGCAGGTTCCGGGAATGGCTGGAGGCGCAGGACGATGTGCCGACCAACGGTCGGCACCTACCGGTTGCCTGAGGGTGCCAGGTAGATGCCGACCGTTGGTCGGCATGCCGTTTACGCGTCCAGCAATTCCATCCACGTCTGCTCGGCCTTGCTGAGCAGGGTCGCGGTGGCTTCACGGTCGCGGCCGAGGACGGCCATGCGGGTCGCATCGGCGTAGTTGGCCGGGTTGGCCAGCTCGCGGTCCAGGTCGGCCAGCAGCGCCTCCAGTTCGCCCACCTTGGCTTCGGCAGCAGCCAGCTTGTGGGGATTGACCGGCTTCTTCGGCGGCAGCGGCGGGGTCGGCGGCACCGGCTCCGGGGCGGCCGCGGCCATCTTCTGCTTGGTGCCCTGCGCGGCGGGACGCGAACGCAGCCAGGCGGCGTAGGCATCCAGATCGCCGTCGAACGGCTCGACCACGCCATCGGCGACGCGCCAGAAGGTATCGCAGACCAGGCCGATCAGATGGCGGTCATGCGAGACCATCACGATCGCGCCCTCGAAGTCGGCCAGTGCTTCGGCCAGCGCTTCGCGCATTTCCAGGTCCAGGTGGTTGGTCGGTTCGTCGAGCAGCAGCACGTTCGGCTGCTGGTAGGCGATCAGCGCCAGCGCCAGGCGCGCGCGTTCGCCACCGGAGAAGCCGTCCACCGGTTCGAAGGCACGGTCGCCGGCGAAGTTCCACTTGCCGAGGAAATCGCGGAAGGACTGGTTCGGTGCATCCGGCGCCAGGTCGCGGAAGTGCTCCATCGGCGACTGCCCTTCGTGCAGCGACTCCACGGTGTGCTGGGCAAAGTAACCGATGCGCAGGTCCGGATGCGCGGCGCGCTCGCCGCTGATCGGGTCCAGTTCGCCCACCAGGGTCTTCACCAGGGTGGTCTTGCCGGCGCCGTTCGGACCAAGCAGGCCGATGCGCTGGCCGGCTTCCAGGCCGAAGCCCACGTTGTGCAGGATCACCGAATCGGCGCCGTAACCGGCCTCGACATGGTTCAGGCGGATCAGCGAGAACGGCAGTTTGGCCGGCGGGGCGAATTCGATGCGGAACTCGCGCTCGGCGCGCACGGCTTCGGTGCCGGCCAGCTTGGCCAGGCGCTTCATGCGGCTCTGCGCCTGCGCGGCCTTGCTGGCCTGTGCCTTGAAGCGGTCGATGAAGCTCTGCAGATGCGCGCGCTCGGCCTGTTCCTTGTCGTGGGCGAGCTGCTGCTGGCGCAGCTGTTCGGCACGCTGGCGCTCGAAATCGGTGTAGCCACCGACGTACAGCTTGGCGCCGCCACCGTGCAGATGCAGGGTGTGGGTGGCCACGTTGTCGAGGAACTCGCGGTCATGCGAGATCAGCAGCAGGGTGCCCGGGTACTTGAGCAGCCACTGTTCCAGCCAGAACACCGCGTCCAGATCCAGATGGTTGGTCGGTTCGTCGAGCAGCAGCAGGTCGCTGGGCATCATCAGCGCGCGCGCCAGGTTCAGGCGCACACGCCAGCCGCCGGAGAACGAGGAGACCGCGCGCGAGTGCGTCTCGGCCGGGAAGCCCAGGCCGTGCAACAGCTTGCCGGCGCGCGCTTCGGCGTCATAGGCGCCGATCTCGGCCATGCGCTGGTGGGCGGTGGCGACCGCTTCCCAGTCTTCACGCGCGGCGGCGGCGGCTTCCTCGCGCATGACGGCGGCCACCTCGGTGTCGCCCTCCAGCACGAACTGCAGCGCCGGGTCGGGCAGCGACGGGGTTTCCTGGGCCACGCTGGCGATGCGGATCTTGCCGGGCAGATCGACGTCGCCCTTGTCCGCCTCCAGCTCGCCCTTCACGGCGGCGAACAGGCTGGACTTGCCAGCGCCATTACGGCCGACCACGCCGACGCGGTACCCCGCGTGCAGGGTCAGGTCGACGTTGGACAACAGCAGCCGCTCGCCACGGCGCAAGGCGAAGTTACGAAGGGAAATCATCTTGGGGGTCCATATAACGGAATGGAATGTGCTCGTGAGCACCTTTCCTGCGACGTAATTCTAGCGTTAACGAATACTTGACGGGCCCCGGGATGCGCGGCAGGCCTCGTTTCTCTCTCCCACGACCCTGCCTGCGCTCCCCCGGGACCCTCCTGTCAGATCCTCGACCGCACGTAAATGGTTGCTGCTGCAACGTTTTTTACGAACATGGCAAATATTTGACAAGCGATGAATATCCCGTTAATCCGTCTCTTGCGCACCGCAACAACCGCCTTCGCAGACCCGATCCTCGATGTCGTGATGTCGCTTTGGTGCAGCACCGCCCCTACCGGAGCCACATCCTGATGAACCGCAAGACCAGTACGCTCGCCGCCGCCGTAGCTGTCGCGCTCGGTATGTCCAGCTTCGCCGCCACCGCCCAGGAGGCACCCGCCCGCACGGCGGCCAACACCCTGGACACCATCATCGTCACCGGTACCCGCGTAGCCGACCGTACCGTGGCCGAGTCGCAGTCACCGATCGACATCATCACCCCCGAGGCGCTGCAGTCCACCGGCACCACCGAGCTGGCCACCGCGCTGGCCCGCGCCCTGCCCTCGCTGAACTTCCCGCGCCCGGCGCTGACCGATGGCACCAGCGGCATCCGCCCGGCGCAGCTGCGCGGCCTGTCCCCGGACCAGGTGCTGGTGCTGGTCAACGGCAAGCGCCGACACACCTCGGCGCAGATCAACGTCAACGGCAGCATTGGCCGTGGCTCCTCGGCGGTGGACATCAACGCGATCCCGATCGCCTCGATCGAGCGCGTGGAAGTGCTGCGCGACGGCGCCTCGGCGCAGTACGGTTCGGACGCCATCGCCGGTGTGATCAACATCGTGCTCAAGGGTTCGTCCTCCGGCGGCAGCCTGGCGCTGGACGCCGGCCAGTACTCGGCCGGTGACGGCAACAAGTACCAGCTCTCCGGCGATACCGGCATCGGCTTCGCCGACGGTCGCGGCAGCGTGCATGTGGCCGGCCAGATCGTCCAGCAGGACGAGAGCAACCGGGCCGGCCCGTACCAGGGCACCGCGCCGAACACCGGCAACTTCCCCAACATCGGCCAGACCACCTTCGTGGTCGGCGACCCGCAGGTGGATGCAACCGCCGCCTCGGCCAACGCCAGCTTCCAGTTCAGCGACCACGTCTCGGCCTACGCCACCGCGATGGCCAGCAACCGCGACATCACCTCGTTCGCGTTCTATCGCTCGCGCAACAACAGCAACCAGGGCCCGCTGCTGGCGCAGACCTACCCGGACGGCTTCGTGCCGGAGATCAACCAGTACTCCAAGGACCGCTCGCTGGTCGCCGGGGTCAAGGGCGGCTCCGACAACGGCTGGAACTGGGATGTCAGCTACAACTATGGCGCCAACAAGATCGACTTCCACACCCGCAACAGCATCAACTACGCGCTCGGCGTGAACAGCCCGCGCTCGTTCTACGACGGCGCGCTGGAGTACACCCAGAACATCGTCAACGCCGATGTGACCAAGACCCTCGATTGGGGGCTGGCCTACCCGGTCACGCTGTCCTTCGGCGGTGAGTACCGCAAGGAGAAGTGGGAGCAGTCGGCCGGTGAACTGAACTCCTACACCGGCAGCGGTGCACAGGGCTTCGGCGGCTTCACCCCGCTCAACGCCGTCGACGCCGACCGCGACAACTACGCTGTCTATGCCGGACTGGAAGCCGACCTTACCGACAAGTTCTCCGCCGGCGTGACCGGCCGCTACGAGGACTACTCGGACTTCGGCGACAAGTTCTCCGGCAAGCTCTCCGCACGCTACGCCTTCACCGACAAGGTCGCCCTGCGCGCCACCGCCTCCAGCGGTTTCCGCGCTCCGTCGCTGGCCCAGCAGAGCTACCAGGCGGTGACCAGCACGATCGTCAACGGCGTGTTCGTCGAACGCGGCACCTTCCCGACCACCAGCCCTGCCGCGCAGGCGCTGGGTGCCAGCCCGCTGAAGGCCGAGAGCTCGACCTCCTACAGCCTGGGCCTGGTGCTGCAGCCGGTGGATCGCCTGTACCTGACCGTGGATGCGTACCAGATCGACATCGACGACCGCATCGTGCTCTCCACCAACATCACCACCAATGACGCGGCCAATGCGCTGCTGTCCGGGCTGGGGCTGCCGGGCGTCACGGCGTTCTCCTACTTCACCAACGGCGTGGACACCCGCACCCGCGGCGTGGATGCGGTCTCCAGCTACACGATTCCCTTCGCCGCCAGCTCGCTGGAGCTGACCGCTGCCTACAGCTACAACGAAACCGAGGTGAAGAAGTTCATCGGCTCGCCGCCGGTGTTCGGCACGCTGGGCATCACCCAGTCGCTGATCGGCCGCGATGAGATCGGCCGCATCGAGGACAGCTACCCGCGCGACAAGACCATCCTCAGCGGCACCTGGCGTTCGGACCGCTGGGACCTGAACCTGGCGGCCACCCGCTATGGCTCATTCACCGTGCGCAATTCGGCGACCGCCCTGCGTGACCAGACCTACGACGCCTCGTGGGTGCTGGATGCCTCGGCCAGCTACAAGCCGAGCGAGAACTGGACCCTCACCTTGGGCGCGGACAACATCCTGGACGAATACCCGGACCGCACCGTGGACCTGCAGAACTCCACCTGGGGCATGCTGCCGTACAGCAACTACTCGCCGTACGGGTTCAATGGTGCGTACGTATACGGGCGCGTGACCTACAAGTGGTAACAGGAGTAGTGGGGGCGGCCGGCCCGGCCAAAGGTGAGCCCCACCCCGCATCTAAACCAACGCGCCAAGCCCCACAACCACCG
>NZ_JBDJLB010000011.1:0-190691 GCF_039673155.1 Stenotrophomonas sp. TWI1149
CGGGGGGGGTGGGCTCCCCACCTTTCCCCCGTGGGGGGGGGGCTGTGGGTGGCCCCCCCGGCCCGCCCAACTACCACACGGTCTCAGCGCATCACCAAACGGTCTCAGCGCATTACCAAACGTCTCAGCGCAGCAGCGCCACCGCTGCACAGGCGACCACGATCGCCAGCGACGGCCACTGCATCGGCAGGTAGAAGAAATGATGGCGGGCAGGCTCGCCCTCCGCGCGCGGGCCGCGGTTGAGCACCATGCCCAGCACGACATTGATCGCTGCGCCGATGCCGAAGCCGATCAACAGCTGCGCCAGCGAGGTATTGCCTTTGGCAACAGCAGGATCGGGCCACAGCCACATCAACAGCAGCAGGGTGGCGATGGGGGTGAGCAGGGTCAGGAATCCTGCGCCTCGATAAATAACCATGGGGTGACCTGTAGAGCGGGACCGCACATTCTGCACTACCCCGCGTGCCGACCAACGGTAGGCACCTACCCGGCGGGCGGCCCCCCACGCTACAGCCTCCGCCGGCGGGCCACGACCGTGGGTCGTGGCCGCGCTCCCTCAGCGCAATCCAGTCTCGTTGCGCGCGATCACCAACCGCTGGATTTCCGAGGTGCCCTCGTAGATCTCGGTGATCTTGGCATCACGGAAGTAACGCTCCAGCGGCATTTCCTTGGAATAGCCCATGCCGCCGTGAATCTGCACGGCCTGGTGGGTGATCCACATCGCTGCTTCCGAGGCGGTCAGCTTGGCAATCGCCGCTTCATTGCTGAAGCGCTTGCCCTGGCCCTTCACCCATGCCGCGCGCAGCGTCAGCAGCAGCGCTGCGTCCAGCTTGCACTTCATGTCGGCGATCTTGGCCTGGGTCATC
This sequence comes from Stenotrophomonas sp. TWI1149, assembly GCF_039673155.1. NCBI lineage: Bacteria > Pseudomonadati > Pseudomonadota > Gammaproteobacteria > Lysobacterales > Lysobacteraceae > Stenotrophomonas > Stenotrophomonas sp. TWI1149. The sequence continues at coordinate 867 of NZ_JBDJLB010000011.1, forward strand.
TGGAAGGTACCGATCGCGGCGCCGAAGGCCTTGCGGTCCTTCACGTATTCGATCGTGGCTTCGTACGCGGCACGCGCGATGCCGATCGCCTGCGAAGCGATACCGATACGGCCGGCATCGAGCACGCCCATGGCGATCTTGAAGCCCTCGCCTTCCTTGCCGACCACGTCATCGGCAGCAGCCACGTAATCCTGGAACTCGATCTCGCAGGTCGCCGAAGCACGGATGCCCAGCTTCGGCTCGGTCTTGCCGCGGTGGAAGCCGGCGTTGTCGGTGTCGATCATGAACGCGGTGATGCCACGTGCGCCCTGGTCCGGATCGGTCATCGCAAACAGCACGATGTACTTGGCGACCGGGCCGGAGGTGATCCAGCTCTTCTTGCCGTTGATGACGTAGGTGCCGTCGGCCTGCTTGACCGCGCGGCAGCGCATCGCCGTCGCATCCGAGCCGGACTGCGGCTCGGTCAGCGCGAACGCGCCGATGGCTTCGCCCTCGGCAATGGCCCGCACGTACTTCTGCTTCTGCGCTTCGCTGCCATGGGTCAGGATGCCGTTGCAGAACAACGAGTTGTTGACCGACATGATCGTCGAATGCGCGGCGTCTCCGGCGGCGACCTCCACCATCGCCAGGACGTAGGCGATCGGGTCCATGCCCGCACCGCCGTAGGCTTCGGGTACTTCGATGCCCATCAGACCGTTCTCGCCCAGCAGGCGGATGTTCTCCAGCGGGAACTCGCCGGTGCGGTCATGGTGTTCGGCGCTGGGCGCGATCTTTTCCTGCGCGATACGGCGCGCAACGTCCTGCAGCATCAACTGCTCTTCGGTAAAGCTGAAATCCACAACACCCTCCCGGGGACATTAGTGATATGGCCGCGCAGAGCGCGGCCAGGTCGGGCGATTGTACCGGGGGGCGGGGAGGCACGCCTGACTTGACCGGACCGCCGCCAAAGGACGAAAATATCTCTATATCGCGATAGGTAGATATTTATGGATCTCGAGGACTGGTCCGTCCGGCTGAAAGTGTTCGCCGACGCCACCCGGGTGCGCCTGCTGGCGCTGCTGGAACAGGAAGAACTCACCGTGGCCGAGCTGTCGGCCATCACCACGCTGGCCCAGCCGCGGGTGTCCACCCATCTGGCCCGGCTCAAGGAAGCCGGTCTGGTCCGCGACCGTCGCTCCGGCGTCTCGGCGTATTACCGCTTCGATGACGCCGCGCTGGACCCGGCGCAGCGCGCATTGTGGCATGCCCTGAGCACCGGCAGCGACGACCCGCTGCTGCGCCAGGACGCTGAACGCGTGGCCGCGGTAATGGCCAGCCGTGCCGCCGACCAGAACTGGGCCGACAGCGTCGCCGGCGACATGGAACGCCACTACTCCCCCGGTCGCACCTGGGAAGCGCTGGCACGCACTGCGCTGCCGCTGCTGGAAACCGGCGACGTGCTCGACATCGCCTCCGGTGACGGCGTGCTGGCCGAGCTTGTAGCGCCGCACGCCAAGCGCTACATCTGCATCGACACCAGCGCGCGCGTGGTCGCCGCAGCCAGCGAGCGCCTGCGCCGGCTGGCCAACGTGGAAGTGCGCGAAGGCGACATGCATGCCCTGCCCTTCCCCGACCAGAGCTTCGACCTGGTGGTGCTGATGCATGCGCTGACCTACGCGGCCAAACCGGCCCAGGCCGTTGCCGAAGGCGCGCGTGTGCTGCGCCCGGGCGGTCGCCTGCTGCTGTGCAGCCTGGCCCGGCACGAGCATCGTGCGGCCGTGGATGCCTATGGCCACGTCAACCTCGGTTTCAGCGACAAGGAACTGCGCAAGTTCGTGGAGAAGGCCGGTCTGGTCGTCTCCAGCCTGGAAACCGTGACCCGCGAGAAGCGCCCGCCGCATTTCGAAGTCATCTCGCTGATCGCCAGCAAGCCCTGAGGTCTGCCCATGTCATCCCAGCCCTGGCTCCACCCCGACCGCGTGCACGCGCTGGAAACGGCGCTGGCCCAGCGCATCCTGATCATCGACGGGGCCATGGGCACGATGATCCAGCGGCATGGTCTGGAAGAGGACGACTACCGCGGCGAGCGCTTCGCCGACGGCTACGACCACCAGCACGGGCCCGGCTGCGACCATGCCGCGCCCGGTGAGACGCCGCAGGGGCACGATCTCAAGGGCAACAACGACCTGCTGCTGTTGACCCGGCCGGAAGTGATTGGCGGCATCCACACCGCGTACCTGGAAGCCGGTGCCGATCTGGTCGAGACCAACACCTTCAACGCGACCTCGGTCAGCCAGGCCGACTATCACCTTGAACACCTGGTCTACGAGCTCAACAAAGCCGGCGCCGCGGTGGCGCGCGCCTGCTGCGATGCGGTCGCGGCGACCACGCCGGGCAAGCCGCGCTTCGTGATCGGCGTGCTCGGCCCGACCAGCCGCACCGCTTCGATCAGCCCGGACGTGAACGATCCCGGTTTCCGCAACACCAGTTTCGATGCCCTGCGCGAGACCTACCGCGAAGCCATCGACGGCCTGATCGACGGCGGCGCCGACACCCTGATGGTGGAAACCATCTTCGATACGCTCAACGCCAAGGCCGCGCTGTTCGCCATCGAAGAGGTGTTCGATGCCCGCGGCGGGCGCCTGCCGGTGATGATCTCCGGCACGATCACCGATGCCTCCGGGCGCACCCTGTCCGGACAGACGGCGGAAGCGTTCTACGCCTCGGTCGCGCACGGCCGACCACTGTCGATCGGTCTGAACTGCGCACTCGGTGCCAGCGACATGCGGCCGCACGTGGAGACCTTGTCCACCGTGGCCGAGTGCCTGGTCAGCGCGCACCCGAACGCGGGCCTGCCCAACGCCTTCGGCGAGTACGACGAAACCCCGGAAGAGATGGCCATCACGCTGCGTGAGTTCGCGAGTGCCGGTCTGCTCAACCTGGTGGGCGGCTGCTGCGGCACCACCCCGGCGCACATCCGCGCGATCGCCGAGGCGGTCGCCGATCTGCCGCCCCGCCGCCTGCCGGCCCCCCCGCTGGAAGACGCGGCATGACCGCGTCCGCCCCACGCTCCCGTCGTCGTTGTCGTTGACCCTCCTCCGCCAGCCCGTGCCCGCCTGCCCATGACGTCTTCCCGCTACACCCGCCTGTCCGGTCTCGAGCCGCTGGTCATCACCCCGGACCTGCTGTTCGTCAACATCGGTGAGCGCACCAACGTCACCGGCAGCGCCCAGTTCCGCAAGCTGGTGAAGGAAGAGCGCTTCGAAGAGGCGGTGGAAGTGGCGCGCCAGCAGGTCGCCAACGGTGCGCAGATCCTCGACGTCAACATGGACGAGGGCCTGATCGATTCCGAAAAGGCGATGACGCGCTACCTCAACCTGATCATGTCCGAGCCGGACATCGCGCGCATTCCAGTGATGGTCGACTCCTCCAAGTGGAGCGTGATCGAGGCCGGGCTGAAATGCCTGCAGGGCAAGAGCGTGGTCAATTCGATTTCGCTCAAGGAAGGCGAAGCGCAGTTCATCGAACAGGCGCGCAAGGTGCTGCGTTACGGCGCCGCTGCGGTGGTCATGGCCTTCGACGAGGATGGCCAGGCCGATACCTGCGCGCGCAAGGTGGAGATCTGCACCCGCGCCTACCGGATCCTGACCGAGCAGGTCGGCTTCCCGCCGCAGGACATCATCTTCGACCCGAACATCTTCGCCGTCGCCACCGGCATCGAAGAGCACGACAACTACGCGGTCGACTTCATCGAAGCCACCCGCATCATCAAGCGCACTCTGCCGCACTGCCATGTCTCCGGCGGTGTCTCCAACGTGTCGTTCTCGTTCCGCGGCAACGAAACAGTTCGCCAGGCGATCCACTCGGTGTTCCTGTTCCATGCCATCGGCGCGGGCATGGACATGGGCATCGTCAACGCCGGTGCGATGCCGATCTACGACGATCTGGACGCCGAGCTGCGCGAGCGCGTGGAGGACGTGATCCTCAACCGCCGCAGCGACGGTACCGAGCGCCTGCTCGAGATCGCCGAGCGCTACAAGGGCAAGAAGGGCGAAGTGCGCGGCGAAGACCTTGCCTGGCGCGAGAAGCCGGTCAATGATCGCCTCGCGCATGCGCTGGTGCACGGCATGGACGCGTGGGTCGAGCAGGACACCGAAGAAGCGCGTGCGCGCTCGACGCGTCCGCTGGATGTCATCGAAGGGCCGCTGATGGACGGCATGAACATCGTCGGCGACCTGTTTGGCGCCGGCAAGATGTTCCTGCCGCAGGTGGTCAAGTCCGCGCGCGTGATGAAGAAGGCGGTTGCCTACCTGCTGCCCTACATCGAGGCCGAGAAGGCACGCAGCGGGGACACCGCCAAGAGCAACGGCAAGATCATCATGGCCACGGTCAAGGGCGACGTGCACGACATCGGCAAGAACATCGTCGGCGTGGTCCTGGCCTGCAACAACTTCGATGTGATCGACCTGGGCGTGATGGTGCCCGCGCAGAAGATCCTGGATGCCGCGCGCGCCGAGAACGCCGACATCATCGGCCTGTCGGGTCTGATCACGCCCTCGCTGGAAGAGATGAGCCACGTCGCCCGCGAGATGGAGCGGCAGGGTTTCACGATGCCGTTGATGATCGGCGGCGCGACCACCTCGCGCGCGCACACCGCGCTGAAGATCGACCCGCACTACAAGGCGCCCACGGTGTGGGTAAAGGATGCCTCGCGCGCGGTCGGCGTGGCACAGTCGTTGATCTCGCGCGAGCTGCGCGATGCCTTCGTGGCCGCCAACGAGGCCGACTACGCCGACATCCGCCAGCGCCACCGCAACCGTGGCGACGCCAAGCGACTGGTGACCCTCGCCAAGGCGCGCGCCCAGCGCTTCGTGGGCGACTGGGCCACCTACACACCGCCGGCGCCGCGCAAGCCGGGCCTGCATGTGCTCGACGATTACCCGCTGGCCGATCTGGTCGAGGTGATCGACTGGACGCCGTTCTTCCAGGCCTGGGAACTGGCCGGCAAGTATCCGGCGATCCTCACCGATGAGATCGTCGGGCCCCAGGCGACCGACCTGTACAAAGACGCCCGCGCGATGCTCAGCCGGATCGTCGCGGAAAAGTGGCTGACCGCCAAAGCCGTGTTCGGCCTGTGGCCGGCCAACAGCGTCGGCGATGACGTGCACCTGCGCACCGACAACGGCCCGGCCGTGCTGCACTTCCTGCGCCAGCAGGTGGACAAGCCGGTCGAACGCCCGGATTTCTGCCTCGCCGATTTCATCGCGCCGGCCGACAGCGGCAGGCAGGACTGGATCGGCGCGTTCGCGGTGACCGCCGGCATCGGCATCGACCCGCACGTGGCCCGCTTCGAGGCCGACCACGACGATTACAACGCGATCCTGCTCAAGGCGCTGGCCGACCGCCTGGCCGAAGCGCTGGCCGAGCGCCTGCACCAGCATGTACGCATGGATTACTGGGGCTACCAGCCGGACGAGCAGCTGGACAACGAATCGCTGATCGCCGAAAAGTACGCCGGCATCCGACCTGCCCCCGGGTATCCGGCCTGTCCGGAGCACAGCGAGAAAGCCACGCTGTTCCGCTTGCTGGATGCCGAGCGCAACGCGGACATGCAGCTGACCGAGAGCTTCGCGATGCTGCCCACTGCAGCGGTGTCGGGCTATTACTTCAGCCATCCGCAGAGCCAGTATTTCGTGGTCGGCCGGGTCACCCGCGAGCAGGTGGTCGACTATGCCAAGCGCAAGGGCGTGGACCGTGTGCAGGCCGAGCGCTGGCTGGCCTCGAACCTGGATTACGATCCGGAATGAGCGTGCCACCCGACCCACGGTCGGGTGCTACCGACGTGATGGATTGCCGGTGTCGTTCGATTGCCCGACCCACGGTCGGGTGCTGACGGCATAATGCCCGGGTAGGCACCCGCTGTTGGTGGGTGCGCGCCCTCCGAGACCCCGCATGACCGCCCTCCCCCGCGACGCCGTTCCGGCCGTCCGCCTGTCCTCGTTCTACCTCTTCTACTACGCCGCCCTCGGCGCGTTCACCCCGTACTGGTCGTTGTTCCTGACCTCGCGCGGGATGAGCGTCACCGCGATCAGCGTGATGATGGGCCTCTGGTACGCCACCCGCATCGTCGCGCCCACCACCTGGACCTCCCTCGCCGCCGCGTCGCCGCGCCCGATCTTCTGGCTGCGGCTGGGCTGCGTGCTGACCCTGCTGACGTTCTGTGCCTTCCTGCTGCCGTTGCCGCAACCGTGGCTGTATCCGGCGATGATCACGTTCTGCTTCTTCTACAACGCGGTGATGCCGCAGTTCGAATCGATCACGCTGACCCACCTGGGCAGTGACAGCCACCGTTACGGGCTGATCCGGGTGTGGGGCTCGCTGGGCTTCATCGCCGTGGTGATGCTGTTCGGCTGGATCATCGAAGGCGACGGCGGTGCCGGCAACGCGCATCTGCTGCCGTGGTTGATGCTGCCGCTGTTCGGCCTGCTCACCGCCTCGGGCTTTGCCAACCGCTACGCGCGCAACCTGCAGCGCACCGACAGCGACGCGAGCGGCTTCTGGCAGATCGTGCGCAAGCCACAGGTGCTGGCGTTCTTCCTGGCCGCGTTCATGGAGCAGCTGTCGTTCGGCCCCTACTACACCTTCTTCTCGGTCTACATGGATCACCACGGCTACGCGACCTCCACGCTGGGCGTGTTGTGGACGATCGGGGTGGTGTTCGAAGTAGGCGTGTTCTTCACCATCGGCCGCTTCTTCCGCCGTTATGACGCCAGCTGGATGCTGCTGATCGCGCTGCTCAGCTCCACCGTGCGCTGGGCGGTCACCGCGCTGTTCCCGGAGAACCTGCCGGTGATGCTGATCGCGCAGACCGCGCACGCACTGGGATTCGCGGCCTTCTTCGCCGCCGCGATGCAGATGCTGGCGACCTACTTCCCCGGCCGGCTCAACGGCCATGGCCAGGGCCTGCTGTACGGCTTCTCGTCCGGCGTGGGCGGCGTGCTCGGTGCATTGATCGCCGGCCAGCTGTGGCCCATCGATCAGGGCCGCACGGCGTTCCTGGCCGGCAGCGGATTCGCGTTGGCCGGCGCCCTGCTGTGCTTCTTCGCGATCAGCCTGCCGCTGCTGCGCGCCGGCCGCCGGAAACGCGCAGCCGTGTAGCGCCACGCCATGCGTGGCTGGCGACTCACGGCGCGGCGGCTGGCGCCGTCGCCTCCAAGCGGCGCAGATGCGCCTGGAAATCCGGCAGCAGCAGACGATTGCCGTAGCCGCTGAGATGGTCGCCATCGAAGAACAGCGGTTTGCCGTCGCGGGTCGGCAGGCACTGCGCACCGGGGCACAGCAACGGCATCGGATCCCAGATCGACGCACCGGGCAGACCGGCAGCCACCTGCTGCAGGCCGGCCAGCACCGGCGTACGCAGCTGCTCGATCTCGCTGCGCGCGATGGTCATGCCGTGGGCGCAGATCGGGTTGTGCCGGTTGAACACATCCGAGCAGCGGTACGGAGGCGCCGGCAGCACCGGTTTGGGCGCTTCCAGCACGATGCGCACGCCACGTTCGGCCAGCGGGGTGAGCTGCTCGACCCAGTGCGCCACTTCAGCGGTGCGCCCTGAATCGGCCGCCTCGCTGAGATGTTCGGCACGTACCTGGGCGACGTCGAAGAGGGCGTACTGCTCGGACAGGCGCGGCAGGCGCAGCCCGGCCAGCAGCACCACATCGCCCGGCTGCGCACGCGCCTGGATATCCTCCAGCACGTTGCGCGCGTAAGCCTCGCAGGCTGGATTGGGGCCCTGCCAGGCGCGCAGCCCGACCAGCGCGCAGCCGCCGCTGCCGTACAGTCGGATCGGCGCACCGTCGAGCACGGCCAGGCGCTGCAGCAGCTCGTGGTAAGCCAGCGCGTGCGAATCCCCGGCCACGAACAGTTGGCGGGTGGATGCGGTGCGTCCCGGGCACTCCCCGCGCTCGTACAGGCGCGCCTGCCCGCCGGCCACCGGCACATTGCCGACCCGCACGCGGCACTCGGGAATTTCCTTCTTCAGCCCCTTGGCATACGGATACCAGTCCAGCGGGGCGCGGCTGACCACGCTGAGCGAGGTGTACTGCTGGGTCTTGACCAGCGCCGACTGCAGCCCGGCCCCGAGCACCAGCACGCCCAGCCCGACTGCGACCCAGCGCGCGTTGCTGACGCGCCAGCGCGCGCCGTGTCGCAGCGGTTGCTCCACCCAGCGCCACGACAGCCAGGACAGCAGCGCCACGCATAGCAGCGCCGCGGCGCCGGTGGCCAGCGTCTCCAGGCCCACGGTCCAGCGGAACAGTACGAAGACCGGCCAGTGCCACAGGTATAACGAGTAGGACAGGCGCCCGATCGTGACCATCGGCGTGGTCGCCAGCGCGCGGCCGATCCAGCCGCCCGCCGAGCGCTGCAGAAGACCCAGCAGCCCCAGCGTACCCAGTACCGGCCAGAGGCCGTCGATCCACGGCGAATGGCCCGGGCGTGCCGACCAGAGCCCGTAGCCCAGCGCCAGCAGGCTCAGTAACAGCAGCGGCGAGCGCCAGCTGAAGCCACGCGGCGGCACCGGTGGCGGCGTGAACCGGCCGCTCAACGCCAACAGCTGGAACAACAGCACGCCCGCACCAAGCTGCCAGAACCGTGTGGTGGTCAAGTAGAACGCATCGATCTCATGGCCGCCCTGCCGCGCCCGGAACACCGCATACCCCAGCGATGCCACGGTGGCCACGCCGAACAGCCCCAGCGACAGCCAGCGCCCGCGCGGACCTTTGGCCCAGGCCAGGAACAACAGCGGGAACAGCAGGTAGAACTGTTCCTCCACCCCCAGCGACCAGGTGTGCGTGTACGGATTGAACTCGGTGCGCGGCGAGAAGTAGTCATTGCCGGTGCTGGCCAGCACCCAGTTGCTCAAGCCCACGAACGCCATGCGCCCGGTCTTGTCGCTGGTCTCGCTGAGCCAGGATTCGGGAATCAGCAACGCGCTGAGCATCGCCGTTACCAGCAGGCACACCACCAGTGCCGGGGCGATGCGGCGCATGCGGCGCGCGTAGAAGCGCGCCAGCCCGGCCCAGCCGCCCACCGCCGGCAGTCGATCCACCGACGCGCTGACCACGAAGCCGGAGATGACGAAGAACACGTCCACACCGGTGAAGCCGCCGGGCAGCCAGCTGGCCTTGAGGTGATAGAGGATGACCGCCAGCACCGCGATGGCACGCAGGCCATCGATATGCGGGAAGTACCCGGGACTGCGTTCCTGCATGGTCCTGCTCCTGACATGCACTGGGCGCCTGACGGCGCCCAGTGCGTTCAACCAAGGTGTCGCTGGCTTACCAGACCAGGTCGTCCGGCACCTGGTATTGCGGATCGGCGTAGGGATCCTCGCCAGCCGGCGCGTTCGGGTCCACCTTCAGCGCCACCGAGGGGGCGAATACCGCTTCGGCCTCGGCCAGCACCGCAGCAGTCACCAGCACGTAGCGGCCGTTCTGCTGCAGTACGCCGAGCTCGCCGGCATTGAGTGCCTTGAGCTGGTCGGCCGTCACGTAGATCCGCTTGATCTTGCCGCCATACGGGAAATGGCGCGCGATGTCGGCCGCTTCGGCGTTGAGGGACTTGCCTTCCAGCAGGACCTCCAGCTTGGCCTTGGCTTCGCGACGCAGGCGCGCCTCTTCCTGCTTCAGGCGCTCGGCCTCGATGCGGTCGTCTTTTTCCTTCTGCGCACGGATCGCATACGCCTTGGCGAGGTCGATGTCCTCGCGCGAGCGCGGCTTGCCGGGCGCGCCCTGGGGCGGACGGGCGCCGGCGGGACGGCCCTTGCCCTGCGGGCGGCGGTCGCCGTCGCGGGCGGGACGCTGGCCCTCGCCGGGCTTGCCGGCCGGGCGTGCGCCCTGCGGCTTGCCGGCCGGGCGGCCATCGCGGCGCGCATCGGGTCGACGATCCGGCTTGCGGTCGTTGGTTCGTTCGGGTTTGGGCGCGGCTTTGAAGCCAAGGCCCAGCAGCTGGTCGCGGAGAGTATCGCTCATGACGTCAGATCAGTAATGCGGAGGCGGCGGCTCTTCGGCCGAATCGGAATACAACGCGGTGCGGACCTTGCCGAGGTCTTCGAGCAGGATGCGGGTCAGGTCGGCATTGCGGTTGCCTTCCATGCGCGCATCGGCCAGGGCCTCGCTCAGTTCGGCCAGCGCCTGCTCCTGGAAGGAGACGCGCATTTCCAGCTCGACCAGGCGTGCTTCCAGTGCCTGTTCGCGCTCGGAGGGTGTGGACTCATGCATTCAACGAACGTCCCCGGCCAATGCCGTAGTAAGCCAGGCCCGCGGCTTCGATATCCTGCGGGTCGTACAGATTGCGGCCGTCGAAGACGACCGCATCGCTGAGCATCTCGCGCAGCCGGATGAAATCCGGGCTGCGGAACTGCTTCCATTCGGTCACCACGACCAGCGCATCGGCGCCCTCGAGGGCGTCATAGGCGTTGGCGCAGAACACCAGGTCATCGCGCTCGCCGAAAATGCGGCGCGCTTCTTCGGTCGCTTCCGGATCATAGGCGCGCACCGTCGCACCGGCTTCCCACAGCTGCGCCAGCAGGCGGCGGCTGGAGGCCTCTCGCATGTCATCGGTGTTCGGCTTGAATGCCAGGCCCCACACCGCGAAGGTCTTGCCGCGCACGCCTTCGTCTTCGCCACGGTCGTAGTGGCGCTGGATCAGGGCGAACAGATGGCCCTTCTGATGCTCGTTTACCGCTTCGACGGCATTCAACAGCATCGGCTCATGGCCGTACTGCTGGGCGGTGCGGGCCAGCGCCTGCACATCCTTGGGGAAGCACGAGCCGCCGTAACCGGCGCCGGGATAGATGAAGTGCCAGCCGATGCGCGGATCCGAACCGATGCCCTGGCGGACCTGCTCGATATCGGCACCGACCTTCTCGGCGATGTTGGCGATCTCGTTCATGAACGAAATCTTGGTCGCCAGCATCGCGTTGGCCGCGTACTTGGTCAGCTCCGCCGAGCGCACGTCCATCTCCACCACGCGGTCGTGGTTGCGGTTGAACGGTGCATACAGGCGGCGCATCAACGCGATCGAATCGGGATTGGACGCGCCCACCACGATGCGGTCCGGCCGCATGCAGTCGGCGACCGCGTCACCTTCCTTGAGGAATTCGGGGTTGGAGACCACGTCGAACGCGATCTCCATGCCGCGGTCGGCCAGCGCCTGCGCGATGGCCTCACGGACTTTGTCGGCCGTGCCTACCGGCACGGTCGATTTGTTCACCACCACCACCGGCACGGTGATGTGCCGGCCGATGGTGCGGGCCACGGCCAGCACGTACTGCAGGTCGGCACTGCCGTCCTCGTCCGGTGGCGTGCCCACGGCAATGAAGATCACCTGGCCATGCGCGATCGCGGTGGCGGCATCGGAGGTGAAGGTCAACCGCGACGCCGCGTGGTTGTCCTTCACCATAGGCTCAAGGCCGGGCTCATAGATCGGGATGATCCCGTTGTTGAGGCCGTCGACCTTGGCCTGGTCGATATCGACACAGATCACCTGGTGGCCGACCTCGGCCAGGCAGGTACCCGTGACAAGACCGACGTAGCCGGTACCGAAAATCGCAACGCGCATGGGCGGTGGGGCTCCAGATCCGTTACGGAAGAACGTTCAGCAGCTCGACGTCGAACGTCAGCGTGGCGTTCGGACCGATCGGGCCACCCGGGGTGCCCTGCTCGCCATAGGCCAGTTCGCCCGGAATCCAGAAGCGGTACTTGGAACCGGTCGGCATCAGCGAGACGCCTTCGGACCAGCCCTTGATCACCTGGTCCAGACCGAACTCGATCGGCTGGCCGCGCTGGTAGCTGCTGTCGAAGACGGTGCCGTCGAGCAGCTTGCCTTCGTAGTTCACGCGCACCTTGCTGGTCGGCAGCGGGCGTTCGCCCGAACCCGGACGCAGCACCTGGTACTGCAGGCCAGAAGCGGTCGTCACCACGCCCGGCGCGGTCTTGTTCTTGGCCAGGAAGTTGTTGCCGTCCACGCGGTTGGTACCGGCCTGGGCGGCGGACTTGGCCTCCATTTCAGCCTGCTTGCCCTTCATGAAGCCTTCCAGCGTGGCCTTGGCCTGCTCGGCGGTCATCTTCGGGGTGCCGTTGTTGAACGTGGTGCTGACCGCCTCGAACAGCGCGTCCAGGTCCAGATCGTCCTTCAGCGGGGCCAGCGACGGGCCCACGGCGAAGCTGCCCAGCATCAGGCCGACCTTTTCGCGGTCCACCTTCGGCGGCGCGGTGCCCGGCGCGACGCCCGGAACCGGCTGGCCGTTCTTGGCCATCACGGCCTGGCGCAGGGCGGCGTCGGTCTTCTGCGCCTCTTCCTGGCTGATCAGCGGCTGCTTGCCTTCAAAGGCATTGGTCACACCGCGGCGCAGGGCGGCCAGGTCGATCTCGCTGGAGATCGGACCGAACGAATTGGCCACATCGATGCCGATGGCGTAGCCGAGCTTTTCCCGTTGGGAGTTCAAAGTGGAAGTCTCCTTGACAGCCGCGCGGGCGGCTGGTTGTTGCGACATCGCGGTACCGGTGGCACCCATCGCCAGAATCAGAACCGACGCCGCGGCGCCGCGCATTCCCATCTTCATTCGCTGCATTCCTGGAAGTGACTGGACGCCGACGTCGGCGCGAAAGCAACCATTGTCGCACGCGCGTCCGAGATGTCGATATCGTCAGCGCTTGTTTGCCGTGACAGACAGCTCACGTTCGATAGCCGCCACCAGCTTGGGATCGTCCGGGGTGACCTTGCTCGGGAACTGCGCGACCACCCGGCCGTCGCGGCCGATCAGATACTTGTGGAAGTTCCAGCCCGGCGATACGCCCGTGGCGGTGGCGAGACTGCGATACAGCGGTGTCGCCTCCGGCCCGGTGACGACCACCTTCTGGAACATCGGGAACTTCACGCCGTAGGTCAGCGTGCAGAACTCCTGGATCTGGGTCTCGTCGCCGGGCTCCTGGCCTTTGAAATCATTGGACGGAAAGCCCAGGACCGAGAAACCCCGCGCGGCGTACTTGCGCTGCAGGGCCTCCAGGCCTTCGTACTGCGGGGTGAAACCGCACTTGCTGGCGGTATTGACCACCAGCAGCACCTTGCCGCCGTACTGCTTGGCCAGGTTCACCTCGCCTTTGCCAGCCAGAGGGCGATAACTCACATCGAGCAGATCGGCCGCCTGGGCCGACGTCCCCGCCAGCAGGCCGAGCGCCAGCAACAGCATGGGCGCGCGGGCCCGGCGCGGAGCGCGGTCGCGACGGACGGGCGACAACAGAGACACGTGGTGCATCGCGACACTCCAGGTAGGGAAAAGAGAGGCTCAACGGGCCCGGCGGACGCTGCCGGAACTGCGGCGGGCACTATATCACCGGCGTTTTAGCCGCCGTCCGCCGTTGGTCCGCGTGCCATCGATGCGGTACGTGCGGGGCTGCGGCGGATTGCCAGGTGCAGCCGGGCACAGGCGCATTCAGCGTCAGCGGTGACCTCTCTGGCCGGGTTCACGCGGTTGCACCCGCCCTTGGTCGATCGCCTGAATGCGCTCTCCGCTTGCCATATCATTGACATCAATGAATGTGCGCTGGCGGACAATGCCGGCAAGCACCTCATGAATACCTATTACATTCAACGACTTGAGGAGAACAAGCACCTGTCATGCCCCCCCTGCCATCAGTTGGGTCACTCACCCTGTTGATCTTCGGCGTGCCGGTGTTATAGTTGCATACAACACCAGTCACCCAGACAGGGGATGCCCATGAACCGCATGCGCCACCACCACTCCGCCAAAGCCGTCATCGCCGCCTCGGCGCTGCTGTTGCTCGGCTGGTTCGGCACCCCCTCCGGTGACGCTGGCGATGCTGCCAGCGCCAATGTGTTTGAAGGCCCGCAGGACGCAGGCGTCATCGAGGCAGGGACCGCCGACGGCGCCCCCACGCCCCCCCGCCGGCTGCACAGCTCCCTGTCCATGCCTTACTTCTCATTCGCGCAGTCGCTGAACCCACGGAGCTGACCATGAGCGATATTCAATGGAGCGATGGTGCTCCGATCTACCGCCAGCTGAAGGAGCGCGTGATCGCCATGATGCTTGACGGCATCATCAAACCCGGCGACGCCCTGCCTTCGGTCCGGCAGGTAGCCGCCGAGTACCAGCTCAACCCCATCACCGTTTCGCGCGCCTACCAGGAACTGGCCGATGAAGGCCTGGTCGAGAAGCGCCGCGGCCTGGGGATGTTCATGACCGAAGAAGCGGCCACGCAGCTGCGCAGCAGCGAGCGCGACCGGTTCCTCAATGAAGAATGGCCACTGGTCCTGGAACGCATCCAGCGCCTGGGCCTGAACCTCGACGAATTGCTGCCCCAGGGGAAATCCTCATGAATGCCGTTGCAAGTGATGTCGTCATTTCCGCTCGAGGCCTGCGCAAGGCCTATAAACAGACCGTGGCGCTGGACAACACCAGCTTCACGATCGCCCCCGGCCGCATCACCGGCCTGATCGGTCCCAACGGCGCCGGCAAGACCACCCTGCTCAAGGCCCTGCTCGGCCTGACCGCGGTGGAAGGCGAGCTGCGCGTGCTCGGGCTGGACCCGGCCGAGCAGCGCAACGCGCTGATGAACGATGTGTGCTTCATCGCAGACGTGGCGGTGCTGCCACGCTGGATGAAGGTGCGCGAGGCGATCGATTTCGTCGCCGGCACCCATCCGCGCTTCGACCGGGCCCGCTGCGAGCGCTTCCTGGCCTCCACCAAGCTGCATCCCAAGCAGCGCGTGCGTGAACTGTCCAAGGGCATGATCGTGCAGCTGCACCTGGCGCTGGTGATGGCCATCGATGCCAAGGTGCTGGTGCTGGACGAGCCCACGCTCGGCCTGGACATCCTGTACCGCAAGGAGTTCTACCAGCGCCTGCTGGAAGACTACTTCGACGAGCAGAAGACCATCATCGTCACCACCCACCAGGTGGAAGAGATCGAACACATCCTCACCGATGTGATGTTCATCCGCGATGGCCGCATCGTGCTCACCACCGACATGGACGACATCGGCGAGCGCTACACCGAAGTACTGGTCTCGGCGGACGCCGTGGAGGCCGCGCGCACGCTCAAGCCGATCGACGAACGCGCCCTGCCCTTCGGCAAGACCGTCCTGCTGTTCGACGGGGTGCCACGCGCCCAGCTCACGCCCTTGGGGGAAATCCGCAGCCCGGGGCTGGCGGATCTGTTCGTGGCCATCATGAAGGGAACCTACGCATGAACACCGTCAACCATCCCATCAGCAAGGCCAGTGCGTTCAAGTGGCTGCTCAAGCGTGAGTACTGGGAAAACCGCGGCGGCTTCCTGTATGCGCCGGTGATCGCCGGGGGCATTTCGCTGGTGATGAGCCTGCTCGGTATCGTGTTCGGCCTGGTCGCCATGCACCGCGCGGTCAAGAGCGGTGGCCTCCACCTCAACGACGAAAACGTCAGCATCAACGGCCTGGACCTGAGCCTGCTGACCAGCAAGCTGGATGCCAAGAACCTGCATGACCTGGCCAATGGCCTGGACCTGACCCTGATCCTGAGCTCGGGCTGGCCGCTGATCGTGCTCGCCTTCGTGGTGTTCTTCTATTGCCTGGGCGCCCTGTACGACGATCGTCGCGACCGCAGCATCCTGTTCTGGAAGTCGCTGCCGCTGTCGGATACGTCCACGGTGCTGTCCAAGGCACTGAGCGCGCTGCTGATCGCCCCGCTCATCGCGGTGATCGCTTCGGCCCTGACCATGCTCGGCTTCCTGGTGATGATCTCGATCGTGGTGATCGCCCACGGTGGTGACCCGATGGTGCTGATCTGGGGTCCGGCCAGCCCGCTGACCATCATCGCCGGCCACCTGTCCTGGATCCCGGTCTACCTGCTGTGGGCGTTGCCGACCGTCGGCTGGCTGCTGCTGTGCTCGGCCTGGGCCAAGACCAAGCCGTTCCTGTGGGCGGTGATGCTGCCGCTGTTCGCCGGCATCATCGTCAGCACCACCAAGGTGATGACCCTGTTCGACCTGACCGGTGGCTGGTTCTGGAAGCACATCGTCGGCCGCCTGCTGCTCAGCGCGGTTCCCGCGACCGACCAGTTCTACCGTGGCGACGCGCTGTTCAGCAGCAACGGCAACATGGACAACCTGGTCAACGAACTGGGCCCGAGCCACCAGCTGGGCGCCTTCGCGATGCCGGAACTGTGGATCGGTGCAGCCTTCGGTGTGGTGTTCCTGTTCCTGGCCATCCGCCTGCGCCGCCGCGCCGGCGAAATCTGATCCCTGCCCTTCATCGAGGACCCGCCCATGATCCGCAAGCTCGCTGTTGCTTCCCTGTTGTTGCTGCCGCTGACCGCGCTCGCCGATGAACCGCAGTGCAAGTTCAACGAAGTGCGTGACCTCAAGCTCGACCTGGCCGGTGCCAAGGCAGTGGTGTTCGAAGTGAACCAGCACGATCTGGTGCTGCAGGCCGGGCCGGGCGCGGCCCAGCTCGGGGGGCGCGCCTGCGCCTCCAACGCCGACTGGCTGCGCGAGCTGACCGTGACCCAGCAGAAGGTCGGCGACAAGCTCGTCGTCCGCCTGCAGCGCGAAGGCCGCAGCCTCTCCATGAGCGGCAACAGCTATGCCTACCTGGACATGCGCGGCACCGTGCCGGACACGATCCTGGTCCAGCTCAAGGTCGGCTCGGGCGACGCCAGCGTCACCGGCGCGCATTCGCTCAGCGCCGACGTCGGCTCCGGCGATATCAAGCTCGAGAACATCAAGGGCCTGGTGACCGCGGCGGTCGGCTCGGGCGATGTCGTCCTTGACGGTGCCGGTGCACTGAACCTGCTCTCGGTCGGCTCGGGTGACTTCACGGCGCGCAACGTCCGCGGCGATGCCAAGGTCGGCACGATCGGCTCCGGCGACTTCGAACTCGATACGGTCGGCGGCAACGTCGAGATCGGCGTGGTCGGCTCGGGTGACACCACTGTGCGCCAGGCCAAGGGCAACGTACGGGTCGGCACCGTGGGCTCCGGCGATACCGAACTGCGCGACATCGGTGGCAGCGTCACCGTGGACCGCCACGGTTCCGGCGACGTGACCGCGCGCGACGTCGGCGGCGACCTGCGCGTGGCCAACAGCGGCAGCGGCGACATCCGCCACAGCAACGTGCGCGGCCGGGTTGAACTGCCGCGCGGCAAGTAAGCCTCTCATCTCCTCTTACGGATACGCATCATGACGACTCGACTGCTGCTGCCTGCCCTGCTGTTGTGCCTGCCGATCGCTGCCTGCAACGCCCCTGACAGCGGCAAGGGCAAAGCGCCCGCCGACCAGAGCGCATCCGCCCCCGCGACCAGCGCGCTGGATACCGATGGCATCGGCAAGACCGTGCAGGAGGCCACCGACAAGGCCCGCAAGGAAATCACCCAGGGCAACATCTCCATCTCCAACGGGAAATCCCCGAAGGCCGAGATCAGCCCGCAGGGTGACCTGCTCATCGATGGCAAGGCGGTCGCCGTGGACGCCCGGCAGCGTGCGCTGCTGCTGGACTACCGCAAGCAGGTCGAATCGCTGGCCAGTGCCGGCATGGAGATCGGCGTGGCCGGTGCCAATCTGGGCGTGAAAGCCGCCGGTGAAGCGATCAAGGGCATGTTCTCCGGCGACACCCAGGGCATCGAAGCGCGGGTGAATGATGAAGCGAAGAAGATCGAGGACCAGGCCCAGAAGCTGTGCGGCCTGTTGCCGGGAATGATGGCCAGGCAGCAGGCGCTGGCGGCCGCGCTGCCGGCCTTCCAGCCCTACGCGACGATGGACCAGAGCGACATCGACGACTGCGGCAAGTAAACCGGCCTCTGCCTGCGACGATGCGTCGCAGGCAGGCCCTTCCGGGGGCGGGAGGACTACAATCTCCCCTCCCGTCGCATGCGTTGCCTGCTCATGAAGAAGCTGAGTCTGTTGCTGTTCGCCCTGTTCTGCCTGGTCGCCACCGGTTGCGATCAGGAGTACCGCAATCACCGCGCCGAGCGCAGCAAGCCGAAGATCACCGTCAGCGACGGCATGGTCACCGTGCGCCGCGCGCCCGCGCCGAACATCATCATCCTGCCCAACGGGCACATGAAGATCGATGAGATCGAAATCCCGCTCAACGAGGAGCAGCAGGCGATGCTGCAGGGCATGTTCGGCCAGCTGCAGGTGCTGCGCCAGAACACCCTGACCGATGCCCCGCCGGACCCGGCCAAGCGCTCGGTGAAGATCCAGGTGCCCGAGGGCATGCAGCCGATCCCGCCGGACCTGACCACGAAGATCCCGGAATTCAAGGCGTATACCGAGACCTTCGGCAATCTGCAGGCCGACCGCCACTAGGTAGTGCCGGCCGCTGGCCGGCTCCGCACCAAAAAAAACGGGCCTTTCGGCCCGTTTTTCATTTCAGCAACCGCGTGCGCTCAACCGCCCCCGCCACCACCGGCATGAATGCCACCGGCGGTCAGCGCGGCCGGATCCAGCAGCCGGCGCAGCTCGGCCTCCGACAGGCCGCTGTCTTCCCTGGCCACGTCCAGCACCGGGCGCTGCTCCTTGTAGGCGCGCTTGGCGATCGCGGCGGCCTTCTCGTAGCCGATGATCGGGTTCAAGGCGGTGACCAGGATCGGATTGCGGTCCAGTGCCTCGCGGACGCGATCCTCGCGCACCTTCAGCCCGGCAATCGCGGTATCGGCGAGCAGGCGGGTGATGTTGGCGAGCAGGTTGATCCCGTCCAGCAGGTTCGCGGCGATCAACGGCAGGGTCACGTTCAACTGGAAGTTGCCGGTCTGCCCGGCCACGGTGATCGCGGTGTGGTGGCCGATCACCTGGGCGCAGACCATCACGGTGGCTTCGGGAATCACCGGATTGACCTTGCCCGGCATGATCGAGCTGCCCGGCTGCAGCGCCGGCAGTTCGATCTCACCCAGCCCGGCCAGCGGACCGGCATTCATCCAGCGCAGGTCGTTGGCGATCTTGATCAGCGCCACGGCGAGGGCGTTGAGCTGGCCGGACAGTTCGACCGCATCGTCCTGCGCGGCCAGGCCTTCGAACTTGTTCTCGGCGCTGTCGAACTTGATGCCGGTCTGCTGCTTGAGCTGCTTGGCCACCTGCGCGCCGAAGCGCGGGTCGGCATTGATGCCGGTGCCGATCGCCGTGCCACCCAGCGGCAGGCGACGCAGCCGCTTGAGGCTGTCTTCGATCCGATCCTGGGCGGAGGACAACTGCGCCGACCACGCGCCGAACTCCTGCTCGAAGGTCAGCGGCATCGCATCCATCAGGTGGGTGCGGCCGGTCTTGACCACCTTGCGCAGCGCGCGGCCGCGCTTGTCGATGGTCTTGCGCAGATGCACCAGCGAGGGCAGCAGCTGCTCATGCACGCCGAGCAGCGCGGAAACGCGCAGCGCGGTCGGGATCACATCGTTGGAGCTCTGCCCCTGGTTGACGTGATCGTTGGGATGCACCGCGGTCTTGCCGGCCTTGCCGGCGCGGTTGGCCAGCGTGGCGATGACCTCGTTGGCATTCATGTTCGAGGAGGTGCCCGAACCGGTCTGGTAGACGTCGATCGGGAAATGCGCATCGTGGCGGCCGTCGGCGACTTCGGCCGCAGCGGCCTCGATGGCCTTGCCGATGTTGCGCGGCAGATGGCCCAGCTCGACGTTGACGTTCGCGGCAGCGCCCTTGACCAGGCCGAGCGCGCGGATGAAACCACGCGGCATCCGCTGGCCCGACACCGGGAAATTATCGACGGCGCGCTGGGTCTGCGCGCCCCACAACGCATCGGCGGGCACCTGCAGTTCGCCCATGCTGTCGTGTTCAATCCTGAAACCCTTGCTCATTGCTTCAACTCCGCACATCTTTCGTGGATGAAAGGGAACCTGCGGCTGGCAACGGGCCTGATTCCCTGGCTGTCGGCTCGCATCACGATACTCCCAAGCGCCGTTGAAACCCAAGGCCGCGATGGATCGGCTAGACTCGGAATTCGTTTCCATTCAGACAGCCTGCCGCCCCCATGGGTGACGATCCCGACAGTAGTACCGGGCGTGCCGCCGCGCACGCACCGATGACCGCCCTCACCGCCCTGGTGACCGCGGGTGCCGTTCCGCCCCTGGCAGCACCGCTGCGGGGCCACGGATGATCGGCAACCTCCTGCTCCTCGTACTCGCCCTGCTGCTGGTGGTGCTCAACGGCTTCTTCGTGGCCGCCGAGTTCGCCCTGGTCAAGCTGCGCCACACCCAGGCCGTCGGCCTGGCCGAAAACAACGGCTGGCGAGGCCGCCTCCTGCTCAACGTGCACGCGCACCTGGATGCGTATCTCTCGGCCTGCCAGCTGGGCATCACCCTGTCCTCGCTGGGCCTGGGCTGGGTCGGTGAACCGGCCTTCGCGCATCTGCTGCAACCGCTGTTCGATACGCTGGGGCTGACCCCGGAAGCCTCGCGCCTGACCGCCTTCATCATCGCCTTCAGCATCATCTCGTTCCTGCACATCGTGCTGGGCGAACTGGCACCGAAATCGATGGCGATCCGCCGCCCGGAAGCGATGTCGCTGTGGACGGCCGCGCCGCTGTACCTGTTCTACTGGGCGATGTACCCGGCGATCTGGCTGCTCAACAACAGCGCCAACGCCCTGTTGCGCCTCGCCGGCTGGGGCGATGTGGAGCACACCTCGCACCGCTACTCGCGCGAGGAGCTCAAGCTCATCGTGGGCCGCCAGCAGCCCACGGGCACCGCGCCGGACCAGGACCTCACCCTGATGAGCCACGCGCTGGAACTGCCCGAGCTGGTCGCGGGCGACCTGATGCGCTCACGCGACCATATGCGCGCGTTCCGCGAAGGCATGAGCCTGGCCGACGTCATGGCCGAGTTCGCCGAGAGCCGCTACAGCCGCTACCCCTGGTTCGACCGCGATGGCGAAGAAGTACTGGGCATCCTGCACATGAAGGACCTGCTGGTGGAAATCGCCCGCGGCAACCCGACCGATGACCTGCGCCCGCTGCTGCGCCCGGCCAACCTGATCGCGCTGGAAACCCCGGTGCCGCTGGTGCTGGAGCGGTTCCGCACCGGCACCACCCATCTCGCCCTGTGCGTGGAAGAGCACGGCCGCATCCTGGGCTACTTCACCCTGGAAGACCTGCTGGAAGTGGTGGTCGGCGATATCGAGGACGAGCACCCGCATATCGTCAAGGACGCCCCGACCCGCGGCGCGGACGGCACCCTGCTGGTGGCCGGTTCGACCTCGATCTTCCGGCTGGAGCGACTGCTGGGGCATGACCTGGCCGCGCCGGACCACCTCAATTCGGTCGGCGGGCTGATCGTGCACCAGCTCCAGCGCCTGCCCGAGGAGGGCGAGCAGCTGGAGATCGACGGGCACCTGTTCACCATCAAGCGCATGGCCGGGCACCGGATCCAGGCGGTGACGGTGCGCATGGCACAGGCCGAGGACGCCGGGGCAGCGTAGAATGACGGCCCCCGCTGCCAACGACCTGCGCCCTGCCATGTCCGAATTCGCCCTGCTCGCCCTGTCCCCGCTCGATGGCCGCTACGCCGGCAAGGTCGACGCCCTGCGCCCGATCTTCTCCGAATACGGCCTGATCAAGGCCCGCGTGAAGGTGGAAGTGGAATGGCTGCTGGCACTGGCCAACGAGCCGGGCATCGTCGAACTGGCGCCGTTCTCGGGCGCCGCCACCGCGCGCCTGCGCGCCCTGGCCGATGACTTTGCCCCGGCTCACGCCGCGCGGGTGAAGGAGATCGAGCGCACCACCAACCACGACGTCAAGGCCGTGGAGTACTTCATCAAGGAACAGCTCACCGCCGATGCGGAGCTGGGCCCGGCGCTGGAGTTCGTGCATTTCGCCTGCACCAGCGAAGACATCAACAACCTCAGCTACGGTCTCATGCTCGAGCAGGCCCGCCGGGAGGTGCTGCTGCCGTCGCTGGACAACATCGCCGGCGTGCTGCGTACCCTCGCCCACGCCCAGGCTGCCCAGCCGATGCTGTCGCGCACCCACGGCCAGACCGCCTCGCCGACCACCCTGGGCAAGGAAGTCGCCAACGTCGTCGCCCGCCTGGAGCGCCAGCGCCGCCAGATCGCCGCGGTCGAGCTGACCGGCAAGATCAATGGCGCGGTGGGCAACTACAACGCCCACGTGATCGCCTACCCCGACGTGGACTGGCCGGCCTTCGCCCAGCGCTTCGTGGAAAGCCTCGGCCTGGTGTTCAACCCGTACACCACCCAGATCGAACCGCATGACAACGTCGCCGAAATCGGCGATGCCGCCCGTCGCGCCAACATCATCCTGATCGACCTGGCCCGCGACGTCTGGGGCTACATCTCGCTGGGCTACTTCAAGCAGAAGCTCAAGGAAGGCGAAGTCGGCTCCTCGACCATGCCGCACAAGGTCAACCCGATCGACTTCGAGAATGCCGAAGGCAACTTCGGCATCGCCAACGCCCTGTTCGAGCACTTCAGCGCCAAGCTGCCGATCAGCCGCTGGCAGCGCGACCTGACCGACTCCACCGTGCTGCGCGCGGTCGGCACCGCCTTCGGCCACACCCAGGTCGCCCTGGATTCGCTGGCCAAGGGCCTGGGCAAGCTGACCGTGAACCCGGAGCGCCTGGACGCCGACCTCGACGCCTCCTGGGAAGTGCTGGCCGAAGCCGTGCAGACCGTCATGCGCCGCCACGGCCTGCCCAATCCCTACGAACAGCTCAAGGCCCTCACCCGCGGCCAGGGCATCACCACCGAATCGATGCAGGCCTTCGTCGAATCCCTGGACCTGCCGGCCGACGCCAAGCAGAGCCTGCGTGCCCTGACCCCGGGCGGCTACATCGGCCTGGCTGCGGATCTGGCCAGGGCGATCTGAGGGCCCGGGCGCGGCACCGCCGCGCCCCCGAATTTCCGTCTACACGCTGCAAGGATCTCCCCCATGGCCGCACGCAAAATCAAAACTCCCGCCATCGAAGTCCAGGCCCGCCCCGGCCTGCCGCTGGGCATGCCCGCCGCCACCTTCCTGCGCGATTACTGGCAGAAGCGCCCGCTGCTCATCCGCGGCGCTTTCCCCGATTTCGAAACGCCGGTCCAGCCCGAAGACCTCGCCGGCCTGGCCTGCGAGGAAGGCGCGCTGTCGCGCCTGATCACGCACGATCGCGCCACCGATGGCTGGAGCGTGCGTACCGGCCCGTTCCAGGAAGAAGAGTTCCCGGGCATGCCCGACCACGACTGGACCCTGCTGGTCCAGGACGTGGACAAGTGGGACGCCGACGTGCGCGCCCTGATCAGCCATTTCGACTTCCTGCCGCGCTGGCGCATGGATGACGTGATGATCAGCTTCGCCGCCACCGGCGGTTCGGTCGGCGCCCACGTCGACCAGTACGACGTCTTCCTCCTGCAGGCTTACGGCCACCGCCGCTGGCAGATCGACGCCAGCGAATCCATCAAGGGCAAGCGCCCGCCGCTGGACTTCCGCGACGACGTCGAACTCAAGCTGCTGCGCCGCTTCAAGCCGACCCACGACTGGGTGCTGGCCCCGGGCGACATGCTGTACCTGCCGCCGAACGTGCCGCACAACGGCGTCGCCGAAGACCCCTGCCTGACCTTCTCCTTCGGCATGCGCGCCCCGGCCTCGGCCGAACTGATCAGCGACTACCTCGATACCCTGATCGAGGCCGCCGACGAGTCCATCCGCTATCAGGATCCGGACCTGAAGGTCCCGGAAGATCCGAACGAAATCGACGTGGTCTCGATGAACCGCGTGGTCGAGGCGCTCAATGCGATCCGCATGAACGACCCGGACAAGCTCGGTGACTGGTTCGGCCGCTTCATCACCACCTACCGCGCCGCCGGGGAAGTGATGGCGCATGGCGAACCGCTGCCGCGCGAAGAGATCGAAGCCGCCCTCGGCGCCGGCGTGGAACTGCAGCGCCACCCGTGGGCGCGCCTGGCCTGGCGCCGGGCCAAGCGGGGCGCCAGCCTGTACTGCAGCGGCCTGGATTTCGCCCTGCCGGTCAAGGACGCCCAGGTGCTGGCCGGGGCCGAGCAGGTCGGCGCGGCGCTTTACCAGAAGCTCTCGGCCAAGGGCCGTGACGCCGTGCAGGCGCTGGTTGCCGGCGGCTTCTACCAGCTGGTGGATGACGCCGGGTTCGAGGACGAAGACGACTACGTCGCCGAGTACGACATCGTCGATGGCACCGACGCGGTCGACGTCGTCGATGACGAGGCCGTCGAGGCCGACGTGCACGAAGTCACCATCCATGACGACGGCATCGAAGTCGTCATCGATTTCGACGACAGCGACGAGCCCGACGGCAAGGACGCGCCCCCGCGCGGCTGAGCGCCCTGCCCGCCATGACCGCCTCCGGCTTTCACGTTGACGTGGTCGACTACCCGGCGCAGCACGAAGCGCTGCACCGGGTGCGGTCCGCCGTGTTCGTCGACGAGCAGCAGGTACCCGCCGAGCTGGAGATCGACGCGCTCGATCCCCTGAGCGTGCACGTCCTGGCCCGCGACGCCGCCGGTTCCCCGATCGGCGCCGGCCGGCTCACCCCGGACGGCCGGATCGGGCGCATGGCGGTGCTGGCGGCCTGGCGCGGCAAGGGCGTCGGCGAAGCCCTGCTGCTGGCCCTGCTCGACCAGGCCCGGGCCCGGGGCTGGCGGGAGGTCGCGCTGCACGCGCAGCTGCCGGCCCGCGTGTTCTACACCCGGCAGGGTTTCCTGCCCGACGGCGAGGTGTTCGAAGAGGCCGGCATCGCCCACCAGCACATGCGGCTGGCCCTGTCGGGGCCGGTCGCGATCGCACGGGCCGACGAGGCGGTGGCGATCACCACCGCGCTGGTCCACCGCGCCCGTCGCCAGCTCTGGATCCACAGCCGCCAGCTCGACCCCGGCCTGCTTGATGCATCGCCGGTGCTCGAAGCCCTGCGCCGCTACGCCACCGCACGCCATGACAAGCAGGCGTGGCTGATCGTCCACGACAGCGCCGCCATCCGCCAGGCCGGCTCGCCCGTGCTGGGCCTGCTCCAGCGCCTGCCGAGCGTCTTCCGCGTGCGCGAGGTCAGCGATCCGATCGACCGCGCCACCGCATCGGCCTGCCTGCTCAACGATGCCGGCGACTACTACTTTCGTCTGAGCGGCCATCGCTTCGATGGCGAGGCCGGGCTGGCCCAACCGGCACGTTCGCGACCGTTGCGGGAGGGTTTGCAGCGCGTATGGGAACGTTCGCGTGATTGCAGCGAACTTCGCGCGCTGGGCCTGTAGCTCACCACACGCTCCCGAACCTGTCTGGGAATGACACCGCGGTCCCCGCACTGGACCGTACGGTGCCCCTTCCTGTCTCGATGGGGGTACAATTTGGGGTGTTAGATACCGCCCGCGCAGGGCTATTCACTTTTCCCTGCCGGATCATCGAAGCCTTACCCCACAAGCGAATCCGACTCTCCATCGTGGACAATCAACTGAAGCAGTTTGCGCAATCTTCGCAGCTCGCCGGCGGCAACGCCTCCTATATCGAGGATCTGTACGAGCAGTACCTCGTTTCTCCGGACAGTGTCGATCCCAAATGGAAGACCTACTTCGACGGCTTCCAGGGCCGCGAAGCCGGTGATATTCCGCACTCGGCCGTCATCGCCCACATTGCCGACGCCGCCAAGAAGGCCGTCAACAGTGGCACCGCCGCCCGTGCCGGCGACGAGCGCGAGCGCAATGTCGGCCGCCTGATCACCGCTTACCGTTCGCGTGGCCACCTCGGTGCCCGCCTGGACCCGCTGAGCCTGACCGCGCCGACCAATCCGCCGGATCTGGGCCTGCCGTTCCACAGCCTGTCGGAAAGCGACCTGGGCAGTGAGTTCAGCACCGGCGGTGTCGCCGGCCAGCCGCGCATGAAACTGCGCGACCTGCTGGAGCGCCTGAAGAAGACCTACACCGGCTCGATCGGTGCGGAATTCATGCACATCTCCGAGGTCGAGCAGCGCCAGTGGCTGTACCAGCGTCTGGAAATGGCCGGTGGCAACTACAACCTGGACGCAGAGACCCAGCGCCGCACCCTGGAGCGCCTGACGGCTGCCGAGGGTCTGGAACGCTACCTGCACACCAAGTACGTCGGCCAGAAGCGCTTCTCGCTGGAAGGCGGCGATTCGCTGATCCCGATGATGGACACCATCATCCGTGACGCCGGCAAGGATGGCGTCAAGGACGTGGTGATCGGCATGGCCCACCGCGGCCGCCTGAACGTGCTGGTCAACACCCTCGGCAAGAGCCCGCGCAAGCTGTTCGACGAGTTCGAAGGCAAGTTCGAGCACGACGACCACGCCTCCGCCGGCGACGTGAAGTACCACATGGGCTTCTCGGCCGACGTGGCCACCGCCGGTGGTGCCGTCCACCTGGCACTGGCGTTCAACCCGTCGCACCTGGAAATCGCCGACCCGGTCGTGGCCGGCAGCGTCCGTTCGCGCCAGGAACGCCGTGGCGACACCGCCCGCAAGCAGGTCATGCCGATCCTGATCCACGGCGACGCGGCCTTCGCCGGTCAGGGCGTGGTGATGGAGCTGTTCCAGATGTCCCAGGCCCGCGGCTTCGCCGTCGGCGGCACGGTGCACATCGTGGTCAACAACCAGGTCGGCTTCACCACCTCCAACCCGGAAGACTCGCGCTCCACCCTGTACTGCACCGACGTGGCCAAGATGATCGCCGCGCCTGTGCTGCACGTGAACGGCGATGATCCCGAAGCGGTCGTGTTTGCCGCCAAGCTGGCCTTCGAGTTCCGCCAGAAGTTCAGCAAGGACGTGGTCATCGATCTGATGTGCTACCGCCGCTGGGGCCACAACGAGGCCGACGAACCGGCGATCACGCAGCCGCTGATGTACCAGGTGATCCGCAAGCACCAGACCACCCGCGAGCTGTACGCGGCGTCGCTGGAAGCTGCCGGCGTGATCGAAGCCGGCGGTGGCAAGGCGCTGGTCGATGCGTACCGCAACAAGCTCGATGCCGGTGAAGTCACCACCGAGCTGGCCCAGGTCGAAAAGACCCCGGCCACCAGCAAGATGTACGTCGACTGGCCCAAGCTGCTCAACGGCAAGCTCTCCGATGCCATCACCACCGCGGTGGGCATGGAGAAGGTCAAGCAGCTGGCGCAGATGATCAACACCGTGCCGGAAGGCGTGGAACTGCATTCGCGCGTGGCCAAGGTCTACGACGACCGCCGCAAGATGGCCGCCGGTGAGATCCCGGGCGACTGGGGCTTTGCCGAGAACCTGGCCTACGCCACGATCCTCGACGAAGGCAACAACCTGCGCCTGGTCGGCCAGGACGTCGGCCGCGGTACGTTCACGCACCGCCACGCGATCCTGCACGACCAGAAGACCGACAACTACTACCTGCCGCTGCGTCAGCTGGTCGAGTCGCCGGAACAGGCCACCATCATCGATTCGCTGCTCAGCGAAGAAGCAGTGATGGCCTATGAGTACGGCTTCTCCACCACCGATCCGAACACCCTGTGCATCTGGGAAGGCCAGTTCGGCGATTTCGCCAACGGCGCCCAGGTCGTGATCGATCAGTTCATCGCTGCCGGCGAAGCCAAGTGGGGCCGCATCACCGGCCTGACCCTGCTGCTGCCGCATGGTTACGAAGGCCAGGGCCCGGAGCACAGCTCCGCGCGTCTGGAGCGTTTCCTACAGCTGTGCGCGCTCGAGAACATGCTGGTGTGCGTGCCGTCGACCCCGGCGCAGGCGTACCACATGCTGCGTCGCCAGATGCGCATGACCACCCGCAAGCCGCTGATCGTGATGTCGCCCAAGTCGCTGCTGCGCCACAAACTGGCCGTGTCGACCCTGGACGAACTGGCCAACGGCGAGTTCCAGCACCTGATCGGCGATGCCAAGGCAGACGCCAAGAAGGTCAAGCGCGTGGTGCTGTGTTCGGGCAAGGTCTACTACGACCTGCTGGAAGACCAGACCAAGCGTGGCCAGGACGATGTCGCCATCATCCGCGTCGAACAGCTGTATCCGTTCCCGCGCGTGGCACTGGCGGCCGAGCTGAAGAAGTACGGCAAGGCGGTCGATGTGGTGTGGTGTCAGGAAGAACCGCAGAACCAGGGTGCCTGGTACCAGATCCGCCACCACCTGCAGGCCTGCCTGGCCGATGGCCAGAGCATCCATTACGCAGGTCGCGCCCGTTCGGCATCGCCGGCCGCTGGACACATGGCTGACCACATCATCGAGCAGCAGAAGCTGATCGCCGATGCCCTGGTCAACCCGTTCAACGACTCGGTCGCTGAATAACTCTCCCCCTCATTCTAGAAAAGACAAACCAGGAAGCTCCCGCATGGCCACCGAAGTCAAAGCCCCGGTACTGCCCGAATCCGTCGCCGACGGCACCATCGCCACCTGGCACAAGAAGGTCGGCGATGCCGTCAAGCGCGATGAAAACCTGCTTGATCTGGAAACCGACAAGGTCGTCCTGGAAGTGCCGTCGCCGGTCGATGGCGTGCTGAAGGAGATCAAGTTCGAGGTGGGCGCCACCGTGACCTCCAGCCAGATCGTGGCCATCATCGAAGAAGGCGCCGTGGCCGATGCCCCGGCGCCGGCTGCTGAAGAGAAGAAGGCCGAGGCCGCCCCGGCCAAGGCCGCCGCTCCGGCTGCTGCCGCAGCGCCGGCCCCGGCTGCCAAGTCCAGCGCCGACGCCCTGCCCCCGGGCGCGCGCTTCACCGCCATCACCGAAGGCGTGAACCCGGCCGACGTGGACGGCACCGGCCGTCGCGGCGCGGTGACCAAGGAAGACATCGTCAACTTCGCCCGCAACGGTGGCGCCGGCAAGTCCGGTGGCGCACGTCCGGAAGAACGCGTGCCGATGACCCGCATCCGCAAGCGCATCGCCGAGCGCCTGATGCAGTCCAAGAACGGCACCGCCATGCTGACCACCTTCAACGAGGTCGACCTGTCCAAGGTCTCGGCCGCGCGCAAGGATCTGCAGGACGAGTTCGTCAAGGCCCACGGCATCAAGCTGGGCTTCATGAGCTTCTTCGTGAAGGCCGCCGCCAACGCGCTGCAGCGCTTCCCGCTGGTCAATGCCTCGATCGATGGTGACGACATCATCTATCACGGCTACTCCGACATTTCGATCGCCGTGTCCACCGAGAAGGGTCTGGTGACCCCGGTGCTGCGCAACGTCGAGCGCATGTCGTTCGCCGACATCGAAAAGACCATCGCCGACTACGCCAAGAAGGCCCGTGACGGCAAGCTGAGCCTGGAAGAACTCCAGGGCGGCACCTTCACCGTGACCAACGGCGGCACCTTCGGCTCGCTGCTCTCGACCCCGATCATCAACCCGCCGCAGAGCGCCATCCTGGGCATGCACGCCATCAAGGAACGTCCGATCGCCCAGAACGGGCAGGTCGTGATCGCGCCGATGATGTACCTGGCGCTGTCCTACGATCACCGCATCATCGACGGCAAGGATTCGGTCCAGTTCCTGGTGGACATCAAGAACCAGCTGGAAAACCCGGGCCGCATGCTGTTCGGCCTGTAAGACCTCCCACCCCTCCGCGCCTGCGCGGAGGGGTTCTGGTAAAGAAACAAGGAACTATCAATGGCTGAACAATTCGACGTCGTCGTCATCGGTGCCGGTCCGGCCGGCTACCATGCCGCCATCCGCGCCGCGCAGCTGGGTCTGAAGACCGCCTGCATCGACGCTGCGCTGGGCAAGGACGGCAAGCCGGCCCTGGGCGGCACCTGCCTGCGCGTGGGCTGCATCCCGTCCAAGGCGCTGCTGGATTCCTCGCGCCAGTTCTGGAACATGGGCCACATCTTTGGCGACCACGGCATCAGCTTCAAGGACGCCAAGATGGACGTCGAGGCGATGGTTGGCCGCAAGGACAAGATCGTCAAGCAGTTCACCGGCGGCATCGCCATGCTGTTCAAGGCGAACAAGGTCACCGCGTACTACGGTTTCGGTGAACTGCAGCCGGGCAACATCGTCAAGGTGAAGCAGCACGACGGCTCGGAAGTCGAGCTGAAGGGCACCAACGTCATCATCGCCGCCGGTTCGGATTCGATCGAACTGCCGTTCGCCAAGTTCGACGGCGAGACCATCGTCGACAACGTCGGCGGCCTGGACTTCACCGAAGTCCCCGCCCGCCTGGCCGTGATCGGTGCCGGCGTGATCGGCCTGGAGCTGGGCAGCGTCTGGAAGCGCCTCGGTTCGGAAGTGACCATCCTGGAAGCGCTGCCGGACTTCCTGGCCGCGGCCGATGCCGAAGTGGCCAAGACCGCCTTGAAGGAATTCAAGAAGCAGGGCCTGGACATCCGCCTGGGCGCCAAGGTCTCCAAGGCCGACGTGACCGGCAAGGGCAAAAAGAAGGAAGTCGCCCTGACCTACACCGATGGTGAAGGCGAGAAGAGCCTGATCGTGGACAAGCTGCTGGTGGCCGTCGGCCGTCGCGCCGCCACCAAGGGCCTGCTGGCCGAAGGCACCGGCGTCAAGATCAACGAGCGTGGCCAGATCGAAGTGGACGCGCACTGCCACACCGGCGTCGATGGCGTCTGGGCGGTCGGTGACTGCGTGCGCGGCCCGATGCTGGCACACAAGGGCTTCGAGGAAGGCATCGCCGTGGCCGAGCTGATCGCGGGCCTGCCGGGCCACGTCAACTTCGACACCATCCCGTGGGTGATCTACACCGAGCCGGAGCTGGCCTGGGTCGGCAAGACCGAGCAGCAGCTCAAGGACGAAGGCATCCCGTACAAGGCGGGCAGCTTCCCGTTCGCCGCCAACGGCCGTGCCGTGGCGATGATCGAGCCGACCGGCTTCGTGAAGGTCCTGGCGCATGCCGAGACCGACCGCATCCTGGGCATGCACCTGGTCGGCGCGAACGTCTCCGAGCTGGTGCACGAAGGCGTGCTGACCATGGAGTTCAGCGGTTCGGCCGACGACCTGGCGCGCATCTGCCACGCCCACCCGTCGCTGTCCGAAGTGGTGCATGACGCCGCGATGGCCGTGAGCAAGCGCGCGATCCACAAGGCCAATTGAGCCCTGTTGGTGGCGTAACGAAAAACCCCGCCTCGGCGGGGTTTTTTTGTGGGCGGTCGGTGACGTCGACCGCTGCCGCCGGGTAGTGCCGGCCGCTGGCCGGCTCCGCGCCATGGGTAGTGCCGGCCGCTGGCCGGCTCCGCGCCATGGGTAGTGCCGGCCGCTGGCCGGCTCCACGTATTCCGGACAGAAAGAGCAGCCGCCCTTGGGGGTGGGGCGGCGGCGGGCGCGCCCCTGTTTTCTGTCCCCAACCCCCCCCCCGCCCCGCGCCGGCCACTACCCCCGATCTTGGGGGCCTCAGGCCGTCGCGACGCGACCGCCGCTCAGCACCCGCGCCGGCAGCATGAACAGCGCGCGCAGGAACGCGAACAGCGCCGAGAAGGTGATGCCCACCAAGCGGAACGGCAGGCTGATAAGCCACACGAACGGCCACGCCACCAAGGCCAGGAGCGCCAGCGGCCAGCACAGCACGAACAGCAGGCACCACACGCCCAGGGCGAACAGGGTCTTCATCGTCGGTCTCCGTTGGCGGCACCTGCCGCCCGGAGACCACCATCGCGCGCGCCGGGGGCGCGCTGCAATGGGTTTGCGACGAAACCGGCAATAAGCCGATAAAACGGTAGTGCCGGCCGCTGGCCGGCTCTGCCCGATGACAGGTCCATAGGAGCCGGCCAGCGGCCGGCACTACCGTAACGCCTTCGGCGTTATTCGAACGAACCCACCGAATCGTGCGACAGGTTGTCGAACCGGGTGTACTCACCGAAGAACTTGAGCTTGCACGAGCCGGTCGGGCCGCCGCGGTGCTTGCCGATGATGATCTCGGCCAGGCCCTTGTCCGGCGACGTTTCCTTGTTGTAGTAGTCGTCGCGGTAGATGAACACGATCATGTCCGCATCCTGCTCGATAGCGCCGGATTCACGAAGATCGGCCATCACCGGGCGCTTGTCGGTACGCGTTTCCAGCGAGCGGTTGAGCTGGGAAAGCGCGATCACCGGCACGTTCAGCTCCTTGGCCAGGCCCTTCAACGATCGAGAGATTTCCGAGATTTCCGTCGCGCGGTTTTCGCTGTTGCCCGGCACGCTCATCAGCTGCAGGTAGTCGATCACGATCAGGCCCAGGTCGTGCTCGCGCTTGAGGCGGCGGCACTTGGAACGCAGGATCTCCGGCGACACGCCCGGCGTATCGTCGATGAAGATCTTCGTTTCCTTCAGCATCCGGATCGCACCGGTCACCCGGCTCCAATCCTCGTCTTCCAGCTGGCCGGTACGCAGGCGCTGGGCGTTGATGCGGCCGTTGGAGGAAATCAGGCGCATCGCCAGCTGCGAGGCCGACATTTCCATCGAGAACACCGCCACGCCCTTCTTGGACTTGATCGCGGCGTACTCGGCGATGTTCAGCGCGAGCGTGGTCTTGCCCATTGCCGGGCGCGCGGCCAGGATGATCAGATCGGTCGGCTGCAGGCCGGCGGTCATCGCATCGAAATCGGTGTAACCGGTCGGCAGGCCGGTGATGTTGCCGCCGTTCTCGAAGCGGTTGCGCAGCTCTTCGAAGGCGTCTTTCAGCGCGCCGGGCATCGCCACGAAATCGGTGCGGCCACGTGCGCCCTGCTCGGCGATCGCGAACACGGATTTTTCCGCTGCCGAGAGCAGCTCGCTGCTCTCGCGGCCTTCGGGCTGGAAGCCGTCGTTGACGATGTCCGTACCGACCTGGATCAGCTGCCGCAGCACCGCCTTGTCACGCACGATTTCCGCGTAGGCACTGATGTTGGCGGCCGACGGCGTGGTGCTGGCCAGTTCGATCAGGTACGCGCCGTCACCGACCAGCTCCATCTTGCCCTGCGATTCGAACCACTCGCCCAGGGTCACCGCATCGAACGGACGGTCGCGCTCGGACAGCTCACGGATCGCGCGGTAGATCATCTGGTGATCGCGGCGGTAGAAGTCGGTTTCGGTCAGCTGGTCGTTGACCCGGTCATAGCTCTCCGGGGCCAGCATCAGCCCGCCCAGCACCGCCTGTTCGGCCTCGATCGAATGCGGCGGCACGCGCAGGGCGTCGATGCGCATCTCATCGCGATCAAAGCGGTCACCGCGGTCTTTGCGGTCGGAACGGAAGCCAGAACGGGCGGACATGGGGGGCGTACTTCCTGCAATGTGAGGCGTGGGACATGGTAGGCACGCGGGGAGCCCCGCAGCCATGCACAAACCTGTGGATAAACAGTGGATGAGCTGGGGATACCGGCGCCTGCCGGTACGATCGGCCGGAGCCGTCGCATCGCGTGCGACGGACGCCCTTGCGACGTCCGTCCACGCCATTATCGCAGAAGCATGACCCGCTCGCGGTGGATCAGTGCGTGCCGCCGTGGGTGCCGACCCAGGCAATGAATTTGTCCACGAAGCCCTGCAGGAAGTCCTGGGTGCCGGCGTTGCTGATCGTGCCGTTTTCGTCGATCAGCCCTTCCTTGAAGTGCAGGAAGGCCTCGGGCTGGCCGAGCACCGGCATGTCCAGGTAGGCCAGGATGTTGCGCAGGTGCTGCTGGGCCAGCGCGGTGCCGATCACGCCGATCGAGGCGCCGATCACCGCCGCCGGCTTCCCGGCGAAGGCACTGTCGCCATACGGGCGCGATCCGAGATCGATGGCGTTCTTGAGCACGCCCGGGACCGAGCGGTTGTATTCGGGGGTGACGAACAGCACCGCATCCGCGTCACGGATCTGCTGCTTCAGGCGGACGCCCTGGCTGGGGTAGTCCTTGTCGAAATCCTGGTTGTACAGCGGCAGGTCGCCGATCTCCACGTAGGAGAACACCGCCTTGCCGGCCGCCAGTTTCTCCAGCGCGCGGGCCAGCACCTTGTTGTGGGAGCCCTTTCGCAGGCTGCCGACCAGTACCGCGATCTTGTATTCGGCCATCACGTCATCTCCGTTCGGGGGAAAGGACCAGCCTAGGCGGGCCTACCTTCGGCAACGGTGAAGGCGGCGTCAGCCACGCATGGCGTGGCTCTACAGCCGACACCACATCCGGTAGAGCCACCCCATGGGTGGCTGCCTTCCGCCCAGACCCGACAGCACAGGCGGCGCTATGCGCGTGTCACGTCGGCGCGTGCGTTGCGCCAATGCGCCTGCCAGGCCTGGAACATCAGCACGTTCCACAGATGGGTGTGCCATTTGCGCTCGCCCTGCTTGAACTGCTGCCACAGCGGGGCGACCGCCTCGACGTTGAACACGCCCTCCTCGGCCAGCCGCGCCGGATCCAGCAGCTCATCGGCCCAGCCGCGCAGGTCGCCCTTCAGCCACGCACTGACCGGGGCACCGAAGCCGCGCTTGGGCCGGTGCACCATGTCCTGCGGCACGTAGCGGCCCAGCACGCGCTTGAGCAGGTACTTGCTGATCCCGTCGCGCTGTTTCATCGCCATCGGCAGCGACCAGGCGAACTCGGCCACGCGCCAGTCCAGCAGCGGCGCACGCGCCTCCAGGCTGACCGCCATGCTGGTGCGGTCCACCTTGCACAGCAGGTCGTCGGGCAGATAGGTGCTGAAATCGGCCAGCATCATCGCGTCCGCCGGCGAGCCGGCGCCGTGCAGCGGATCGGCCAGGTCGTAGAAGCTGCCGGCCGCCTGCGCGCCACGCACGGCGGCAACCGGGTCGCGCCAACGCGAAATACGGTTGCGGTAGACATCACCAATGCCACGCGCGCCGGACTCGGCCAGCAGCGCAGCCAGGCCGCCGGTGCGCGAGGCCTCGCCCTGCGTGTGCGCGTGGCGGGCCATCCAGCGCCGCAGCGGCGCCGGCACCTTGCCCAGCAGGCGCCAGTTGCGCATCGCCCGCTGGTAGCGGGTGTAACCGAAGAACAGTTCATCGCCGCCGTCGCCCGACAGCGCCACCGTCACGCCCTGCCGCGCCAGCTTGGCGACCAGCGCCGTGGGCACCTGCGAGGCATCGGCGAAGGGTTCGTCGAACATCGCCGGCAGGCTGGGCACCACCGCGAGCGCGTCGGC
Source organism: Stenotrophomonas sp. TWI1149 (assembly GCF_039673155.1). NCBI lineage: Bacteria > Pseudomonadati > Pseudomonadota > Gammaproteobacteria > Lysobacterales > Lysobacteraceae > Stenotrophomonas > Stenotrophomonas sp. TWI1149. Next base: position 35,862 of record NZ_JBDJLB010000011.1, read on the forward strand.
ACCGCTGACATACAGCTCGGTGTGATCGCAGCCCAGGTGCTGGGCCAGCGACTTCGCCAGCGGCGCCTCGTCATGGTCCGAGCCGGTGAAGCCGATGCTGAAGCTGTGCACCGGCTGGCTCGACTGCGCCTGCATCAGGGCGGCCACCACCGAGGAATCGGTGCCGCCGGAGAGGAACACGCCGACTGGCACGTCGGCCACCATGCGCAGCGCGACCGCGTCGCGCAGCACGGCATCCAGGCGCTCTTCGGCCTCGGCCTCGTTGCCGGTGAAGGGCGCGGCGAGCGCCTGCTGCATGCGCTCGCGCGCATTCCAGAACGGCTGCTGCAACTGGTCCGGGCGATGGGCGGCGGCGCCGGCGGCGACCGCCTCGGCATCCAGCCGCAGCACGCGGCCGGGCATCAGCTTGAAGCAGCGCTCGTGGATGCAGTGCGGCGCCGGGATGTAGTCCAGCCGCAGCAACAGGGTCAGCGCATCGCGGTCGACCTCGTTGTCGAAGGCCGGATGCTGCCACAGCGCCTTGAGCTCGGAGCCGAACACCAGTGTTTCACCGGCCCAGCCGTAGTACAGCGGCTTCTTGCCGACGCGGTCGCGGGCCAGCCACAGGCAGCGCTCGGCGCGGTCCCACAGAGCGATGGCGAACATGCCGTTGCTGCGCTGCAGGGTCTCGTCGAAGCCCCACTCGGTGATGGCGGCGAGCAGCACTTCGGTATCCGAATGGCCGCGGAATCCATGCCCCAGGGCTTCGAGCTCGGCGCGCAGCTCGGCGAAGTTGTAGACCTCGCCGTTGTAGGCCAGCACGTAGCGGCCATCGGCCGAGGTCATCGGCTGATGGCCCAGCGGCGACAGGTCCAGGATGCTCAGCCGGCGATGCGCCAGCGCGATGCCGGCCGAGGCATCGGCCCACACCCCACTGTCATCCGGGCCGCGGTGCACCAATGCGTCGCCCATGCGCCGCGCCTGTTCTTCCAGTGCTGCCTGCTCTCTTGCCGGAGCGGGCAGCAGCATGCCTGCCAATCCACACATGTATCAAGGGTCCTGCGCCAGCGCGAGGGCGGCGTTCAATACCGCATTGTCGCTTGGAAGCACGCACAATGCTGCCCCCGCCAGCGGCGTGTAGGTATCGGCGCCGCATACCCGCCGGATCGGCAGGTGCCCCAGCCCCGCCTCGACCAGCGCGGTGATCACGCCCTCGCCCACCCCGGCGCTGTGCCGGCCTTCATCGACCACCAGCACGCGCTGGGCATCGGCGGCCTGCGCGGCGATGAAACCCGCATTGAGCGGCACCAGCCAGCGCAGGTCGACCACCCGCACCTGCCAGCCCAGCTGCTGCTCGATCGCCCGTGCCGTGCGCAGGCTCATCGGCACGCCGTTGCCATAGGTGAAGATGACCAGGTCACTGGCCTCCGGCGCGTAGACCCGGCCCTCGCCGAGCACCAGTGCCTGGTCGGCGGCCGGATACGGGAACAGCCACTGGCCATCGCCGGGCGCGTGCAGGTCCTTGGTCATGTACAACGCGATCGGCTCGAGGAACACCGCGACGCGGCCATCGACGGTCGCCAGCGCCGCCAACGTGCGCAGCATCATCGCCGCATCGTCGCCGCGCGAAGGACAGCCGACCACCAGCCCGGGAATATCGCGCAGCGCGGTGATCGAGTTGTCGTTGTGGAAATGCCCGCCGAAGCCCTTCTGGTACCCCAGCCCGGCGATCCGCACCAGCATCGGGTTGCGGTACTGGTCGTTGGAGAAGAACTGCAGCGAGCAGGCCTCGCCCCGCAGCTGGTCCGCCGCATTGTGCAGATACGCCAGGTACTGGATCTCGGGGATCGGCAGCATGCCCAGGTTGGCCAGGCCCTGCGCCATGCCCAGGATCATGGTTTCATCGAGCAGGGTATTGAACACACGGCGCGGCCCGAAGGCCTTGAGCAGGCCCTTGCTGACCGTGTACACCCCGCCTTTCTGCGCGACGTCCTCGCCGAACAGCAGCGTGGACGGGTACTTGGCCATCAGATCGTGCAGTGCCTGGTTGATCTGTATCGCCAGATGGCGCGGCGGCTGTGTTTCCGGCAACTGCGCCGGACCGCCAAATGCAGCGGCGCGCGCCTCATCGCCGGCCATTCGCGTGGCTTCGGCATGCACCGCCGCCGGCGAATACGGCGCCAATGGCGCGATGACCTCGGCCAGCGCCGACAACTTCGGGCGTCGATCCGCTTCGGCGGCCGCAGCGAAACAGCGCACGCGCACGCGCTCGTACAGATCGAGCACCTGCCCGGCCGTCATCCAGCCGGACGCCATCGCGATCGCCGCCGAGCGCAGCAGCGGATCGCTGGCCTCGGCCGCGCACAGCTCCGGCAACGGCCGCCACTCGATTTCGAAATCCGTACCGGCATGGCCCATCAAACGCGTGGTACGCAGGTGCAGGAAGGTCGGGCGCCGCGTCTGCCGGCAATGTGCCAGCGCGCGCTCCACCTGCGCATGCCCTTCGACCAGATCCAGACCGTCAGCGAAGAAGTAGTCCAGGCCCGGGCGGTGCGCGAAGCTCTGCGCGATCCAGCCATCGGGTGTCTTGACCGAAATGCCGATGCCGTTGTCCTCGCAGACGAACAGGATCGGCGCGGGAAGGCGCTGGTAGGCGGCCCACGACGCCGTGTTGAACGCGGTCTGCGCGGTGGCGTGGTTGGCCGAGGCATCGCCGAAGGAACAGATCACCACGCTGTCGTCGGGAATCGGCAGGGTGTGGCCGATGCGCCGCCCGCTTTCGATGGCCAGCGCCGTCCCCAGCGCCTTGGGCAGGTGCGACGCGATCGTCGAGGTCTGCGGCAGCACCCACAGCGGCTTGCTGCCCCACACCTTGTGGCGCCCACCGCTGGCCGGATCGTCCCGACTGGCCGCGAACGAAAGCGCCGCATCCATCACCGGGTCCATGCCCGGCAGCTTGCGGAAGCGCTCGGCCATGAAACCGCCGGAACGGTAGTGCAGGAACGCCGGATCGGTGTGCCGGGCCAGCCGCGCCACCAGCGCATTGCCCTCGTGGCCGGACGAACCGATCGTATAGAAGACCTTGTTCTGGACGCGCAGCACACGCGCCATCAGGTCCAGATGGCGGCTGATCAGCTGCGACTCGAACAGGTCGGCAAAGCCCTGTGCATCCAGCGTGCTGCCCGGAAGGATGGGGCTGCCGGGTGCGGGCGTCGGTGCGGGATCGCCGCGCCACTGCTGTACGAAATCGATGAAATTGGCATCGCAGATCTCGGCCCGGTTGAGGCCTTTCATGCGTGCGGGAATCGGATCGGGAACCACGGCAAACATGCATCACCCTCCGTGACGTGTTGCGGATGTGGACAACCGGATGGACCTCAGATGGACTGCGCGAACAGGGCCTGCACCTCCGGCAGCGGCGTGGGCATGGGCACGAACCGCGGCTGCTCGCGCACGCGCTGCAGCCAGCCCTGGACCGCCGGGTACGGCGACAGCGCGACGCCGCCGTCCGCCGCGACATCGGTGTAGGCGAACAACGCGATATCGGCGATACCGTAGGCCCGTCCACTGAACCATGGCGACGTGGCCAGGTGCTCCTCCATCACCGCCAGGGCCTGCGCCGAGCGCTCGCGCAGGCGCGGCAGCTCGTTGCGGCGCGGCGAGTCCACGGGCGTCCAGCCGCTGATGAAACGTGCGACCGCCAGGCAGGGCTCGTGACTGTACTGCTCGAAGAACATCCAGCGCAGCGTCTGCGCGCGCTCCCAGCCATCGGTGGACAGATATGGCGTGCCCTCCGCCAGCCAGAACAGGATCGCGTTGGATTCGGGCAGCACGCGCCCGTCGTCGCGCTGTACCAGCGGCACCTTGGCGTTGGGATTCATCGCCAGGAAATCCGGCGTATGGGTCTGGCCGTGCGCGCTGTCGACTTCGACCCAGTGGTAGCGCGTGCCCAGCTGCTCCAGCAGCATCCGCACCTTGTGGCAGTTGCCCGACACGGACATGCCGTACACCGTCAATGGAGCCCGCAACGACGTCATCGCACCCTCTTGGCCATGCATCGCGGGCGGCCTGCCCGCGATGCCGAGTCTGGCCTCACCGCATCGCCTTTGCCAAGCGCGGGTGCAGCATCACCGCTGCGTGGCGCGTCGCCGCTGCCATTGCTGGCGCGACTGGCCCCAGATCTCGATCGGCGTGCCGGCATGCGGCGGCGGCAGCTCGCCCATCCGCAACAGCGAACTGCCCAGCTTGCGCGCGACGACCTTGGAATTCTCGTTGGCGGCATCGATGGTGTGGATGACCTCTTCCCAGCCGAGCGTGTCGAACGCCCAGTCCATGCTGGCCGCGGCGGCTTCGGGTGCATAGCCCCTGCCCCAGCTCTCGCGGCGGATGCTCCAGCCGACCTCGGTGCCCGGCCAGTCCAGCGGCTGCCACGGACCCATGCGGCCGACCCAGTCGCCACTGCTTTTTTCGATCACCGAAAACATCGAAAACCCATACAGGTGCCAACTGCCGACCAGGCAGCTGAAGCTGCGCCAGGCCTGCGACGGTGCCTGCACGCCACCGAGGTGCTGCATCACCTCCGGATCCGAACAGAAGCGCAGGAAGGCATCGAAATCCTCGGCGCGCGGTGGGCGCAGGATCAGACGGTCGGTCTCCAGCCGGAGGTCGAAAATGCTCATGGCGTCCTCTGTGAGTGCGGGTATACGCAGATGATCCCAGAACACCGTTCGGCGCGCTGCACCGCTGACCCCCAGAACGCAGCACGCCGGCAGATGCCGGCGTGCGGGTGATGCATTCAAACTGCAGGCACTTACTGCCTGTTCGCATCAAGTGCGGCGGTCTGGGTGACCAGCTGGCCGTCGATCACCGGCAGGCGATCGCTGCTCGGCTTGTTGTCCATCTTCACGGTCTTCTCGGCGCCATCGTAACGGTAGGTCACGTTGTAACCGGTGACCGCATTGGTGGTGCCCATCGGGATGCGGTTGCCCGGCTTGCTGGCCATGCGCATGGTGCCGGTGGTGCCGTCTTCATTGCGGTAGGTCACGTTGTAGCCGGTGACGCGGGTCGACTCGGAGGTCGCGGTTTCGGTATGGCACTGGCGCTCGGTACGGTTGACCACGCGGCCACCGACGTGGCGCTTGTCGACCTGGTTGCCGATCATGCCGCCAGCGACAGCACCTGCGGCCGTGGCGGCCTTGCGGCCGTTGCCACCGCCGACCTGGTTGCCGAGCAGGCCGCCGATCACGGCACCGGCGACGGTACCGCCGACATTGCCGTCGCGCTCCGGCAGACGTTCCTGGACCACCACGTCCTGGCAGACTTCATGCGGCGTCTGCGTGCTGGACGTCTCGCGCACCGGCTCGGTGCCGATCACGGTGGCGTAGGCCTTTTCTTTCTTGGTCAGCGGGTCGACCTTGACGATGTCGGCGTACTCGAGCTTGCCAGCCTTGTCTTCGATGGCCAGCTGATCAGTGCGCGCGCCATCGTCGGCGAGCGGCGTGGTGTCCAGAGTGGGCCGGGTCTGAGCAGCGGTCACCGCATCGGGCGAGGAACTGCCGCCCTTCATGAAGGCAGCGGTGGCGATCCCGCCGACCAGCAGTGCACCCGCAGCGACCAACGCAGTAGTAGTTGTACTTTTCATAACCGGCTCCTTGCGGACGATCCGCAACGTTCTTGAGTGAATTCCAGCACGGCCACCCTGAACGGAATCTCCACGGATCGTGAACATCCGGCCGCCCATTCAGGTTCGGTGAGCCTTGGGCTCGTGATAGCGTTTACAGCATCTGCCCAGGAGTGCCTCATGTCCAATCCCATACTGTTGCCGGTGCTGGAATGGGCGCGTCGGCTGCGCTACCCCACCCTGTTCAAGATCACCGCCGCCCTGTTCGCCGTGACCCTGGTGATTCCGGACCCGCTGCCGTTCGTGGATGAAATCCTGTTCGGCCTGGGCACGCTGCTGCTGGCCAACTGGAAACGACGTGGCGACAAAACGCCGCCGCCGCTGCCGGCCAAGCGCCGCGCGTGAGGTTGATCGACAGCCACTGCCACCTGGATGCGGGCGAGTTCGATGCGGATCGCCCTGAAGTGATCGCGCGCGCCCGCGCGGCCGGGGTGCGGGCGCAGGTGGTGCCGGCGGTCACGGCCGCCAGTTGGCCCGGCCTGCGCGACGCCTGCCGGCTGGCCGACGGGCTGCACCCCGCCTACGGGCTGCACCCCATGTTCCTGGACCAGCATCGCCCCGAACACCTTGAGGAACTGCGTGCGTGGCTGGAACGCGAGCGCCCCTGCGCGGTTGGGGAGTGCGGGCTGGACTTCTTCGTGGAGGGTCTGGATGCGGACGCCCAGCTGCACTACTTCCTGGGCCAGCTGCGGCTGGCACGCGAATTCGAGCTGCCGGTGATCGTGCATGCGCGCCGTGCGGTGGATGCGGTGATCGCGGCGATCAAGCAGGTCGGCGGGCTGCGCGGCGTGGTGCACAGCTTCTCCGGCAGCCCCGAGCAGGCGCGGCAGCTGCACCAGCTGGGCTTCCTGATCGGGCTGGGCGGCCCGTTGACCTATGACCGCGCCCAGCGCCTGCACCGCCTGGTAGCCAGCATGCCCCTGGAGCAGCTGCTGCTGGAAACCGACGCGCCGGACCAGCCGGATGCGGGCATCCGCGGCCAGCGCAATGAGCCGGCGCGATTGCCGGTGATCCTGGCGGCGGTGGCACGCCTGCGCGGGGAACCGGCCGAGGCGGTTGCCGCGCAGACCACGGCCAATGCGCGCACTCTATTCGGGCTTCACGGTTTCTCCTGAAGCGCGCAACGGATCGAGCGGCCCCGGCCGCATGCCGAACCAGCACAGGACGCTCGCCAGCAACAGCGCTCCCGCCGACATGCCGATCGACATGTGCATGCCATGCATGAACGCATCCGGCGCGCCATCGGCGACCAGGCTCCCAAACAGGGCGACACCCAGCATGCCGCCGACCTGTCGCGCGCAGTTGAGTACGCTGGAGGCAATGCCCGCCCGCGACCGCTCGACCGATGCAAGCGTCGCGTTGGTCATGGTCGGGACCACCAAGGCGACCCCGCCTGCCGCCATCAGCATCGGCACGATCAACAGCGCGTAATGGCCCCCGATGCTTACCCGCATCAACAACAGGTAACCCGATCCCGCCAGCGCAAGGCCCATGAACATCAGCAACCTGGGACCGAGCCGCGTAATCAGGCGCCCCGCCACCACATTGAGTGCGACCAGAACGAGGGTCATCGGCAGAAAGGCCAGCCCGGTCTGTTGGGGCGACAGATGCTGCTGCGTCTGAAAAAACAGACTGAACACGAAGATCAGACCGTAATAGGCGAAATTCACCGCGACGCCTGCCAACGAGACGATGGAGAACGTGTGATTCCGGAACAGATGCAATGGCAGCATCGGTGAGGTGCTGCGCGCTTCAATCCAGAGGAAGGCCGCGAGGGACATGAGCGCCAACAGCGCCCCTCCGCGCACCACGCCATGCTGCCAACCCAGCTGGCCTGCCTCGATCAAGGTCATGGTGGTCGCTGCCAGTGCGACCATGGCAGCCACCTGCCCACGCCAGTCGAGGCCACGCCGATGTCCGCCGCCGGACGGCGCCGCATGCCGGAGCGTCAGGCAGATCCCGATCAAACCCATCGGAAGATTGATCAGAAACACGCTGCGCCAGCCCGCATGCGCCACCAGCACTCCGCCCAGCACGGGACCGGCCGCCAGAGCCGCTCCCCCGAGAGCGCCCCACCAACCGACGGCACGACTACGCGCCTGGCTGTCCGGAAATGCCTGCTGCACCATGACCAGCGAGTTGGGTACCAGCAGCGCCGCGCCCATGCCCTGGATCAGTCTGGCCCCGACCATCACGGGCAGACTGCCCGCAAGCCCGCAGGCAGCCGACGCCAGAGTGAACACCACCAAGCCCGAGAGATAGAGCCGGCGCGCGCCGAAGCGGTCGCCCAGCGCTCCGCTGGTAAGCAGCAGTGCGGCGAAAGCCAGGGTGTAGGCATTGACCACCCACTGCAAGCCGGCCACGTCGGTTGAGAATTCATGCTGCAGAGCATCCAGTGCGACGTTGACCACACTGATGTCCAGCAGCACCACTATGAAGCCGAGCGCGGCGGCCCAGAGCGTACCGCGCGCGGAAGCAGGAAAAGCTGTCATTGGGGTCCCACAGGCAGAAGAGACCGTCCATGCTAGGCTTGGCGGGCACCCTCGAAAATTCCCCGAAATCACACTCCATACCTGCGAAAACGCACCGATGTTCGACTGGGAGAATCTCCGTCATTTCCTGGCGGTTGCGCGCGACGGCACCTTGTCAGGCGCGGCTCGGGCGCTGCATGTCGACCATGCAACCGTCAGCCGTCGTGTTGCGGCCCTGGAGGTCGAACTGCAGGTTGCGCTGGTCGAGCGCTTGCCGCGCTCCGTCCGCCTTACCGCGATGGGCGTCCAGATTCACGAGCACGCCAAGGCCATGGACGCCTCGGCATTTGCTGTCGCCCGCGTGAGCCGGGCCAGTCAGGATGCCATCAATGCAAGGGTGACCCTTAGTGCACCGCCAGTGCTGGTGGCGCACCTGTTGGCGGAACGGGTTGCCGACTTCCGGGCAGCGCAGCCCGGCATTCAACTTTCCGTGTCGGCGCAGGCCCAGCAGGTATCACTCGCCCGCCGCGAGGCGGATGTGGCTCTGCGGCTGGTCCGTCCCAAGGAAGCCAGCAGCGTTGTGCGCAGAATCGGACGAATGCCGTTCGCGCTCTATGCCAGCCACGCGTACGTCGCCACCCGTCGGCCCGAAGACTGGGCCTTCATTGCCTATGACACGCAGTTTGCTGACATGCCCCAGCAGCAGTGGCTGCTGCAGATCGCGGGAAGCCGTGCCGTGGCGTGCGAACTGAGCGACATCAGCAGTCATCGGGCAGCCGCTCTGGCCGGAGCGGGCGTGGCCGCGCTGCCGCGCTTTCTGGGTGATGCCGCGCCCGGACTGACTCCGCTGGAGCATGACGGGGCGCCGTTCTCGCGTGACATCTGGCTGGTGGTGCACCGTGACCTCCGGCGCTCGCCATCGGTACGCACGGTCATGGACTTTGTGGCGAAAGTCGTCGCGGACCGGCCCGGCCTCGGGTTGGACGCGTAAGCCGGTCCACTGCGTGACCGCAGCGGCTCAGTCGGCCGTGACCGCCTTGGCCGGCTTCTTCATCAGCATCTCCAGCGCCTTGCCCACCGCCGCGAACGCGAAGGCACCGGTGATGTGGGTCGCCGCACCCAGCCCGGCGCCGCAGTCCAGCTTCAGCGCCGCATCCGCACCGAGGTTCGGGCGGATGCCACATACGCTGCCGTCAGCCTGCGGGTACTTCACGTTTTCCAGCGAGTACACCGCCGGCACGCCGAAGTAGCGCGAGGCGTTCTTGGGGAAGTTGAAGTCGCTGCGCAGCTTCTTGCGGATCAGCGCCATCATCGCGTCGTGCTCGGTGCGCGAGACATCGCGGATCCGCACCAGGGTGGGATCGGTCCGCCCACCGGCCGCGCCCACGGTCAGGATCGGCAGCTTGCGGCGGCGGCACCAGGCAATGGTTTCGACCTTGACCCGGAAGCTGTCGCAGGCGTCGATCACCAGATCGAAATCGCGGTCCAGCAGCTCGACCATGTTGGACACGGTCAGGAACGAGGCGATCGCATCGACGCTGATGTCCGGGTTGATCGCCCGGCAGCGCTCGGCCATCGCCTCGGCCTTGTTGCGGCCGTACTGGCCGGCCAGCGCCGGCAGCTGGCGGTTGGTGTTGGACACACAGATGTCATCGGCATCGATCAGGGTCAGGTGCCCGACCGCCGTGCGCGCCAGCGCCTCGACCACCCACGAGCCGACGCCGCCCATGCCCACCACCGCCACCCGGCGGCTGGCGAGCAGATCCACGGTGCCTACTCCATACAACCGGTCGATGCCGGCAAATCGTTCGCGCAGTACGTCGTTCATGCGCCTATTTTAATGCGCCCAGGCCCGGCCGGGACGCGCCGTGGACAGGACGCGTCGTACCATCGCCGCAGCCACCCTCAAGGAAGCCCTCACCATGAACGACCCCGTGACCCCGCAGCGCCGCCCGTCCGCCGCGTACCGCTACCTGTTCGTCGGCCTGCTTGGCCTGGTGATCGGCCTGATCGCCACGGTGATGGTCTCGCGCGCGATCCAGGCCCGCCAGGACCCCTTCCCGGATTCGCTCATGCACGTGATGAACCGCCAGGTGGAACTCCTGCAGGCGGCGCAGGCGCAGAACCGCTGCAGCCTGGCCGACACCGTGCCGCGCCTGCAGACCCTGCGCTCGCTGTCCAACGATCTGGACCTGGCCTTTCCCGGCCTGAAGGACAGCCAGGGCTTCCAAACGCACGCCAGCGCCCTGCGCGCCACCCTCAATGAGGCGCTGGCGGCACCGCCGACCGACTGCCCGGGCATGGCCACGCTGGTCGAGAAGATCCAGACCGACTGCAAGGCCTGCCACCAGGATTTCCGCTGATTCATCTTGCAGCCACGCTGGCGGCCCGGGATTGGCACGCTGTTCACGCAGTACAGGACACGATCTGCTCCATGCGCACCAGACGCATTCGACCACCCCTCTGGCCAGGAGATACACCATGAAGATTCAACTGATTGCCGCCGCTGCCGTTGCCACCGTCGCCCTGGCTGGCTGTGCCACCACCTCGCCGGGTTACGGCAGCAGTGGTTACAACAACGGTTACGGCAATTCCGGCGGCAACTACAACACCAACCGCTGTGCCGACTGCGGCATCGTGACCCGCATCAACCAGGTCGCTTCGGGCCGCAGCGCGCCAAGCGCGACCGGCGCAGTCCTGGGTGGCATCGTCGGCGCGGTCGCCGGCCACGAAATCTCCGACCACACCGGTGGCAGCCGCGGCAACAAGAACATCGCGGCCGCCGCAGGCGCAGTCGGTGGCGCGCTGGCCGGCAACCAGATCCAGAAGAACGTCACCAGCGACACCTTCGACATCACCGTGCGCATGGACGATGGCCGTACCGTCGTCGTGAACCAGCGCGATCTGGGCGGTATCCGCGAGAACACCTACGTCCGCGTGGTCAACGGCAAGGTGATCCTGCGCTGATCAGCGCAACGCCGCTCGCAGGCAATAAAAAAGGGCCCGCGCAAGCGGGCCCTTTTCGTGTGTCAACCAGGCAGGACCCGGTCTGCGCTCAGAGCGGCTTCACCTTGTCGGCCTGCAGGCCCTTCTGACCGGTGACCACTTCGAACTCGACCGCTTGACCTTCCTTCAGGCTCTTGAAGCCCTGGGATTCGATCGCGCGGAAGTGCACGAACACATCTTCGCCGCTCTCACGGCTGATGAATCCGAAACCCTTCGCGTCGTTGAACCACTTGACGGTGCCCTTCTCAGCCATCTCAGCTACTCCCTAACTGTCTTGTTGTTGGATACACCCGTACAGGCGGCTGACAGCAAGGGGGAAGCGAGGTGCAACGATGCAGCGGATCCGGAAGATCTACCATCATCAGGCCACGATCCACGGTGACCTTGCCAAGCTCAGCGTCTGCAACTTAACCCGAGCAAAACGAAAAAGCAACTGGCCAAAACCTTCGGATGTCAACCCCATTTCAGGAACCATACTGGACAGCATGGACCATTCATTCATCTTGTACCTGCTAGCCGTCGTTCTGGTGCTGGTCGGCATCGCCGGCGTGATCCTTCCCGCCCTGCCCGGCATCCCCCTGGTCTTTGCCGGATTGCTGCTGGCGGCGTGGGCGGACGATTTCGTCCATGTCGGCTGGTTGCCCCTGACGGTGCTGGGCCTGCTGACGCTGCTCTCCTTCGCAGTCGACATCCTGGCCACCGTGGTCGGGGCACAGCGGGTCGGCGCCAGCCGCAAGGCGCTGTGGGGCACCTTCCTGGGCAGCATCGTCGGGGTGTTCTTCATGCCGATCGGGCTGTTCGTGGGGCCGTTGGCCGGCGCCCTGCTGGGCGAGTACTGGCATACCCGCGAGCTGGGGCGTTCGACCAAAGTGGGCCTGGCGACGTGGCTGGGCATCCTGCTGGGATTCGCCTTGAAGCTCGCGCTGGTGATCGCGATGCTGGGGCTGTTCGCCTTCGCCTGGTTCTTCTGACCGCACCGCAGCAGTGCGGCTTCACGCCCTGAGCACACCATTGACCGGCATAAAACCGGTCAGATCGATGGATGTCGTGCGCTGGCGGGAAATCCGGGCAGCGGCGACACTGTGCGGTTAGACCCATTCATTCTTGTCACGCGGCCTGCTCCCATGACCATGCTCCATTCCCGTTCCGCCCTGTTCACCGCCCTGGCCCTGGCCTGCGCGGCGCTGCCTGCTGCTGCCCAGGAGGCCGCGCCCACCCCGGCCTCGCCGGAGGCGTGCGCCCTGGTGGACACTGACGCAGCGCGCCTGGCCTGCTACGACAAGCTGTTCGGGCGTACGCCCGAGGTCACCCTGGCCGCCGATGCCGCTGCCACCGCCGCCAAGCAGGAGCGCCGGGAAGAACGTCAGGCCTCCCGCAGTGCCGACGCCGACGCGCCCGCGACGCAGCGGGTCAAGCAGCGCCTCGGCGAAGTGTTCAAGAACGACGGCCACGAAGATGCGCTGGCCAATGCCGGCAAGGGCTCGCTGCTCGACAGCCGTTGGGAGCTCGCGCAGGACTCCAAGCTCGGCGCCTTCCAGCTGCGCGCCTACAAGCCGGTCTACCTGCTGCCCGCGTTCTGGACCAGCGACAAGAACCAGATGCCGCAGTCGCCCAATCCGGTCAACACGGTCACCACCTCGCAGCAGCTGGACAGCGCGGAACTGAAGTTCCAGCTCAGCTTCAAGACCAAGATCGTGGAAAACCTGTTCGGCGACAACGGCGACATCTGGGCCGGCTACACGCAGAGCTCGCGCTGGCAGGCCTACAACGCCGACAACTCGCGCCCGTTCCGCGAGACCAATTACGAGCCGGAAGTGATGATGATGTTCCGCAACGGCTACTCGATCGGCGGCTGGCGCGGGCGCATGAGCGGGATCAGCGTCAACCACATGTCCAACGGCCGCGCCGATCCCCTGTCGCGCAGCTGGAACCGGGTGATCGCCACTGTCGGCCTGGACCGCGAAAACTGGGCGCTGGTGCTGCGCCCGTGGTATCGCATCTCGGAAGACCGCAAGGACGACAACAACCCGGACATCTCCGATTACATGGGCCGCGGTGATGCCACCCTGACCTGGAACAAGAACGGTCACGAGGTCTCGCTGATGGCGCGTCACTCGCTGCGCGGCGGCGACCGCTCGCACGGTGCGCTGCAGCTCGATTACGGCTTCCCGATCAGCAACCTGCTGCGCGGCCACGTGCAGATCTTCGATGGCTACGGCGAGAGCATGATCGACTACAACCACAAGGCCACGTATGTCGGCCTGGGTGTGTCGCTGCTGGAGTGGTATTGATGGCGGTGACGATCTGGCACAACCCGCGCTGCAGCAATTCACGCGGGGCGCTGGAACTCCTGCGTGAGCACGGCATCGAGCCGATGGTGATCGAGTATCTGAAGACGCCGCCGGACCGCCCGACGCTGGCTGCGTTGATCACGCGCATGGGTATCGCTCCGCGTGAGTTGCTGCGCAGCAAGGAGCCGGCCTATGGTTCGCTCGGGCTGGACGACGCCGCGCTGTCCGATGCCGCGCTGATCGAGGCGATGGTCGCCCATCCGGAACTGATCAACCGCCCGATCGTGGAGACCCCGCGCGGGGCACGCCTGTGCCGGCCGCCGGAGACGGTGCTGGAGATCCTGCCGGCGTAAGGCCGCGCCTCAGCTGCCTCCGCAGCGGCTGGTACATCGGTTGTTATCCTCGCCACAGGTCAGCGCGGGCAGCCGGTTGCGGCAGTAGTCGCGGCTGGCCTGGCATGATTTACGCAGGTCCGGGTTGTCGATCTTGTCGCACTTCGCGTCGCGCTGGGTCGCCACCCCGGCGCCACAGCTGTCGCCGCTGCCAAATCCCGTCCGGCTGGTCATGCAACTGTCGTACTGGCGTTGGCACTGCTGCATGCACTGGTTGGCAGCGGTGACGTCGCGCAGACTGGGCGGGTTGGCGTGGAAATCGCCATCACTGCTGCAGGCGGAGAGCAGCAGGGTCAGCAGCAGCGCGGACAGCATCCTTGGCATCGTCGTACTCCGTGTCGAAAGCACCCGGTCATCGCCGCGTGCGTACATGCCCCGAATGTAGCATTCCTCGCGTGCCGGGCTAAGACCCGGGCGGCCAGCGCTGCCGCAACCGCCTCTTCCATTACGCCGGCTCCCGCACTCACACTACCGTTGCCCTTTCACCTGGATGCCAGCGGATGGCCCGACCAAGACGCTCGTTCTTCGCTTACGCCTCCGCCTTGCTGGGCCTGCTCAGCCTGATGGGCGTGGCCTGCTTCCACTTTCCGGATCTGCTGACCAGCCGCGAGTTCCGCGCGGTCTACAACGAACAGTTCGCGCGCCACCTGCTGCTGGTCGGGTTGGCGGCCGCCTTCATGCTGGGCACGATGGCGATCCTGCGCGACCGCAACAAGCGGATCGCCACGGTCGGCGTCGGCAGCGCTACCCTGGCAGTGCTGCTGGGGGGTACCAATGTCCAGTTCGATTCCATCGGGCAGACACCCTACTCGCTGGGTCTGGACTGGTTCGTGCTGTCGCTGTTCTTCTCGGCGCTGGTCTTCGTGCCGCTGGAGCGCTACCTCGGCAAACACGTGCTCTCGCCGCTACGGCCAGGCTGGCGTACCGATGTCGGCTATTTCTTCATGAGCCACGTGCTCGTGCAGTTCATCCTGATCCTGGTGACCGCCTCGACCTCGACCATTGCCGGGCTGGCCGCGTTTCCTGCGCTCAAGACGCTGATCCAATCGATGCCGGTATGGCTGCAGTTCCTGATCGCCGTATTCGTCGCGGACATGGCCCAGGCGCTGCTGCACCGCGCGTATCACAACACCCCATGGCTCTGGCGCTTCCACGCGGTGCACCACTCCAGCCGGCACATGGACTGGCTGGCCGGCTCGCGCATCCATTTCGTCGAAATCGTCATGACCCGCAGCTGCGTGCTGCTGCCGCTGCTCATACTCGGATTCTCGACCCCGGCAATCAACGCCTACGTGATCCTGGTGGGTCTGCAGGCGGTGCTGGCGCATGCCAACCTGGGCATCCGTTTCGGGTGGCTGGAGTACCTGCTGGTGCTGCCGCGCTACCACCACTGGCATCACGCGCGGCAGCAGGACTACGTCGACGTCAACTATGCCATCCACCTGCCGCTGGTGGACATGCTGATGGGCACCTTCAAACTGCCCCGCGATCAACGGCAGTGGCCGCAGGAATACGGCGTCATGAAACTGGAGACCGTACCGAAGGGCCTGCTCAACCAGCATCTGATGCCGTTTCGCGCGCGTCGCACCTTCGACGAGTACGTCGACTGACGTTACTCAGCGCCAGTCGGTGATGCCCTCGCGACGGTAGACCTCGGCGAACGCCGGACGGGCTTTCAGACGATCGGCGTAGGCCTTCAGTGCCGGCCAGGTGTCACTGGGCGTGGGCATGTTGCGCGACCAGCGCATCAGCATCACCAGCATGAAATCGACCACGCTCAACGACTCGCCCAGCACATACGGGCCGCGCGTGGACAGATGCCCGGCCAGATGCTGCCAGGCGCCTTCCAGCCGCTCGCGCGCCCGCTGGCGGGTCGCGTCCACATGCTCGGGGCCGGCCATTTCCTGCGGGTAGAACCACGCCCGATACGCCGGTTGCACGGTATTGGCGCACCAGAACATCCAGCGGTAGGCCTCGGCGCGCTCGGCGGTCCCCGGTGCCGGCAGCAGGGCCGCGTCGGGATGGCGGTCTGCCAGATGCAGCGCGATCGCTGCCGCTTCGGTCAATACCTGCCCATCCAGCACCAGCGTCGGCACCAGGCCGGCGGGATTCAAGGCGAGATACGCAGCATCCTTGTGCTCGCGCTTGTCGAAATCCAGCAGCACCAGATCGTGCTCGATCTGCAGTTCCAGCAGCAGCCAGTGCACGACCAGGGCGGCGGTACTCGGTGATCCATACAGCGTGGTGCGCATGTGCAGGGCCTCTTGAGGGAGGCGCACAGTATGCGCCCGCGCTCCGTGCCATCCCATGGGTACAGAGCACCGGCGGTGGGGACGCGTTCTGTCTCTGCCCCTGCGCCGCGGACGCTCGCAGAATGCCTCCTCTCCCCCGCCGTGCGCCCAGGATCCTCCCATGCCCGATTCGTCCGCCCTGCTCGCCTTCGGTCTGATTTCGCTGGGCATGGTGCTGACGCCCGGGCCGAACATGCTCTATCTGATCTCGCGCTCGATCTGCCAGGGCCGCAGCGCCGGGCTGATCTCGCTGGGCGGTGTCGCGCTGGGTTTTCTGGTGTACCTGGTGTGCGCGGCATTGGGCATCACCGCGCTGCTGATGGCAGTGCCGCATGCCTACGACGTGCTGCGTCTCGCCGGGGCGGCGTATCTGCTGTACCTGGCCTGGCACGCGCTGCGCCCCGGCGGACGGTCGCCGTTCCAGCTGCGCACGCTGGATCACGACAGTCCGCGCAGATTGTTCGGCATGGGCCTGTTCACCGCGCTGCTCAATCCGAAGATCGCCGTGATGTATCTCTCGCTGCTGCCGCAGTTCATCCAGCCCCACGGGCATGGCAGCGTGATGGCGCAATCGGTGGTGTTGGGCCTGGTCCAGATCGCGACCAGCGTCAGTGTCAACGCACTGATCGTATTGGCCGCCGGCAGTATCGCCACCTTCCTGGCCGGGCGCCCGCGCTGGCAGACGGTGCAGCGCGGCCTGATGGGCACGGTGCTCGGCGCGCTGGCGGTGCGCATGCTGGTGGACGCGCGCCGCTGAGGGGATGCGCGCCAGCCACGAAAAACGGCGCCCTGGGGCGCCGTTTTCGTTTCCAGCGTTGCCGAGACCGGAGGCCTCAGGCGACGACGACCGGAATCTTGCCGATGCGGGCCTGCCATTCGCGCGGGCCGGTCTGGTGCACGGACTCGCCGGTGGAATCCACCGCCACGGTCACCGGCATGTCCTGCACAGTGAACTCGTAGATCGCTTCCATGCCCAGGTCGGCGAAGCCCACCACCTTGGCGGCCTTGATCGCCTTGGAGACCAGGTACGCCGAGCCGCCGACCGCCATCAGGTACGCCGACTTGTTGTCACGGATCGCTTCGATCGCCGCCGGGCCGCGCTCGGCCTTGCCGACCATGCCCAGCAGGCCGGTCTGTTCCAGCACCTGGCGGGTGAACTTGTCCATGCGGGTCGCGGTGGTCGGGCCGGCCGGGCCCACCACTTCGTCGCGCACCGGATCGACCGGGCCGACGTAGTAGATGAAGCGGCCCTTGAGGTCGACCGGCAGCGGCTCGCCCTTGTCCAGCATTTCCACCATGCGCTTGTGCGCGGCGTCGCGGCCGGTCAGCAGCTTGCCGTTGAGCAGCAGCGTCTGGCCCGGCTTCCAGCTGGCGACGTCTTCCGGGGTGATCGTATCCAGATCGATGCGGGTGCCCTTGGAGGCGTCATAGGTGATCTGCGGCCAGTCTTCCAGCGACGGCGGATCCAGCATCACCGGGCCGCTGCCATCCAGGGTGAAGTGCGCATGGCGGGTGGCCGCGCAGTTCGGGATCATCGCCACCGGCAGGTTGGCGGCGTGGGTCGGGAAATCCTTGACCTTGATGTCCAGCACCGTGGTCAGGCCGCCCAGGCCCTGCGCGCCGATGCCCAGCGCGTTGACCTTGTCGAACAGCTCCAGGCGCAGCTCTTCGGCACGGTTGGAGGCGCCACGTGCCTTCAGTTCGTTGATGTCGATCGGCTCCATCAGCGACTCCTTGGCCAGCAGCATCGCCTTCTCGGCGGTGCCACCGATGCCGATCCCGAGCATGCCCGGCGGACACCAGCCGGCGCCCATGGTCGGCACGGTCTTCAGCACCCAGTCCACGATCGAATCGGACGGGTTGAGCATGGCGAACTTGCTCTTGGCTTCCGAACCGCCGCCCTTGGCCGCCACGATCACCTCGACGGTGTCGCCCGGCACGACCTTGACGTTGACCACGCCCGGGGTGTTGTCCCTGGTGTTGATGCGCTTGCCAGCCGGATCCGCCAGCACCGAGGCGCGCAGCTTGTTGTCCGGGTAGTTGTAGGCACGGCGCACGCCTTCGTTGGCCATGTCTTCCACGCCCATCGTGGCGTCGTCCCAACGCACGTTCATGCCGATTTCCAGGAACACGGTGACGATGCCGGTGTCCTGGCAGATCGGCCGGTGGCCTTCGGCACACATGCGCGAGTTGATCAGGATCTGCGCCATCGCTTCCTTCGCGGCCGGCGACTCTTCGCGCTCGTAGGCAGCGTTGAGGCTCTTGATGTAATCGACCGGGTGGTAGTACGAAATGTACTGCAGCGCGTCGGCGATGGACTGGATGAGGTCTTCCTGCTTGATCGATGTCACGACTTGCTCGCTTGCTGGAGGCTGGCGGGGGTTGAACCGCCGATTTTAACAAGGACCGCCCGGCGGCGTTGAGAATCGCTCGCGGCCGCGGCTTTTGGTGCACAGTGGCCGCCCAGCCTTGTCACAGCGGCCCGCCCTGCCGCGTCCTCCCGGCATGACCCCGACCGATACCTTCCAGACCCACCGCCCCCGCCTGTTCGCCTTGGCCTACCGCCTGCTGGGCAGCCGCAGCGACGCCGAGGACATCGTCCAGGACGCCTGGCTGCGCTGGCAGGGCACCGACATCGCCGCGATCCGTGATCCGGAGGGCTGGCTGGTCACCGCCACCACCCGGCTCGGCCTGGACCGGCTGCGCGCGATGCGCAGCGCGCGCCTGGAGTATGTCGGGCCCTGGCTGCCCGAACCGCTGGAGATCGCCCTGGATCCGGACCCGCTGCACGACCCGGCCCAGCGGCATGCGCTGGCCGACGAGGTCTCGGTGGCCTTCCTGGCGCTGCTGGAGCAGCTCAAGCCGGACGAGCGTGCCGCCTTCCTGCTCAAGGACGTGTTCGACTACGACTACCCGGATATCGCGCCCCTGCTGGAGCACTCGCCCGCCAACTGCCGGCAGCTGGTGCACCGGGCGCGCCAGCGACTGCAGACCGGCGCCCCGCGCTTCACGGTCTCGCCTGCGCAGCACCGCGACCTGCTGGCACGCTTCATGGACGCCTCGCAGCAGGGCGATCTGGCCGCGATCCGCTCCCTGCTCGATGCCAATGCCGAGATGATCTCCGACGGCGGTGGCCGCGTGACCGCGGCGATCCGTCCCCTGCTGGGGGCCGAGCGCATCGCACAGCTGTACTGGGCGATCGCGCGCCGCAACGGGCAGCATCCGGCCCGGCTCGGCCAGGTCAACGGCGAGCCGGCGATCCTGCGTTTCGCAGGGGACCAGCTGCACTCGGTCACGATGATCACGGTCGATGCGGGGCGCATCGTGCGCGTGCTCAGCGTGCTCAATCCGGAAAAACTCACGGCCCTTGTCACAGCGCGCGACGCTGGCACGTCCTCCTGATGAAGACGGCCGCTGCGGCCGTCATGGAGTCCGTCATGTCTGCTTCCCCCCGTGTTCCCTACACCCGCCACGCCGCCGAGGCCTTCAAGGGCCTGCTGGCCACCAGCAAGGCCGTGCACGACAGTTCGATCGATCCGGTGCTGATGGAGCTGGTGTTCCTGCGTGTCTCGCAGATCAATGGCTGCGGTTACTGCATGGACATGCACGGCACCACCCTGCGCAAGGGCGGGATCGAACCGCGTAAGCTGGATACGCTGCCGGCCTGGCACGAAAGCCGCTTCTTCGATGCGCGCGAGCGCGCCGCGCTGGGCTGGGCCGAGGCGCTGACCCGGCTGAGCAGTGCGGCCCCCTCCGACGCCGCCTACGAGGCGCTGTCGCCGCACTTCGACGAGAAGAGCATCAGCGACCTGAGCATGGGCATCGCGGTGATCAATGCCTGGAACCGCCTCGGCGCCGGGCTGCTGCCGCCGCTGCCGTAAGGGTCGGGCCGTGCCGGCCGCGGTGCGCACGCGTCTGCAATCTGCGCATGCACTGACTTCATGCATCAACCACGGCCACGGCGCGCACAATACGGTCCATGCCCGCCTCCCCCGCTGCCGGTGCACCCGGCCAGAAGAACCCCAGCCTGCGCGAGCGC
The DNA here is from genome assembly GCF_039673155.1 of Stenotrophomonas sp. TWI1149. Lineage (NCBI taxonomy): Bacteria > Pseudomonadati > Pseudomonadota > Gammaproteobacteria > Lysobacterales > Lysobacteraceae > Stenotrophomonas > Stenotrophomonas sp. TWI1149. Next base: position 56,011 of record NZ_JBDJLB010000011.1, read on the forward strand.
GTCAATGCGATGCGCAACCTGCCCCCGTTCCTGCGCCAGGTCTGGCAGACCAGCCCCGGGCTGACCCTGGCCAGCCTGGGCCTGCGCGTGATCCGCGCCTTGCTGCCGGTGGCGATGCTCTATGTCGGCAAGCTGATCATCGATGCGGCGGTGCTGCTCAGCCAGCACGATGCGGGTTTCCCGCCGTTCGGCGAGGCGCTCTCCAGCGGGCTGCTGAACCCGCTGCTCGGGCTGCTCGCACTCGAGTTCGGCCTGGCGATGGCCTCGGACCTGCTCGGCCGCATGGTCAGCTACGCCGATACGCTGCTGTCGGAGCTGTTCACCAACGTCACCAGCGTGCGCCTGATGGAACACGCGGCCGAGCTGGATCTCGAGGACTTCGAAGACCCCGACCTGCAGGACAAGCTGGACCGCGCACGGCGCCAGACCATGGGCCGCATGAACCTGATGAGCCAGCTGTTCGGCCAGGTGCAGGACAGCATCACCGTGGCCAGTCTCGCGGTCGGCCTGATCGTGTACGCGCCGTGGTTGATCCTGCTGCTCGCGGTGGCGCTGATCCCGGCGTTCATCGGCGAATCGCATTTCAACGCCGCCGGCTACAGCCTCAACTTCCAGTGGACGCCGGAGCGCCGTCAGCTGGAATACCTGCGCCAGATCGGGGCCAGCGTGGAAACCGCCAAGGAGGTGAAGATCTTCAACCTCCATCGCTTCCTGATCGACCGCTACAAATTGCTGGCCGAGAAGTTCTATCTCGCCAACCGCGCGCTGGCCCGCAAGCGCGCGATCTGGGGCACGCTGCTGGCCGCACTGGGGACGCTGGGCTATTACGCGGCCTACGCCTACATCGCGTGGCGCACCGTGCGCGGCGATTTCTCGATCGGCGACCTGACCTTCCTCGCCGGCAGTTTCCTGCGCCTGCGCCAACTGCTCGAAGGCCTGCTGATCGGGTTTTCGCAGGTCGCCGGGCAGGCCTTGTATCTGGACGATCTGTTCTCGTTCTTCCAGATCCAACCGGAGATCCATTCGCGCCCGGACGCGGTCGCCATCCCGCAGCCGATCACCAACGGCTTCGTGTTCGAGAACGTCGGCTTCCGCTATCCCGATGCCGAAAGCTGGGCAGTGCGCCACCTGGATTTCGACCTGCGCGCCGGCGAAGTGCTGGCCCTGGTCGGCGAGAACGGTGCCGGCAAAACCACCCTGGTCAAGCTGCTGGCCCGTCTGTACGACCCCGACGAAGGCCGCATCCTGCTCGATGGCCGCGACCTGCGCGATTACGACCTGGACGACCTGCGCGCCAACATGGGCGTGATCTTCCAGGACTTCGTGCGCTACAACCTCAGCGCCGGCGAGAACATCGGCGTCGGCCTGGTCGAGGCGATGACCGACGACGCCCGCATCCGCGATGCCGCCCGCCGCGGCATGGCCGACGAGGTCATCGCCGGCCTGCCCGGTGGTTACGACCAGCTGATTGGCCGCCGCTTCAAGATGGGCGTGGACCTGTCCGGCGGGCAGTGGCAGAAGATCGCGATCGCGCGTGCCTACATGCGCGATGCGCAGGTCATGATCCTGGACGAACCCACCGCCGCACTGGATGCGCGCAGCGAGTTCGAGGTGTTCCAGCGGTTCAAGGAACTGTCCGACAACCGCACCGCCGTGCTGATCTCGCACCGCTTTTCCTCGGTGCGCATGGCCGACCGCATTCTGGTGCTCGCCGGCGGCCGTATCGAGGCCAGCGGCACCCACGCCGAACTGATGACCCAGGGCGGCCGTTATGCCGAACTGTTCGAGCTGCAGGCAGCCGGCTACCGCTGAAACCCCCGCCTGACGGGCCTGTCCGGCCAGTCAATGAGAATTTATCTCATTTGAGATAAACTAGACCCGACGAAACCGACCAGAACCCCACCCCCATGTCTTCCGCTTTTGGCGCCGAAACGGTGCTTGAGGTCCGCCACTGGACCGACGCCTACTTCAGCTTCACCACGACCCGCGACAGCGGCTTCCGCTTCGAGAACGGCCAGTTCGTGATGATCGGCCTGGAAACCGAAGCGCGGCCGCTGCTGCGCGCGTACTCCATCGCCAGTGCCAACTGGGAAGAGAACCTGGAGTTCTTCAGCATCAAGGTCCAGGACGGCCCGCTGACCTCGCGCCTGCAGCACATCCAGCCGGGCGACAAGGTACTGGTCGGCAAGAAGCCCACCGGCACGCTGTTGATCAGCGATCTGCACCCGGGCAAGCACCTGTACCTGCTTGGCACCGGCACCGGCCTGGCGCCGTGGCTGTCGGTGATCAAGGATCCGGAAACCTATGAGCGTTTCGACAAGGTGATCCTCACCCACGGCGTGCGCTACGAAAAGGACCTGGCCTACCGCGACCTGTTCGAGAAGGAACTGCGCGAGCACGAATTCCTCGGCGAGATGATCGGCGACAAGCTGCTCTACTACCCCGCCGTGACCCGCGAAGCCTTCCCGAACCAGGGCCGCCTGACCTCGCTGATGGAAAGCGGCGAGATGCAGAAAACCCTCGGCCTGCCGCCGTTGGACCCGGAAAACGACCGCGCGATGATCTGCGGCAGCCCGCAGATGCTGGCCGATCTGCGCACCGTGCTGGACAGCCGCGGCTTCCAGACCTCGCCGCGCATCGGAACCCCGGGTCATTACGTGTTCGAGCGCGCGTTCGTCGAAAAATAAGGTGAAGCCACGCCATGCGTGGCTGAACCCCGCCAAGGGGATGCAACCGAGGAGCCGGCCAGCGGCCGGCTCTACCCGTCGCCGCGGCCCTGGTCGGGCGACGCCGTCAGCCCAGCGCGGCCTCGATATCCCCGCGCAGCGATGCCGGCGTGTCGGTCGGCGCATACCGCTCCAGCACCTGCCCCTCGCGGCCGATCAGGAACTTGCTGAAGTTCCACTTGATCCCGCGCGTCCCCAGCACCCCGGCCTTCTCGCGCTTGAGCCACTGCCACAGCGGATCGGCGCCGTCGCCGTTGACCTCGACCTTGTCCGACATCGGGAAACTGACCCCGTAGGTCAGCGAACAGAATTCCCCGATCTGCGCCGCATCGCCCGGCTCTTGGTGCCCGAACTGATCGCAGGGAAACCCGATCACCACCAGCCCGCGCGGCCCGAACTCCCGCCACAGCGCTTCCAGCCCCTCGTACTGCGGCGTGAACCCGCACTTGCTGGCCACATTGACCAGCAGCAACACCTTGCCCCGGTACTGCGCCAGGGCCTGCGGCTGGCCGGACAGATCCACGAACGGGAAATCGAAGGCAGTGGTCATGGCGGTGGGCTCCGGTGGAAAGACCTCATCTTAGCTCGGCCACCGCGTGCGGCCTGGTGGGCTGAGGAGCCGGCCAGCGGCCGGCACTTACCCCCCCAGCCCGGCTGTTAAAAAGACGTCAATGGACTGTCCAGCACTGGTCCGGCCAAAACATGCCTTTCGACACAAGCCCCTCCGCAACGGCTCGGGTTACCCTCAAAGACTTGTCTGACCGGAGATTTCCCCTTGACCACCCGTCTTGCCCTCGCCGTCGCCGTGACCCTCGGCCTTGCCCTGCCCGCCTATTCCGCCACCGCCGCCACCCCGGCCGCGACCGCCGCCCAGCAGGCCAACCCGTTCTTCGCCGACAGCCCGCTGCCGCTGCACTTCCCGCAGTTCGACAAGATCAAGGACAGCGACTTCGCTCCCGCCTTCGACGCCGGCATGGCCCAGCAGCTGAAGGAAGTCGAGGCGATCGCCAACAACAAGGCCAAGCCGACCTTCGACAACACCCTCATCGCCTTGGAAAAGAGCGGTGACACCCTGGATCGCGCCACCACCGTCTTCTTCAGCCTCGTCGGTGCCGACACCAACGACGCGCGCAAGAAGCTGCAGGCCGATTACTCCGCGCGCTTCGCCGCGCACAGCGACGCCATCGCGCTGAACGGCAAGCTGTTCGCCCGCATCCAGACCCTGTACGACACCCGCACCCAGCTCGGCCTCGACGCCGAAGGCGTGCGCCTGGTCGAGAAGTACTACGAGAACTACGTCCGCGCCGGCGCCAAGCTGTCCGAAGCGGACAAGACCAAGCTCAAGGAAATGAACGCCGAACTGGCCAACCTGGGCACCAAGTTCAGCCAGAACGTGCTGGCCGAAGTGAACGCTTCGGCGATCACCGTCGACGACGTCAAGGAACTGGACGGCCTCTCGCAGGAACAGATCTCCGCCGCCGCCGAAGCCGCCAAGGCCCGTGGCCAGGACGGCAAGTACGTCATCACCCTGCTCAACACCACCGGCCAGCCGCCGCTGACCAACCTGGCCAACCGCGCGCTGCGCCAGAAGATCTACGAAGCCTCGGTGACCCGCGGCAGCCGCGGCGGCGAGTACGACAACACCGCCCTGGTCTCGCGCATCATGCAGCTGCGTGCCGACAAGGCCAAGCTGATGGGCTTTGCGAACTTCGCCGCCTACAACCTCACCAACCAGACCGCCAAGACGCCCGAAGCCGTCAACGCGATGCTCGGCCAGCTGGCACCGGCCGCAGTGGCGAACGCCAAGCGCGAAGCCGCCGATCTGCAGACGATGATCGACAAGGAACAGAAGGCCGCCGGCAAGCCGACCTTCAAGCTGGAAGCGTGGGACTGGGCCTTCTACAGCGAGAAGGTGCGCCAGGCCAAGTACAACTTCGACGAATCCCAGCTCAAGCCGTACTTCGAAATGAAGAACGTGCTCGAGAACGGCGTCTTCCACGCCGCCCAGCTCGAGTTCGGCCTGACCTTCAAGCAGCGCACCGACCTGCCGGTCTACCACGAGGACGTCACCGTCTACGACGTGTTCGATGCCGACGGCAGCCAGCTGGCGATCTTCATCTTCGACCCGTATGCACGTGCCTCCAAGCGCGGCGGTGCGTGGATGAACTCCTACGTGTCGCAGTCCGAACTGACCGGCTTCAAGCCGGTGGTCGCCAACCACCTCAACATCCCCAAGCCGCCGGCCGGCAAGCCGACCCTGCTGACCTGGGATGAAGTGACCACCACCTTCCACGAATTCGGCCATGCCCTGCACGGCATGTTCTCGAACGTGAAGTACCCCTACTTCTCGGGCACCTCGGTGCCGCGCGACTTCGTCGAGTTCCCCTCGCAGGTCAACGAGATGTGGGCCGATGATCCGGTCATCCTGAAGAACTACGCCAAGCACTACCAGAACGGCACGGCCATGCCGCAGGCCCTGCTCGACAAGGTCGTCGCCGCCGCCAAGTTCAACCAGGGCTTCGCCACCACCGAATACCTCGGTGCGGCCATGCTCGACCAGCGCTGGCACCAGATCGGCCCGGACCAGGTGCCGGCCGCCAAGGACGTCATGAAGTTCGAAGCCGAGGCCCTGGCCAAGGACGGCATCTTCTACGCGCCGGTCCCGCCGCGCTACAAGACCCCGTACTTCAGCCACATCATGGGCGGCTACTCGGCCGGCTACTACGCCTACATCTGGTCGGAAGTGCTGGATGCCAACACCCAGAAGTGGTTCCGCGAGAACGGCGGCCTGAGCCGCAAGAACGGCGACCACTTCCGCCAGACCCTGCTGTCCAAGGGCGGCAGCGTCGATGCGATGGAACTGTTCCGCAATTTCGCCGGGCATGAGCCGCAGATCGAGCCCCTGCTCGAGAAGCGCGGCCTGACCTCGGGTGACGGCAAGAAGTAAGCGCCGTTCCAGCGACGCGCTGTACGGAAAACGCCCGGCACTGCCGGGCGTTTTTCATGGCTCACTCACCGCGGCGCCACATACCCCCCAGGCACGCCGTTCGGCGACAGCACCAACTGCCACAACTGCGCATGCCGGCAACGGAAACTCGCCATCGAACCGGCCAGGTAGAACCGCCACATCCGGCGGAACCGTTCGTCATAGCGCTGCGCATCCAGCCGCGGCCACGCCGCTTCGATATTGGCCCGCCACGCCTGCAGTGTCCGATCGTAATCCGTGCCGAAGTTGTGCCAATCCTCGAGCACGAACAGCCCTTCCAGCGCCTCGGTGACCTGCGCCGCCGAAGGCAGCATGGAGTTCGGGAAGATGTACTTCGCGATCCACGGATCGGTGCGATGCCGCGACAGATTGCTGCCGATCGAATGCAGCAGGAACAGGCCCTCCGGTTGCAGGCAGCGCCGCGCCATCTCGAAGTAGCCGCGATAGTTCTTGTCGCCCACATGCTCGAACATGCCCACCGACAGGATCGCGTCGAACGATTCCTCCACGTCGTGGTAGTCCTGCAGCCGGATCTCGATCGGCAGGCCCGCGCACAACTGCCGCGCATACTCCGCCTGCTCCTGCGAGATCGTCACCCCCACGCCGGACACGCCATAGCGCTCCGCCGCGAATTTCAGCGCCTCGCCCCACCCACAGCCGATATCGAGAATCCGTTGCCCGGGGCGCAGCCCCAGCTTGCGGCAGATCAGATCGAGCTTGGCCTCCTGGGCCGCATCCAGGTCTGTGGCCTCACGCCAGTAACCGCAGCTGTAGACCAGCCGCTGGCCCAGCATCGCCTCGTACAGATCATTGCCCAGATCGTAATGACGCCGGCCGACCTCGAAACTGCCGGCCCCGGCCTGCAGGTTGAACACCCGCGCCTTCAGCGCATCGGCCAGGTCGCGCCAGCCGTGCACGCGCTCGTCCAGATGCGCCTGCATCAGATGAAAGAGGAAGTCGTCCAGCGCGCGGGCATCCCAGTGCCCGTCCATGTAACTCTCGCCCAGGCCCAGCGAGCCCTGGGCCATGACCCGCGCGTAGAAGCGCGGGTCGTGCACCGTGATGTCCTGCGGCTGGTCACCGTCAACGGTGACCCCCGCCTCATGCAGCAACCCTGTGACCCGTCGTTGCAGCCCAGCGTCCACATCGCCTCCGTCGATCAACCCCGGGCGAACAACCCCGCGACATCCTGACCCACGTGCGGCACCAGCACGGCGGCCGGGACGTCCACGGTCTGCGTGCCGTCCGAGTACGGCCCTACCTGGTAGGGCGGGAACACGAAGCGTATCGCAGAGATGCGCCCGTCGGAACCGGTCAGCGGCTGGAACTGGCTGAAGTTGTCCGCGCTCGGCCCGGTGCCGTCGGCAATCATCCGGCTCGCGTTGCGCAGCGATTCCTGCATCTGCGCCGGCTCCATCTCATCGGTACTCAACCGGGTCGCCACGCGCTCGCGCAGCTGATCGGCCACGTAATCGCTGATCGCCTTCCAGCCCTTGGCGTCCGCCACCAGCTTGTCGGCGGTGAGCATCTGCTGCTGTTCCGGCAGCCACACGAAACGTGCCACCAGCGGCTCGCCATGGGCGCCACCGGTGTAGCGGCTGCCATCGGCCGTCACCACCACCAGCTGCGGTGTTTCCAGGACCTTCTCGAAGGTCAGCGACAGCTCGTAGGGCATGGTCGGCTTGTCGTTGCCCAACCCGTCCAGCGCCTGCTGCAGCTCTGCCCGCGCACTGTCGGCGTAGCCACCCAGTGCCTTGGCCAGGCCCGGATAACGGGCGATGTCCGGCGGGTAGGTGATCCCGACCACGGCCTGCGGCGAGGTTTCGATCACGTCGCGCAGCTCGAGCGGCGCCTCCGGGGCCACCACGGGCGCGGCCGGTTCGGCGGCGGTATCGGCCGGCGTCGCCGGGGCCTGTGTGTCGCCGTCGCGCTTGCAGCCTGCCACCAGCACCACGCCCATAGCCAAGGCCAGCGCGCTGGCGCGCAGCGCGCGACGGTTTCCTGCGATGTTCATCCTGAAATCCCCTTGTTGTAACCCACCATCATGATCAGCCATCCCTGAAGCATGACCCGCCGCCCTCATCGGACCAGCAGGTCGTCGTACTCCTCATGCCGCTGCAGGAACGCCTCGGCGTATGCGCAGGCCGGCACGACCTTGAACTTGTTGTCGCGCGCATAGCGCAGCGCCACCTTGGTCAGTTCGCCCGCGACCCCGCGCCCGGCGATCGGCTCGGGCACCTCGGTGTGGGTGATGACCATCCGCTTGCGCTTGATCTGGTAATCCAGCAGTGCCAGATGCCCTTTGACCCGGGCCTGGAACCGGTGATTGGCCAGATCGTGCTCCACCTCGTAAGCCAGTCCGGGCGGCGTGACCGAAGCCATGAGCGGTGTCTCCTGCGGCGACTGCAGCGATAGTGCGCAGCCGGCCGCCATGATCGCGTGAAGCCTGAACAGGGGCAAGCAGCGACGCGGCGCGTCACTTGCCGCCCTAAAGCCTGGGCGGCTCAAGCCGATATCGGATTCGGACAGGGCGTGAAAGCTGGCATGGCTTTTGCGAAGACCTGCCTGTACGCACCCGCTCTCCGGAGGTCCGCATGGACAACACCGCACCTGCCCCCGCCGCCCACGGCGATGCCGACAGCTCCCTGCTCGAAGGCCTGTTCCAGCTGGCCGTGAACGGCCAGACCCAGGGCTGGGAATTCGACCAGATCAACCACGAGGTCTATGCCCGGCTGCTCAGCACCTATGGCGTGGACGGCAAGAAGGCCGCCTGACGGGAGGTAGGTACCGACCGTTGGTCGGTACGCCCCCGACTCAACCGCCGAGGCTGAAGGTCGGGTTGCTCAGCTCACGCAGGAAGTGGCTGAAGATGCTCGGCTGCATGGCCAGCATGAACAACACGCCGAAGGCTGCACCGGCCAGGTGCGCGCTGTGGTTGATGCGATCGCCACCGCGGCGGTCCATCCAGATGCTGTAGCCCACGTAGAACACCGCATAGATGATCGCCGGGGCCGGAATGAACAGCACCAGGATGATCGACCACGGCTTGATCAGGATGAAGGCGAACAGCACCGCCGAGACCGCACCGGACGCCCCCAGGCTGAGGTAGTTCGGGTTCTTCTGGTTCTTCAGGTAGCTCGGCAGGATCGAGACCAGCAGGGCGCCCAGGTAGAACGCCGGATAGGTCAGATAGCTGCCGCTCAACTGCAGCATCACCTGTTCGATGAAACCGCCGAAGAAGAACAGCGTGATCATGTTGAACGCCAGGTGCGACAGATCGGCGTGGATGAACCCGTACGTGATCAGCCGGTCGTACTGACGGTTGCGGTCCACCGCGGGCGGCCACAGGATCAGGCGGTCGGCCAGCGCACGGTTCTTGAACGCCATCCACGACACGATGACGGTGATGGCGATCAGCAGCAGGTTGACTGGGGTCATGTCAGGCTCAGGCGGTGCGGTAGTTGTCGACCATACGATAGCGCTTGGCGTACCAACCGAAGGCCAACGCCGCCAGGAACGCGAAGCCGGCGAAGAAGAACATCAGGAACGCCGCCTCGCTCAATCCCGTACTGGCGATCTGGTGGGTGACCGTATCGTTGCGCACCGCCGCGTTGGACAGCAGCACCCACAGGTTGCCGATGGTGGTGGTCAGGTTCCAGAAGCTCATCACGACGCCCTTCATCGCCTGCGGCGCCTGGCTGTAGGCGAACTCCAGGCCGGTGGCCGAGACCAGCACCTCACCGAAGGTCAGCAGCGCGTACGGCAGCATCTGCCAGAAGATCGACATGACGTTGCCGCCGTCCATCATCACCTGGATGCCGCCGACCACGATCCAGGCCAGGCCGCTGAAGGCGATACCGGCGGTCATGCGGCGCAGCGCGGTCGGCTCGAAGCCGAAGCGGCGCAGCATCGGGTACAGCACCAGGTTGTTGAACGGGATCAGGATCATCACCAGCAACGGGTTCAGCGCCTGCATCTGCGAGGCGGTGAACCAGCTCGGCATGGCCATCTGCTGGCCCTGCAGGACCCAGGTCGAGGCCTTCTGGTCGAACAGCGAGAAGAACGGGGTGGTCAGCGCGAAAATCACCAGCACGCGCAGCACCGAGCGCACGCCCTCGACCGCTTCGGCCGGGTGCACCGCACGGGCGCGGTCCAGCTGCATCCAGGTACCGCCACCGATACCGGCCAGCAGCAGGACCAGCGCGATGCACAGGCAGATCACGATGCCCAGGCTGCCGACCAGCCCCATCGAGGCCACCGCCAGCACCGCGCCGAGGATCGCCAGCGTCCGGCCCGGACGGCCCTTGCCCGGCACCTGCGCCGACAGCGCGGTGCGCACGACATTGCCGAACGAATGCGGGTCTTTCGGCGGCAGCGGCACCAGCACATAGCGCTTGCGGCCCATCCAGAATACGAAGGTCGCCACGAACATCAGGATGCCCGGGATGCCGAACGCCCATGCCGGGCCGAGGTTCTTCAGTGCCAGCGGAATCAGCAGCGAGGCGAACAGCGAGCCGAAGTTGATGATCCAGTAGAAGGCATCGAAGACGACCTTGGCCAGGTGCTTGTTGCTCTGGTCGAACTGGTCGCCCATGAACGAAGCGACCAGCGGCTTGATGCCACCGGCGCCCAGCGCGATCAGGCCCAGGCCGACGAAGAAGCCCTGGCGGCTGTCCTCGAAGATGGCCAGGCAGGCATGACCGGCGCAGTAGATCAGGCTGAACCACAGGATGGTGTGGTACTTGCCGAAGAATTTGTCGGCCAGCCAGCCACCGAGCAGCGGGAAGAAATACACGCCGATCATGAAGCTGTGCATGATGTCCTTCGCCTCGCCGGCGCGGCCATCGGCGGTGATCTCCTGCAGCAGCAGCGAAGTGATCAGGAACTGCACCAGGATGTTGCGCATCCCGTAGAAGCTGAAGCGTTCGCAGGCCTCATTGCCGATGATGTAGGGAATCTGGCGCGGCATCTTGCCTTTGCCGGCGCTGGCGGCTGCGATATTGCTCATCCTGTGGGGCTGTCCTGCGAACACGAAAGGACCAAGATTACCGGAACGCCCCACCCCAGCGCACGCTGCACAGCTGCATGACAGCCGCTGCCGGACATGGCAGGCCGATCAGGAACGACCGCCGCCGGTGGGCCCCATGTCACGGATCGTCGACGGCGGAAGCGTAAACTTATCGTTATGCGCACGCACATCACCGGTGGGACCCGACGTTGGCCAGGCTGGATCCTGCTGCTGTTGATGACGGCCCCCGCCGCCCTGGCACATGCGCGCCAGGCCGAAGACGCCCTGCCCTCGCTGAAGATCGCGTCGCTGGAGCTGCCGACCCGGGACGATGCGCAGTGGCAGCAGCGCCGTGACCAGGTGCTGCAGCTGCTCGAATCCATGCAGCCGGACGTGATCGCGGTGCAGCGTGTGCAGCAGACCCAGGGCCGCAACCCGGCCTGCTGGCTGGCCAGCCGACTGCGCTACAGCTGCGATTTCGTCACCGCCGACCCGCCCAGCCAGCCGCTGCGGCACGGCAGTGCCATGCTCACCCGGCTGCCCGTGACCGATGATGCGGTCACCCTGCTGCATCCGCCCGGGCAATTCAGCGCGGCGGGCATGCTGCGGGTCAAGCTGCGCGAAGAATTGATCAACATCTATGTCGCCCGGCTGCGGCCGGAGCCGGACGATGCGCAGATCCGCCGGCACCAGACCAGCGACCTGATGACCTGGATCGGCGCGACCGCCGACGGCCTGCCCTCGCTGATCGCGGGCGATTTTTCGGCCGAGATCACCGAACTCGTAGGCAGCACGCCGGGCTTCCAGCCGGCCCGCAAGAACCCGGGCGAACGCGTGGACCCGCCTTCGCTGGCCGGCGCGGCACGGGGCCATGGGCTGGATGTGCTGTTCCAGGTCAAGTACTTCGGCGGCATCCGCCAGGACAGCATCAAGCTGCCGGCCAGCGAAGGTGACGCCACGGCGCTGCGCCTGGGCACGATGGCCACCCTGCGCCTGCAGGCCCCGGAAAGCACCGGCGCGCCCTGAGCCGGGCGGCGTCCCAACGAAAAACGGCCAGGCATCGCTGCCTGGCCGTCCGTGTGTCAGGTGACCGTGCCGATCAGGCGATGGCGTCCTGGTAACGGCGCTCGACTTCATTCCAGTCGACGACGTTGAAGAACGCGCCGATGTATTCCGGGCGACGGTTCTGGTACTTCAGGTAGTACGCGTGTTCCCACACGTCCAGGGCCAGGATCGGCGTGTTGCCGTCCATCAGCGGGCTGTCCTGGTTGGCGCTGCTTTCCACCACGATCTTCTTGTCGGGGGTGACGCTCAGCCAGGCCCAGCCACTGCCGAAGCGGGTCAGGGCCGCCTTGGTGAAGGCTTCCTTGAACTTCTCGAGGCCGCCCAGCTGCGAATCGATGGCCTTGGCCACATCGCCGACCGGAGCGCCGCCGCCGTTGGGCGACATCACGGTCCAGAACAGGGTGTGGTTGGCGTGGCCGCCGCCGTTGTTGCGCACGACGCCCTGCAGGTTCTCCGGCAGCGACTTGGTCTTCTTGACCAGTTCTTCCACCGGCAGGTCGGCGAACTCGGTGCCTTCCAGCGCTGCGTTGACGTTGTTGATGTACGTCTGGTGATGCTTGGTGTGGTGGATTTCCATCGTCGCTGCGTCGATATGCGGCTCGAGCGCGTCGTAGGCGTAGGACAGCTTGGGGAGGGTATAGGCCATGTGGTTCTCCTGGTAGCTCACTCGCCCGGCAAAGACCGGGCGTTGCGGTGTCGATGATGGGGATGGCCGACAAGCTTACCAAGGGCCATGTAAAGGAAACTTCGTCCTGCGCGGTCGATCGCGTGTCGGGATCGTTACGCGAAAGTGACGGCGCGCGCACGGGGCACGGCATCCATCGCAGTGCAGCACGCCTGTTCGGCTGGGCCTCACCGTGCAGGTCGATGATCGCAGTAGAGTAGTCCCCTCGCCCATCGCCCCTGGCCCCTCATGCGCAAGCCGCTGCTGTTGTTGATCGCCATCGTGCTGCTGGTCGGTGGCCTGGCCGCCATCAAGCTGGCCCAGCGCCCGCCCGCGCCGCAGTTCGCCCCGTCGCTGACCCAGCCGGACAGTGCGTCGGCCGCCGGTGCAGCGGCGTCATCGACGACGACGTCATCGGCAACCGGGCCCAAGGCGGCGCGCGATCCGCTGCCTCCGTTCCTGCCCGCCGAAGCGCGCGACACCATCGCGTTGATCCAGCGCGGCGGCCCGTTCCCGCACCGGCAGGACGGCAGCATTTTCAGCAACCGCGAACAACGCCTGCCGCAGCGACCGCGCGGCTACTACCACGAGTACACGGTGGACACGCCCGGCGCCGGCAATCGCGGCGCGCGGCGCATCGTTACCGGCGGCACACCCCCTACTGGCTGGTTCTATACCGATGATCACTATGAAACGTTCCGCAGTTTCGACGTTCCACCTGCCGGGAGCTGGCAATGACGCATGACGGATTCGAGTTGGGCCTGCACGACATCAACAACGCCGGCATCTATGCGATCGGCAATGACGATGTCGCCCCCTTGTCGGCGGCGATGCGCGATGCCGGCCTGCGCGTGATCCAGATCGACCTGGCCGGCTGCCAGGACAAGCGCACGCTGCTGATGCGACTGGCCGCGCGCCTGGACTTCCCGACCGGCTTCCGCGGCAACTGGGATGCGCTGACCGACAACCTGCGCGACCTGGCCTGGTTGCCGGCCAACGGCTACGCGCTGTTCTTCAGTGATGCCGATGCGCTGCGCAGCGAGGCCGGCGCGGAGTTCGACACGCTGCTGGAGGTGCTCGACGAAGCCAGCCGCTACTGGAGCGACAGCAACGTGCCGTTCTGGGCCTTCGTCGCATTGCAGGATGCGGACGTGGAACTGGACGCGGACGCCGCACCGTAACGCCCAGCATCCGGTAGAGCCACCGAGGCATCGCCTTACCGGCTGCCGTTGTCTTCCTGCAGTTCTTTCTTGAACGGGATGTCCGGCGGCGGCCGCGCGATGGCGGGCTGGTCCTGCATGTTCGGATCACTCAGGCCGCAACCACCGCCGAACTGCAGGACGGAAATCACGCACGAAATCGACGAGCTCGTGCCGGGGATCGGGATCTCGACCGACTTGATGCCCTTGCGGACCCATTCGGCCAGCAGCGATTCGTTGGGTGCCCAGTACTTGTCGAACGAGGTCGGGGTGTAGTCATACGGCGGGCGCTTGAGCCAGGTGCCGGACTGCGCAATGCGCTCCTTGCTCCAGCCGTCCTTGTCGCCACCGGGCGCGCCGCGCTCGGTAGTGCCGGCGCCGGTCTGGCCCGGGACGCGCACACTGCCATCGGCCTTGAACAGGCTGCTGCCGTTGCCCTGGGTCGCGCTCACGGCCCGGCCATTGAGATCGGCATCCTGCGGATGGTTGGCCGCACCCCAGTCGTCCGCGCGGTTCGGCGTGGCCCAGCTGCCCGGCGCCGCTGCCGTCGGTCGGGCGGGCGCACGCGTCGCATTGGTCGCGCTGGTGCTGGACGCACTGGCGGCGGTACTGGAACGGGTCGCTGCCGGGGCCGTCGCGGTACTGCTTGCCGCGGTCGGCGAAGGGGGTTCCGGGCGCGGCGCGGCATTGGGCACCGCGCGTTCGCGCACGGCGACCTCCGGCGATCGGCCCGGCACGCTGACCTCGCGCGCGGGCAGCGTCGCCATCGTCACCGCGGGTGCGGTGACCGGCCGGATCTCACGCTCGCGTACCTGCACCTCGCGTTGCGGGAGCGTGGCATCCACCCGTGGGCCGGGCACCGTAACGGCCGGGGCGGGTGCTTCCACCACGGTGACCTGGCGCTCCTGCACGGTGAGGTCGGGTGTCCGCAGTTGCGGTTCGGCCGGGCGCAGCGTGGGTACGGCGCTGCGCGGCGTCGGCGCTTCCACGGTCACCACGGCGCGCTCGCGCACGGCGATGTCCTGCGGGTCGCGTGGCACCACACGCACTTCGGTGCGCGGCACGCTGGTCGGCGGCACCACGAAATCAGTCGTCGCTTGGGCGACCTCGGTCGCCTGCACAGGCTGCTCCACCGCGGGCGTCGACGGCGCGGGAGGCGCCGGCTGCGGTTCACTGGGCGGTGCAGGCGCGGCGACGGGCTGCGGCGCCGAGGCAGACGGCTCACGCGCGTCGGCACCGGCCGAAGCCACCGCCTGGGCACTGTCGGTCGCTGCGGCACGGGCGGCTTCCGTGGTCGCCGGTTCGGCGGCCGGCTGGCCGCCTTCCTCCTGTTGCGGGGTGCCGCGGCCCACGAAGGCCACCTGCACGCGCCCGCTCTCGCCACCCTGCTCCGGTTCGCTCGGCGGCCGGATCAAGGCGACCCACAGCAGCAACAGGGCGAACATCAGATGCAGCAATGCGCTGATCACCGCCGACGTCCAGCGCATCCAGCGCTGGTCGCGCGGCGCCGGATCCCAGCCCTGCCAGAGCAGGCGACGCATCGCCTGGGCGAAACTCAGCGCCGGCAGGCGTCCGCCGTGTGCAACTGGCGCACGCTGGGCCAGTTCGGCCAGCACCTCGCTGGCGCGGAACGGCCGCGGCAGCGGCGACAACGCACGCAGCCACAGGCCCCACCCGTAAGGGAGGCCCGTGGTTTTTTCGAGAATGCGCTTGTCCGGCTGGCGAGCCAGCAGCCAATCGAGGATGTCGTCAGCCCGGCGCAGTGGCACGCAGTGCGATCAGGCAGCCGTGCCGCGGGGAATGTACGGCGCGTCGCCACTGTCGTGGTCGGTCGCGTCGCGCACTGCGGTGATGCCGGGCACGCGGCCCATCAGCGTCTTTTCGATGCCCTGCTTTAGCGTGACGTCGGCCATGCCGCAGCCCTGGCAGCCGCCACCGAAGCGCAGCAGCACCACGCCCTCGGCCGAGACTTCCTGCACCGCGACCTTGCCACCATGCGAGGCCAGCTGGGGATTGACTTCGTTCTCCACCACCCAGCGCACGCGTTCGACCAGCGAGGAGCCTTCCGTCGGCGCCTCGCCCTTGATCTTGGGCGCCTTGATGGTCAGCTGCTGGCTGCCGGTCGCATTGGTGACGAAATCGATCTCGGCGCCATCGACCCAGGCCACGCTGGTGGCGGCCACGTAGAGGGTGAAGCCATCGCAGTCCACCGCCCACTCATCACCGAGCAGTTCGCTGGGATCGGCGAACTCCAGGCGGGCATCGGCGCGCGGGGTACCCGCATCGACGGCGGTCAGGCGCACGCCCATGCCGGGCACGGCCTCACGCTCGATCAGTTTGCGGAAATAGGATTGGGCAGTGTCGGATATCTGGATCATCGGGCTATTCTAGCCAATCCCTTGTTATGCGCTCATTCGGTTTATACACCCGACCGCGCATTGTTCAGTCATCCAGATGTGGAGGAACCCATGGCCGACCTGATTCCGCTGGCCCAAGCCCATTGCGTGCCGCGCAAAGGCAGCGACCACAAGCTCGGCGCCGCCCGGGTCACCGAGCTGCTGGCCCAGGTCCCCGGCTGGGAGCTGGCCGAGGCCGGCCAGGCGCTGACCCGTACCTTCCGCTTCGACAACTACCACGGCACCATGGCCTTCGTGAACGCGCTCGCCTGGGTGGCCCATCGCGAAGACCACCACCCGGACCTGGGCGTGCATTACGACCGCGCCGTGGTGCGCTTCTCCACCCACGACGTGGGTGGCCTGAGCGAGAACGACTTCATCTGCGCGGCGAAAGCCTCGGCCCTGACGGAGTAAGCCCATGAAACTGCCGTACATCGCACTGTCCAGCCTTGCCCTGGTCGCTCTGGCGGGCTGCAACAAGACGCCCGCCGAACCGGCCGCCCCGGTCGCCGCCCCCACCGAGGTCGCGGCGGTCAAGACGCCGCCACCGGAGTACCCGATCGAACTGGCCTGCCAGGGGATCGGCGGCACCAGCACCTTCAAGGTGACCATCGCGGCCGACGGCCAGCCCAGCCAGGTCCAGCTCGCCAGCGGCAGTGGCAACGCCCAGCTCGACGAGCAGGCACAGAAGGCCGTGCAGGCCTGGCAGTTCAAGGCCGCTACCCGCGCCGGGCAGACGGTCTCGACCACGATCCAGGTGCCGGTCAGCTTCAATCCGCCGCAGCCCAAGCCCGACCAGTGCTTCGCGGTCGAAGAACGGCTGCGTCGCGGCGGCTGATCGCCGCGTTGTTGAGGTCAGCCGCCGCAAGCCTCGTGCCCCCTGATCCGCGCCCCGGTGTTGCTGCCCGGGGCGCGTTGCACTTCTACAAGGACGCGTTGGCGGATGCCTGATATTTCCAGTGAAAACGTATGGATCGCCCTGGCGGTGACCCTGGCCGCCGGCCTGGCCACCGCGCTGGGCAGCCTGATGGTGCTGTTCTCACGCCGGCCCAACCCGCGCCTGCTGGCGTTCGGGCTGGCCTTTGCCGGCGGCGCGATGGTCTTCGTCTCGCTGACCGAGATCCTCAACAAGGCGATCGATTCGTTCACCCAGGCCTACGACGCCCGGCTGGGCTTCGCCTACGGGACCGCGGCCTTCCTGGTCGGCGTGCTGCTGATCGTGGTGATCGACCACCTGATCCCGAACCCGCACGAGAGCCTGGACAAGCAGGATCCGCTGTTCCGCGACAACAACAAGGCCTACATCAAGCGGGTCGGCCTGCTGACCGCCGTGGCGATCACCGCGCACAACTTCCCGGAGGGCCTGGCGACGTTCTTCGCCACGCTGGAGAGCCCGTCGGTGGGAATGCCACTGGCCTTCGCCATCGCCATCCACAACATCCCCGAGGGCATCGCGATCGCGGTGCCGGTGTACTTCGCCACGCAGAACAAGTTCTATGCGTTCGGCGCCAGCCTGCTGTCCGGCCTGGCCGAACCGATCGGCGCGGCCATCGGTTATGTCCTGTTGTCCGGGGTGCTCAACCACGCCACCTTCGGCTGGGTGTTCGGGATCATTTCGGGCGTGATGGTGTTCCTGGCCCTTGACGAACTCCTGCCCGCGGCCAAGCGCTACGCCAAGGGCCACGAGACCGTGTACGGACTCGTGGCCGGCATGGGCAGCCTGGCGATCAGCCTGGTGTTGTTCAAGTGGTGAGGCTGGCCCGTGTGGGCGGGAAGCGGTAGGGCATGACCGTTGGTCATGCCGGCCTGGGGTGATTGGCGTGGGCGCGTACCGACCAACGGTCGGTACCTACCCCGTCGCTGCGGCCTACGCCGACACTATTTCAACCGGTTCAACACCTCGACCAGCTCCTCGGCCAGCGGTGCATTGATCAGATACGGCGTCTTGCCCGCGTCCAGCGCGAACTCCAGCGAGGCCGCGTGCAGGAACAGGCGCTTCAGCCCGATCTGCTCACGAAGCCGCTTGTTGACGTCCGGATCGCCGTACTTGTCGTCACCGGCCACCGGATGCCCCAGGTGCTGGGCGTGGACGCGGATCTGGTGGGTGCGGCCGGTTTCGATCCGCACCTCGCAGTACGAATGCCCGCCCTTGCGCTCCAGCACCTTGAAGTGGCTGATCGACTCCTTGCCGATCGGGTTGACCTGGACATGGCGCTCGCCGCCCTGGCGCAGGCCCACGTGCAGCGGGGCGTCCACGGTCATGGTGCCATCGGGCATGCGGCCGGCCAGCAGGGTCAGGTAGCGCTTGCGGATGCCGGCGCCATGATCTTCGCGCAGCAGCGCCTGCAGCTCGCTCAGGGCCGAGCGCTTCTTGGCCACGATCAGCAGGCCCGAGGTGTCGCGGTCCAGCCGATGGACCAGCTCCAGGGTCTTGCCGGGGCGCAGCGCGCGCAGAGTTTCGATCGCGCCGAAGCTGATGCCGCTGCCGCCGTGGCTGGCCACGCCCGACGGCTTGTTCAGCGCCAGCAGCCGATCGTCCTCGAACACGATGGCATCTTGCAGTCGTTTCATGAACGCGGCGGGCGGGCCGGCCTTGTCGCCCTCCTCGTTGAGACGGACGGGCGGAACCCGCACTTCGTCGCCGCCCTCGAGCTTGCGCTCGGCCTTGGCGCGGCCGCCGTTGACGCGGACCTGGCCACTGCGGACGAGCTTGTAGATCAGGCTGCGCGGTGCACCCTTGAGCTGGCCGAGCAGGAAGTTGTCCAGGCGTTGCCCGGCGCGGTCGGCCGGGACAGTGATGATACGTACGCTGGTCATGGCTTCAGCGGCTTTGGGGGTGGGCTCGGTAACGGTCATTGGCCTTTTATTCTGTTACACTCGGCGGGCGAGATAAGGGATTGATTTCGTTGGAAGTTGCTCTGGGCCAGAAGCCCGACTTCCCTCGATTCCGGCACAGTGCGCAGCCACCGCCCCCGGGGCGGCCATGTTAGCGGCTCACCGGCGGTCCCGGCCATCGCCGGATGTCTGACACGCATTCGCGCTGAACATGTCCCTGTGGCGCTCCAGCCTGGCTGAAAGCTGCCTCCGGCCCAGTAACACCCAAACCAAAACAAATGAAGCGCTCCCGCGGCCTGCCGTGGTGTTGTAGCGCTGGAAACCCAAACTGCCCTCCCCGCGCATGCGCGATGGGCGGTGAAGCGTGACCAGAAGCGAAACCCCATGGCGTTCCGCGCGGTAGCAGCGCGCGAGGAACGCAAGAATGAAGCGAATGCTGATCAATGCCACGCAGGCTGAAGAGCTGCGGGTAGCCATCGTGGATGGCCAGACGCTGTACGACATCGACATCGAACAGCCGTCCAAGGAACAGAAGAAGTCGAACATCTACAAGGGCCGCATCACGCGCCTTGAGCCTTCGCTGGAGGCCGCTTTCGTCGAATACGGCGGCGAGCGCCATGGCTTCCTGCCGCTGAAGGAAATCTCCCGCGATTACTTCCAGGCCGGCGTCGACCACAACAAGGCCGGCATCCGCGAGCTGCTGCGCGAGGGCCAGGAAGTCGTGGTCCAGGTGGACAAGGAAGAGCGCGGCAACAAGGGCGCTGCCCTGACCACGTTCATCTCGCTGGCCGGCCGCTACATGGTCCTGATGCCGAATTCGCCGAGCGCCGGTGGCGTCTCGCGTCGCATCGAGGGCGAAGACCGCGCCGCGCTGAAAGAAGCGCTGGACAAGCTGAACATCCCCGACGACATGGGCGTGATCATCCGCACCGCCGGCGTCGGCCGCGATGCCGAAGAGCTGCAGTGGGATCTGGACTACCTGCTGCAGGTCTGGAAGTCGATCGCCGAAGCGGCGCTGACCAAGCCGGCCTCGTTCCTGATCTACCAGGAGTCGCGCCTGATCGTGCGCGCCCTGCGTGACTACCTGCGCGCCGATGTCGGCGAGATCCTGGTGGACACCGAAGAGCTGTACGAGACCGCCCAGGAGTTCATGCAGCAGGTGATGCCGCAGACCCTGCGCAAGCTCAAGCATTACAAGGACGACATCCCGCTGTTCAACCGCTTCCAGATCGAATCGCAGATCGAAGGCGCGTATGAACGCAACGTCCGCCTGCCGTCCGGCGGCTCGATCGTGGTCGACCAGACCGAAGCGCTGACCGCCATCGACGTCAACTCCTCGCGCGCCACCAAGGGCAGCGACATCGAGGACACCGCCTTCCAGACCAACCTGGAAGCGGCCGACGAAGTGGCACGCCAGCTGCGCCTGCGCGACCTGGGCGGCCTGGTGGTCATCGATTTCATCGACATGGCCTCCAACAAGCACCAGCGCGAAGTCGAGAACCGCCTGCAGAACGCGCTCAAGTACGACCGTGCGCGCGTGCAGCTGGGCCGCATCTCGCGCTTCGGCCTGATGGAAATGAGCCGCCAGCGCCTGCGTCCGAGCCTGGGCGAATCCAGCCAGATCGTCTGCCCGCGTTGCGACGGCCATGGCCGCATGCGCAGCGTCGAGTCGCTGTCGCTGTCCATCATCCGCGTGGCTGAAGAGCATGCGATGAAGGAGAACACCGGGCAGGTGCTGGTCCAGGCCCCGGTCGAGATCGCCAACTACCTGCTCAACGAAAAGCGCAGCGCGCTGCGTGAGATCGAGCAGCGCCATGACGCGCCGATCGTGATCGTCGCCGATGAGCAGCTGCACACCCCGCATTACGAAGTGACCCGCCTGCGCGAGAACGAGCTGGGCGAAGAAAGCGGCAAGCCGAGCTACCAGCGCGGCACCCCGCGCAAGCTGCCGGTGCACGCGCTGACCAAGGCCCAGCTGAACATCCCGGTCGCCCCGGTGGTGACCCAGGTCAAGCACAGCCAGCCGGCCCCGGTGCGCGAAGCCCCGGAACCGGAAGCCGCACCGGCCCCGGTCGCCGCCCCCGTTGCCGCCCCGGCTGCAACCGGCGTGGTGGGTTGGCTGAAGCGCATCTTCGGTGGCGAGCCGGCCCCGGCCGCCGCACCGCAGCCGAGCAACCGCCCGGGCCAGGACGGCAACCGCAACGGTCGCAACAAGGATCGCACCGGCAAGGACCGCAATGGACGTCGCGATGAGCGTGGCGAACGGAGTGGCAACGGCAATGCGCAGGCACAGGGCCGTGGCAAGGACCGTGGTGAGCGTGGCGAACGCGGCCCGAAGGGCGAGCGTCGCGACGAGCGCCGTCAGGACACCGCCGCCGCACCGGCCAATGGCACTGCGGCACAGGTGCAGGCGCCCGGCCAGGGCAAGCCGCGCAACGAGCAGCAGCCGGCCAAGCCGCGCAATGAACCGCGCAATGACCAGCAGCAGCCGAAGCTGAAGCAGAAGCAGGGCCAGAACGGCCAGGCCAGGCCGCAGCAGAACGAGGGTGACAAGCCGGCCGTGAGCGAAAAGCCCGCGCGCCAGCCGCAGGCCGATGCACCGAAGCCGACCAGCGCTGCACCGGTCGCTGCCGACGCCGCCGTGATCGCTGCAGCTGCCGTGGTGGCCACCGATGCCGCCGCGCCGGCCGCCCACGTCCAGGAAACGGCCAAGGCCGCCCCGGCCGAGGATGCACAGCTGGGCGACACCGACGCCATCGAACAGGGTGACGCGCCGGCCAATGCCGAAGACGGTACCGGTGAAGGCGCCTCGCGCCGTCGTCGTGGTCGTCGCGGTGGCCGTCGCCGTCGTCGTGGCAATGGCGAGCAGGCTGCCGGCAGCGATGGCCTGAACGGTGACGACAACGGTCTGGATGACGATGGCGACGACCAGGACGGCGATCAGGACGGCGGCACCGCTGCCCCGGCCGAGCGTCAGGTGGCCAACAACGGTCAGCCGCAGCCCGAGTTCGAGTTCGACGACGAATCCGGCAACGCGCCGGCCGCTGCGCCCGCACCGGTCCAGGCCCCGCGCCCGGCTCCTGTGGCGGCCGTCGCTGCCGCGGCGCCGGTCGCCGTGGTCAGCAGCCCGGTCGTGACCGCCGGTCACGCCGAGCCGACCCCGGCCCCGGTGGCTGCACCGGTTGCCGAGAAGGCTCCGACCCCGGTGGTTGAAAAGGCGTCTGCCCCGGCAGTCGAGCCGATCACCGAGAAAGCGCCGGCCTCCTACAACGACCCGGTGCCGTTCGTGGAAAGCCCGAGGCCGACCCCGGTTGCTGCTCAGCCGGCCGCGCCGGTGGAAGCTGCGCGTCCGGTTGAGCCGGTGGCTGCTCCGGTGGTTTCGGCCCCGGTCGCTGCTGCTCCGGCTCCGGTCGCTGCTCCGGTGGCGCCGGCTCCGGTTGCTCCTCCGGTGGCTCCGGCCCCGGTCGCTGCTCCGGCGGCTCCGGTCGCTGCTCCGGTGGCTCCGGCTCCGGTGGCTGCTCCGGCCGCTCCGGTCGTTGAGACCGCTGCGCAGGAAGTGAAGGAGCCGACCGCCGCGCCGGTGCAGACCAGCATGCTGGATGCCGTCGACGCGACCCAGGCCCCGGCACAGTCGGCAGCCCCGCAGGCCCGTACCGAATCGGCCTCGGCCGGCCCGGTCGTGCACAACGGTCAGCTGTTCGGTTCGGCCGCCAGCGACACCCCGGCCGCCACCAACGCCGCCGAACAGGCTGCGCAGGCCGAAGCCCGCGAGGACATCCCGACCGATGCCCCGCAGGCCGACGAAGGCGACAAGGCTGACCAGGAAAAGCAGGAAAAGAACGACACGCCCTGATCCTGGGTGAGTGACGCAACAAACAGACAGCGGCCCTCGGGCCGCTGTCTGCGTTTGGGGTATTGAATGGCGCAGCAAGCGGCGTGGGTCAGACGGCGGTCATGATGGCGGCGCTGAGAGCATCCACGCATGGCGTGGATGCGACCATTCGCGCGCTACGCCGTCACCGACGACGCAGCACGTGCCTCAGGGCGTCGTCGCCCCGGCGTTTCCGGTGCCCGGCGCAAACTGCAGGCGGGTCCACACACCGTAATGATCCGAGGCCCAGCGGCCATCGGCATACGGCTGGTCGAACAGGATCTTCGCCTCGCGGGCGAGCAACCTGTCCTGCTGGAAGAAAATGTGGTCGATGCGCGAGGGTGCTTCGTAGTAGTGCCGGTTGAGCGTACTGACCTGGGCCAGTTCGTTGTTGACGTGCACGCTGCCGTAGCTGTCGCCGTAATGATTGCGCAGCTCGCTCAGGTCACCGGCATCCACCAGCGCATTGAAGTCACCGGCCACCACCACCGGTGCGTCGCCCGCGGTCTGCGCGATGAACGCCAGCAGGTCCGCGACCTGCTCGCCGCGGATGCGGCTGCCTGCCGCATCCGATCGCTCGTTCAAGTGCGTGGCGTAGACATTCACCGGGCGGCCGTCCACATCGATGCGCAGATGCGCCACGGTGCGGTAATCGTTGATCGGTGCCAGCAGGTGGTCGTTGCGCGACAACACCGGGCGACGGGTCAGCAGGGCATTGCCGTAGCGCTTGAAACGCCCCGGCGGATCGGTGGAGACGAACTGGTAGTCGTAGCCGAGCTTGCGCGCCAGCCACGCGGCCTGGTTGCGCACGTGGGGCTTCTGGATCACTTCCTGCAGCGCGATCGCGTCAGGCTTGAGTGCCTGCAGTTCGCGCAGGATCACCTGGCGGCGGGCCGGCCAGTCTTCGCGGTCGTGGTGCAGGTTGAAGGTGACCATGGTCATCTCCTGCCCTGCCCCGGTGCCCTGCGCCCACGCAGGCAGTGGCGCCAACGCCAACGCCAGCGCGGCGGCCAGCAGGCCGCCCATCATCTTCGTCATCTGCCGCATTACGGTGCCTTGCGCTCTGCCCGGCGTACCGACGCCGGAATCTCGATCTCGACCTTGGCCGGCACCTGCATCACGCGCAGCTCGCCGCCCACCCATTCCGCCGGCTCACCATTGATGGTGGTGGCGCCCGGCTCGCCGCTGTACGGCCACGGCAGCACCACGCCACCGGCCGGCGGAATCAGCCCGGCCGACACGGTCAGGGTGAGCTGCTTGTCGTTGCGGACCAGCGCGTAGTTCAGCTGCCCGTTCGGCGTGCGCAGGCCTTGTACACCAACCCCCTTGCCTTCCAGCCAGCGCGACGGCACGCCGGCAGCCAGCACCAGGCTGTCGTCGATGTCGCGGTTGTAGGCGAACATGTCCAAGGCCGAGCGCACGAAGTCCGAGGCGACCCACGCGTGCGGCAGGTCGCCCAGGAAGAACGGTTTGCGCGGCGTGCGCGAGACCACTTCGGCCCACTGGTTCCAGGGCTGCGGCGCGCGGTCCTTGAAGAAGAACTCGGTCGCCTGCCAGGCGCGGTCACGCCAGCCCAGGCGCACGAACGCGGCCACGTTGCGCCACTCGTAGGGGGTGTAGTCCTTCCACTCGCGCTTGCCATCCCGACGCGCTTCGAACTCTTTCCAATACCGCTCGAAGGTGTTGTTCAAGTACGGCTGTGGCAGGCGACCCTGCTCACCGGCCGGCGCCAGCGCGATGGTGGTCGAGGTCGCATCGAAATCGCCGAGCTCGGCCGAGCCCGGCAGATAGTCGATCCTGTGCTGTGCGGTCGCAGCCAGCAGCGAGGCCTGCAGGTCGTCACGGAACTGGTCGCGCGATTCGCTGATCTGCATTGCTTCCGCCTTGCCCAGCGTGCTGGCGATGATCGCCGCATCCTTGTAGCCCCGCAGCGCCCAGAAGTTGTCCCAGTACGAATGCATCGGCTTGGCCGAATAGCCTTCGTGGCTGATCGAGACCGGCATCATTCCGTAGAAGGCCGGGTTGCGGGCGCGGTTCTCCTCGGTGCGCTCGCTCAGGCGCAGCTGCTCCATGTACTGGTAGGCGCCCTGCACATGCGGCCACATCACCTCCAGGAAGGTGGTGTCGCCGGTGTAGCGCCAGTACTCGGCGATGTTGAAGATCAATTCGCCGTGGCTGTCGTTCTCCGGCACCGGGTCGCTGCCGCGCGAATCCACGCAGCACGGCACCTTGCCGTTGTCGAACTGATACGGCGCATACCAGTTCACGTACTGGCGCACCGCATCGCTGCGGCCCATCCGCAGCAGGCCTTCGGAAATCATCGCGCCATCGCGGATCCAGCTGCGCGAATACGAGCGGGTGCCCGGCTGCAGGCTGGGGCCGATGCGCGAGATCAGCATGTGCGCCAGCGAAGTGCGCAGCGTGTCGGCCAGCGGCTTGCCGGCGGCGGGAACCTGCAGCGTCACCTGGTCCAGCTTGGTCCGCCACATCGAAGCGACCTGCTGCTGCGCCTTGGCCGCGTCGAAGGCCGAGGGCATGCTCCAGCTGCCGGTCTGCGGCAGCACGATCGCCACCTCGCGGCTCTGGCCGGGCTCCAGCTTCCAGCGGTAGAGCAGCGCGCCCGAGGCCAGGCCGGTGCCATCCTTGACTTCGGTGGTGCCCGGCAGCTTGCCGCTGGCCAGGTGGACCACGTCGAGCTTGCTGTCGAAGGCGGTGGCGAAGGCGGCATCGGGTGCCTGCGCCGGGTACAGGCGCGGCTTGCCGTTGACATCCACGTGGGTCGGGTCGAACGACAGGTTGTCGATCCGGCTGACGCCGCCGACGGTGTTGAGGAACTGGGTCGGCGGATTCACCTGCCAGGGGCGCACGGCCAGGGCCAGCGTGTACTCGTGGGCGACCTTGTCCGGGTTGCGCAGGGTGTAGCGCCCGACCAGCTGCGCGTTGTCCGGCGTGCCCTGCACGAAGCCGGTTACCTGCAGGCCGGCCTTGTCGTGGGTCCAGCCGACGTTGGCGATCGGCAGGTAGTCGTCCTGCAGCGACTGGCGGGTGGTGACGTCGGCCCAGCTCAGCAGCTTGTTGTCGACCAGCACGAACGGCTCGACGCTGAAGCTGGATTTGGCCACTTCCAGCGCGCCGTCTTCACCGATCAAAGCCTGCTCGCGGCCGCCATCCAGGCCGAGCAGCGTCCAGTACGGCTGTTCACCGGTGAAACCGCGCGGCACCGAGCCGCGCGGCAGCTCGGCGCCGACCGAGCGGACGAAATCATTCGGGGTCGCGGCGAACTCGAGCGGTTTCAGCGTGATGTCGCGGATGCCGTAGCGCCAGCTCGGGCCGCCTTTCAGGTCGAAGCGCAGGTAGCGCGCTTCGGTATCGGGCAGGGCCAGCCAGTCACGGCCACCGCCGCCGGCGGTCACCTCGCGCACCGTGTTCCAGGCGCGACCGTCGGCCGAGGAACGCACCACGTAGCGCGTGGCCTCCAGCCCGGGCAGCCATTCGATCACCGCCCCACCGAACTCGCGCACCTTGTGCAGGTCCAGGCTGATCGTCTGCTCGGCCACGCCGCCGCTGATCCACACCGTGTCCGGCTTGCCATCGACGATGCGGTTCTGCAGCGCGGTCGCGGTATCGGCGATCACCGACGGGCTCAGCGAGGAGGTATCGGCCGGCGGCAGTCCCTGCAGCGTGAGCCGGTCGAAACAGACCGTGCCCTTGCCGCCTACCTTGCTGTAGATCGTGAACTCCATCGCAGCGCTGCGCTTGAGCGTCTTGTCCGTCTCCGGGCCCCAGGCCTTGTCGATCTGGCGCTTGCGGTACTGCACCGGCGTCCACGCCTTGGGGAACGCGTAGCCGGGCCGGTTGACCCACCACACGTTGTCGCCACTGGCGTCGATCAGCTTGAACTGCAGGTCGTTGGCGGGGGAATCGCCGCGCAGCTGGAAGCCGAACTGATAATTCTCCGGGTACTGGATGCCCAGCTCGCGGCGGATGCCGACGTAGCCCGAGACGTTGTGGAAGTCGTAGTCCAGGCAGAGCGCGCGGCCGCCGCCACTGCCGGCGACGCTGCGCAGCGAACCGCTGACCTGGTCGGACACGACCAGCTTCCACGGACTCATGTCGTCGAAGCTGTCCAGCACCTTGGGTGCCGGCAACACCGGCGTCGCCGGCGGTGCGGCCGAGGCCGCCAGTGACCAGACCAGACCCAGACCCACCGCGACGACGGCATGCTTCACCCTTTGACACTCCCCAGCAACAGACCTTGGATGTAATAACGCTGCAATGCCAGGAACAGCAGCAGCACCGGAACCACCGTGACCACCGCGCCGGCCATCATCATTTCAACGTCCATGATGTGCTCGCGCGAGAGCGTGGCCAGGGCCACCGGGAGAGTGTAGTGCTCCTGATCGGTCAACACGATCAACGGCCACATGAAATCGTTCCAGGCGGCCATGAAGGTGAAGATCGACAGGGTCACCAGCACCGGCTTGAGCATCGGCAGCACGATCTGGAAGAAGATCCGCAGCTCCCCTGCCCCGTCGATGCGGGCCGCTTCAAGCAGCTCGTCCGGGATCGAACGCGCGTACTGGCGGACCAGGAAGATGCCGAACACCGTCGCCAGCGCCGGCACGATCACACCACCGAAGTTGTTGACCAGGCCCAGCTGCTTCATCAGCAGGAACAGCGGCAGCATCGCCACCTGCGCCGGGATCACCAGCGCGGCCAGCAGCAGCTGGAAGATGCGCTCGCGGCCAGCGAAGCGCAGCTTGGCGAAGGCATAGCCGGCCATGGTGTTGAGCAGCAGCGAGCCGAACGTGATCGCCAGCGAGACCATCAGGCTGTTGACGAAGTTGTTGGCCATGCCGGTACGCGCGAACAACTCATGGTAGTTCGCGGTGGTCAGCGCGGACGGCAGCAGCGGCGGCGGGAAATGCGCCGCCTCGCCGGTCGGCATGAACGACACCGACAGCATCCACAGCAACGGCGCCAGGCTCAGGACCGCGAGCACCAGCAGGCCGCCATTGACCCACCAGGCATGCCAGCGCGATTGACCGATTTCACGACTCATACCAACTGCCTCTTGCGGCCGAAACGCAGCATGATGCTGGTCACGCCCAGGATGATCAGGAACAGCAGGAACGCCACCGCGGAGGCGCGACCCAGGTTCCACCACTTGAAGCCTTCTTCAAACATGAAGTACAGCACGCTGACGGTGCTCTGCAGTGGGTCGCCACGCGTCATCACGTAAGGCTCGGCGAACAGCTGGAAGTAGCCGGACACGGTGATCACGCCGACCACCAGCAGCACCGGGCCGAGCATCGGCAGGGTGATGTGCAGGAACTGCTTCCAGCGCGAGGCGCCGTCGATGCGGGCGGCCTCGTACAGGTCATGCGGGATCGCCTGCAGGCCGGCCAGGAAGATCACCATGTTGTAGCCGAAGTTCTTCCACACCGCGAACAGCATGATGGTCGGCATCGCCCAGTTCGGGTCGCCGAGCCAGTCGATCGGGCTGATGCCCAGATGGCCCAGGCCGTAGTTCACCAGGCCGTAGCTGGTATGGAACAGGTAGCGCCAGATCACCGCCACCGCCACCAGGGTGGTCACCACCGGGGCGAACAGCGCGGTGCGGAACAGCGCCTTGAAGCGTGCGGCCGGGGCGTTGAGCAGGATCGCCGCACCCAGCGACACCGCGATCGACAGCGGCACGCCGACGATCACGAAGTACGTCGTGTTCCACAGCGACTTCCAGAACATCGGGGTCTGCAGCAGGTCGATGTAGTTGCCCAGGCCGACGAAGCGCAGGTTGTCCCCATCGGCCAATGCATACAGGTCGAAATCGGTGATGCTCAGGGCCAGCGCCGAGAACACCGGCAGACCGAAGAACACCGCGATGACCAGGATGGCCGGGCCGGCGAACATCCAGCCGGCAAGCGAACGCTGCTTCATGGTGCCGCCTCCGTGGCCGCTGCACTGGAGTGCTGCCTGTCGCTCACCCCGGACGATTCCTGGCGGTGCTGCTCATGCATCCAGCGGCGTTTGGCGAGGACCTTGTCCACGCGTGCGTCCAGCTCTTTCACTGCTTGATCCTGGTCAAGGCCACCACGCACCACCTGTTCGGTGGTGATCCGCATTTCCTGGGCGATCCGCTCCCACTCCAGCACCTTCGGGGTCGGCTTGACCCGCTCGAGCTGGTCGCGGAACGGCTGCGCCAGTGGATCGTTGGCCAGCGAGGGATACTCCCAGGTGCTGCGCCGCGGCGGCAGATCGCCGATG
This sequence comes from Stenotrophomonas sp. TWI1149, assembly GCF_039673155.1. NCBI lineage: Bacteria > Pseudomonadati > Pseudomonadota > Gammaproteobacteria > Lysobacterales > Lysobacteraceae > Stenotrophomonas > Stenotrophomonas sp. TWI1149. The sequence goes on from NZ_JBDJLB010000011.1 coordinate 85,028, forward strand.
ATCGAATGGAAGCGCTCCTGGATCGCCGGGCGCGACAGGAACTCGATCAGCTTCCACGAGGCTTCCTTCTGCTTCGAATCGCGGAAGATCACCAGGCTGGTCCCGCCGGCGATGCCCGCACCCGGGCCATCCGGACCCGGCAGCGCGGCCGTGCCCCACTGCCCTTCCAGCTCCTTGGGCTGCAGCTTCTTGAACTCGCGGATGTTCCAGGGGCCGGACACGTAGAACACGTTGAAGCCCCGGAAGAACTCGTCCCAGACGTTGGAAATCTGCGTCTCGGACATGCGCGGGGCCCAGCCCTGCGCGAACATGTTCTCGTAGAAGCCCAGCGTCCTGCGGAAGCCGGGGCTGCTGAAGTTGCCGCGGGTGTCCTCATCGCGCAGCAGCGGATCGGGCTGCTGCAGGGCGAAGGAGAGCTGCTGCTCGAACTCGTTGATCGGCATCAGCACCGCGTAACGGTTCGGGCCCTGCATTTTCTTGATCGCCGCCATCATGTCGTTCCACTCGGCCCAGCTGCGCGGCGGGTGGTCATAGCCGGCCTTGGCCAGCAGGTCCTTGCGGTAGTACAGCAGGCGCGTATCCACGTACCACGGCACGCCGACCAGCTCGCCATGGATCACGTTGGTATCCCAGATACCCTGGAAGTAATCGGCCGGGTCCACCACCTTCGACTGCGCCACGTAGGGCTGCAGCGGCGTCAGGGTGTTGAGTTCGGCGAACTCGGGAATCCAGGTATTGCCCAGCTGGCAGACGTCCGGCAGCCCTTCTGCGGCGAACGCGGTCAGCAGCTTTTCATGCGCGGCCGTCCAGGGGATGTTCTGCACATCGACATGGATGCCGGGGTTTTCAGCCTCGAACTCGCGAACCAGACCGGTGACGACTTCAGCCTCGCGGCCCATCGCCCAGAAACGCACGGTGACCCCTTCCGGTTCTTTCCGGCAGGCACTCAACAACAGGCTGCCGACGATCAGCAGCAACAGACTCAACCCCAGCTTCGGGCGCGACGACGATGGCACTGCTTACTTCCCCTGCTGCTGGTTGCGGTTCGAATTGGAATTGTTCTTCTGTTCCTGGGCTGCTGCCGCGCGCGATTCGGCGATGCCGACCGAGCGCGCCGAGGCGGCCTTTTCATCTTTCTGCAGTTCCATCGGCTGGTCCTCGCCTTCCGGCGTCAGCCAGCCACCGGTGAAGCCGGCGCGTTCCAGGCCCTTGCGGATGTGCGGATTCTTCTTCATCACATCCCAGACGAAATCATTCCGGTAGTTGGCGATCATGGTCAGGATCGGGCCCTGGTCGATGCCGATGTAATCACTGGCCACCCAGCCGCGATCCGGGACCAGGCGACCGGTCTTGATCGGGATGTCGTAGTTGAAGCTGGGATTGAACGAATCCAGGAAGCCGTAACTGGAATAGATGTAGTCGCCGTAGCGCTTGTGCATCTCCACCGCCGCCGGGATCACCTCTTCCGGGGCGAACACGATCGAGGAGATCGCGGCGGTCGGCGCGATGGTGCCGTCATCGAAGTTCTCGCGCAGACCGGCGCCGCGCGAAGAGTAATGGCGGAACTGGCGCTGCTCGCCGCGGTATTCCTGGGTGGTGTTCTGCGGGCCGTCGCTGGCGGTCAGGCCCCACACGTTCTGGCCGTAGTCCTTCCAGTTCATCGGGTTGGCGATCGCGTATTCGCGCTGCGCCAGGGCCGCCGAGCGGCTGTTGAGGAAGTAGGTGCTGCCCCGCTCGCGCATGTAGGCATCCTGGATGTCGCGGAAGTCGACCCACACATGCGTGTACTGGTGGCCGAACAGCGGACCGAAGGACAGGTATTCCTGGCCCTGGTAGACGCCCCAGTCGTTGTCGTAGGTACGCGTCCACACCGTCCACGCGTCCGGGCTGACCGGATGCGTCGGCGAGCCGAGCGCGAGGATGTAGACCATCATCGCCTCGTTGTAGCCCATCCAGTCGTGATCGATGAAGCCGCTCTCCGGGAACCAGCCCATCGAGATCAGCGGCGCGCGCTGCTGCAGCCACGGCCAGTCCACGCGCTTGTACAGCGTGTCCGCGATCTCGCGAATCTCTTTTTCGCGCGCGTCGTCACCGTCGTAATAGGACTGCGCGAACAGCACGCCCATCATCAGCAGCGCGGTATCCACGCTGGAGAGTTCCACCCAGCTGTCGTAGCGGCGGCCTTCCTGCATGTCCAGGAAGTGGTAGTAGAAGCCTTTGTAGCCGCCCTTGCCGGTGCGCTGCGGGCCCATCGGCAGGTCGCGGAAGAACTTCAGCGTCAGCAGGGTGCGGTCGATCGCCTGGTTGCGGCTGACCCAGCCGTTCTCGATGCCGATCGGATAGGCGGTCAGCGCGTAACCCACCGACGCGATGCTGGCGAACGGACGCGACGGGTAACGGTCCGGGCTGAGCCCGTTGACCTCGTTGGTGGTATCCCAGAAGAACTGGAAGGTGCGGCGTTCGATATCGTCGAACAGCGGCGGCAGCTCCGGCTTCATCGGCCGCGGCGGCACATCCGCCTCGACCAGGATCACGGGCGGCTTCGGCTTGGCCGGCTCCTGCTGGGCCTGCGGCTGACAGGCAGCGGCGGCGAGACTGATCGTCGCAGCGGTCAACAGGTGGCGTGCCTGCATGGGCCAACTCCTTGTGCGGTGTTCGTGACTGGGAAGCATAACGTCCAATGACCTGAAATCGTTTACAGAACGCCGCTTTAAAAAAACCACGCATGCGTGGTCGAAAGCGGCGGGTCATTGCCCAGGCCGCTGCCACCCTCCGTGGCACCGGCCTGGACAATGGACTGGCCCGAGGGCCAGCCATTGCCATGAAACCGGCCCCGTCCGAGGACGGGGCCGTTGCTGCATCAGAAGCGGAAGCCGACTTCGGCCTTGACCTGACGCGGAGTACCGATGATGTCGCCGGTCTCGTTGTAGCTGGCCTGCAGCTTGCCGTTGGTCTTCACGTAGTTGTAGGTGGAGAAGTTGTCGAAGTTGAACACGTTGATGATGTCGATGCGCGCGTACAGCTCGGTCTCGCCCGGCATCTTGAACGTCTTCGTCGCCTGCAGATCGACCGAACGGTAGCCGAAGATCTTGCCACCCACCAGGAACTTGCCATTGGCGTTGGGCACAGCTGCCTGCGGGGTCGGCAGGTTGTAGCCACTGGCCTGCGGCACCGGGTACCAGTCGTTGACGGCGGTCGGGGTGGCCAGGGTGACCTTGCCACCGAAGGTGATGCCCCAGAAGCCCGCGTACGAACCGGTGACCACCAGGCGGTGGCGCGGCGCGCCGTTGGAGCGGATGGTCGGATAATCTTCGATCAGGCCGCGGTCGAACGCGTACTTCTCGTTGATGTCACGGTTGTGGCGCGCGGTGGTCCAGGTGTAGGCCACCGAGGTGCCCCAGCCGCTTTCCTGGGTGAACGGCTTCTGCGCCGACAGCAGGACCTGGGTCGCACGGGTCTTGATGCCCTGCTGGCCGATGATCAGGCTGCCGAAGCCCGGCACGTTGCAGCTCCAGGCCTGGCTCAGGCCCGGGTCGGTGCCGCCGCACAGGCGCGGGTCATCGAAGAACTGGCCGGTCGGGTAACGGTTGCCCAGGGTGAAGGCGAAGCCGTCGTAGCTCAGGGTGCGGGAAATGGTCGCATCGGTCAGCCAGTCACCGACCTGGTTGCTCATGCCGAAGCTGAACTGATCCGAGTACGGCACCTTGAGGTTGTTGTTCAGCAGGTCGACTTCCAGACCGGCATTGCTGGTCGAACCGACCAGGGCCTGCAGGTTGCCGATGCCGTTGAGCAGGTTCGGGTTCCAGTCATAGCAGGCGGCCTGGCCGTCGATGCAGGTGCCGGTGCCCGGGTTGCGGAAGTAGATGGTCGGCTGCGGCAGGGCCAGCTTGGTGGTTTCCAGCTGCAGGTTGTCGAACAGATCGCGGTCATACGAACGACCGGCACCACCGTGGAACACGTGCTGCTCGTCGGCGTTGAGGTCATACGAGAAGCCCAGGCGCGGCTGCCAGGCATCCTTGAACGCCTTGCGGTTGTGGCCGTTGCTGATGTAGTCGCCGATGTTCAGGCCACCCAGTGCCAGCGAATCGGCGTAGGTCTGGCCAGCGGCCGCACGCGGATCCTGCGAGTAGATCGCGTCGACCACCTGCTGCGGAGTCACGAAGTCCAGGTAGGACGGGGTCTTCTCGTAATCCCAACGCAGGCCGAGGTTCAGCTGCAGATGGTCGTTGACCTGCCAATCGTCCTGGATGAACAGGCCGATCTGCTTGGACTTCGAGCGCACTTCGCCCGACACGCCCGACACGCCGGTCACCGGCTTGACGAACTGCGCCTTGTACGGAATGGAAGACGGGAAGTCCGGATCACCCAGGCTGTAGGTGAAGGTCGGATTGATCTGCGCGGCATCGGATGCGTACAGGTCGATCTGCTTGTACTTGGCACCCATCTTGATCGTGTGGTCACCCTGCCACTCGATGCCGTCCAGGGTCAGGTTGTCTTCGATCGACCAGCCCTTCTGGCCCTTCACCTGCGAATCCAGCGCCGATGCGCCACCGATCTTCACCACGGTGCGGTCTTCGGTGCCGTCCGGTGCGGTGTAGGTGATGCCGTTGGCCAGGGTCAGCGGGGTCGGGTTGTTGAACGAATCTTCGTGGGTGACCATCAGCTCGTTGTAGTAACGCTCGCCGCTGTGGTTCCAGCGCAGGGCGTAACGACGGTCGGTGTTGACCACTTCGCGGCCGGCTTCCGGCGCGGTCTGGCCACTGAACTGCGACTGGGTTTCATCGCGGTCCTGGAAGGTCAGCTCGATGCGATCGTTGTCGGTCGGCTCGAAGTCGATCTTGCCGAAGATCAGATCCTGCTGGAACGGCTGGCTGGCCGGGCCGAGGCCTGCGGCGCCGTCGGCCGGCAGCAGGCCGGCGGCACTGCTCACCGCGCCGTCCGGCGCGATGGTGACCGGCAGGTCGAAGCGCTTGGCTTCATAGGTCACGAAGAAGTGGGCCTTGTCCTGGATGATCGGGCCACCCAATGCAAAACCGTATTCCTTCTCGGCCGATGCCTCTTTCGTCTGGCCAGCCTGACGCTCGGCCGGGGTCTTGGCGCGCATGTCTTCGTTGGTGTAACGGTAGAAGGTTTCACCCTTGAACTCGTTGGTACCGGACTTGGTGGCCGCGGTCACGGCCGCGCTCGACACCTGGCCGTACTCGGCCTTGTAGTTGCCGCTGATGACCTTGTATTCACCGATCGCCAACTGCGGGAACGGGTTGCCGGCGCTGCCGGACTGGCCGGCGACGCCGCCGCCCTTGACGTAGCTCTTCTGGCCCACGCCGTCGATGTAGACGTTGGTGCCATCGGAGTTGGTGGCACCGCCACGCAGCGAGGTATTGCCCTTGGCATCACGGGTGAAGATCAGGCCCGGAACCGCGTCGGCGAATTCCAGGAAGTTGCGCGACACCTGCGGGGTGGTCTGGATCTGCTGCAGGCTGACGGTCTTGCCCACTTCGGAGGTGCGCACTTCCTGCAGCAGGGTCGGCGCGATGACGTTGACCGTGTCCAGGTTGGTGGCGTTGGCGGTGCTGCCGTTGGCCGGCGCGCCGCTGAAGTTCAGGGTCGCGGTCGAGGCCACGGTGACCGTCACCTTCTGCGTCTGGCCATTGGCCACGACGTTGTAGGTGCCCGGGTCCAGGCCCATCAGCGAGTAGCTGCCATCGGCACGGGTGGTGGCGCGGCGCACGGTGCCGCTGGCCACGTTGGTGGCGGTGACTTCGGTGCCGGCGGCAGCCTCGGCGACCTGGCCGCGCAGCGACGAGGTGGCCGACTGTGCCATCACGGTCGGGGCGGCGCCCAGCATCAGGCAGGTGACCAGCGCGCTGGACAACAGACTGCGTGCGGGCGCGCGGTTGCGGTGATTGGAATACGTCATGTAACTCTCCGGGTGGTGGTGGCCGTCTTTGCGGCCCCTGTCATTGTTTTTTTACAGCGTGGTTTGCATGCGTCACGACCAACGGTCGTGACCTACAGCTCGCTTCTGGGCTTGCTTGAATCACGCACGATCAGGGTCGGCACGAGCGTCTGCTTGTCGCCGGCCCCTTCTGTGTTGTTGCCATCCATCAACTGCAACAGGCGCGTCGCGGCCTTATCGCCGAGGTCGGCGATACTCACCTGCATCGTCGTCAACGACGGGTGAACGAAACGTGCCAGCGGAATGTCATCGAAACCCGCCAAGGCGACATCGGTCGGCACGCGGACACCTGCCTGCGCGAACGCATACAGACACCCCAGCGCCATCATGTCGTTGGCGGCGAACACCGCATCGGGCAGCGTGCCGGCTGCCAGCAACTCCTGTCCGGCGCGATGGCCGGAAGCTTCGTCAAAGTCACCGGGCAACTCGATACCTTGGGCAGCATCGCCGAAGGCCGCCAGCGCATCGCGGAAACCGCGCAGGCGCTCACGGGCGTCGTAGTTGAGGTCCGGACCGGAAATGAAGGCGATGCGTCGATGCCCGACATCCAGCAGGTGGCGGGTCATCGTCATCGCACCGGCATGGTCATCGATGCTCAGCACCGGATGATCCTGCTCGGGCAGATAGGTGTTGATCAGCACCGTGGGCAGCGCCTGCGGGAGGTTGTCGGTAAGGAAGCCCGGGCTCTCGGCATACGGCGAGAGCACCAGCAACCCATCGACACGACCGCGCATGGCACGCAGGGCCGCGCCCTGCTGCTCCTGGTCACCGTGGTAACTGGACACGAGCAGATGCTGGCGACGCTCGCGGGCCACCCCATCGATGCCGCGCATCAGTTCGGAGAAGAATTCGCCATAGAGATCGGGCAACACCACGCCAATGGTGTTGGTCCGTCGGCTGCTCAGGCTCCGGGCCGCTGCGTGCGGGGTGTAGCGCAGTCGCGCCGCTACCTCCAGCACCAGCTTGCGCACGGGCTCGGCAACATTTTCATGGCCATTGAGTGCGCGCGAGACCGTGGCAACAGAGACACGGGCCTCACGGGCGACATCTTTGATAGTGATCGCTGCCTTGTTCACTTCGCCGCCCTCCACGGCTTAGAGATCTGGGCTTGGCGCGGAATGTAAGCGTTTTCAAACCCGGATGTAAACACTACGTTAGCCTCATGTCGTACGGCGGTAACCAAAAGCTGTCCATGGCGGCCCCTTTCGGGACTGGCCAGGACAAGGCGGGACAAGGGTTTCAGCGGTTTTTGACCGGTGTCTCGGCACGGATGGACAACGCGTGGATATCGGTCTCCATCATCGTCCCCAGGGCCGCATAGACGGCCCGATGGCGCGCCAGCGGCAGTTTTCCTTCGAAGGCCGCGCTGACCACGTGCACCTTGAAATGGCCGCGGCCGTCCCGCGCGCCCTCGTGGCCGGCGTGGCGGTGGCTGTCGTCCTTGACCTCCAGCAGCTCGGGATCCAGCGCCTGCTGCAGGGCCTCGCGGATGCGCTCGACCCGGTTCATGGCAGGACCTTGCGGAACGGGCGGACCTGGACGCGCACGTAGACGCCCGCCTCTACATAAGGATCGGCGGCAGCCCAGTCCTGGGCCTGGGTCAGCGAATCGAACGCGGCGATGACCACGCTGCCGCTGAAGCCGGCCGGGCCGGGGTCTTCGCTGTCGATGGCCGGGCACGGGCCGGCCAGCAGCAGCCGACCTTCATCCTGCAGGGCCTGCAGCCGGGCCAGATGGGCCGGGCGCGATGCCAGACGGGCGGCCAGCACATCGGTGCCGTCATAGCCTTCAATCACATACCACACGGGCAACTCCGAGGTCTTGTTGAATCGAACCCGGGCATTCTAGCGGGGCTGGCTGGACACTGGCGCGGCAACCCCGTAGTCTTATGTCCATTGCACGTGGCTGGACGCAGCGCCCCGTCGGCACCCGGCTCCACCGCCAGCCGACGACCGACCCACTGCCCCACACCAGCACACGTAGACGACCTCCCCGTAGTTCTGTCGCTGCCCATCGCGGCGCGCCTTGCTGTTTGAAGTGTGGAATCGCGCCGACCCAGGCGTGTCATGGCTTGCCATCCTGCCGCCCGGCACCGTTCCGGACGCTGGCATGGTGCGGCGACCGGTCCGTTGCAATACTGACGTCTATTTGATGACTGCCGAACTCGCGCTCGACGCGAACCCGCCAACCCGAGTGCCCGCCCCACAGCAGCAGGAAATGCCGCTGGCCGTGGTGCATGGACAGCCGGTCCTGCAGATTCCGCAGGACCTGTACATCCCGCCGGACGCGCTGGAAGTCATCCTGGATGCCTTCGAGGGTCCACTGGACCTGCTGCTGTACCTGATCCGCCGGCAGAACCTCGACATCCTGGACATCCCGGTCGCCGAGATCACCCGCCAGTACGTCGAGTACATCAACGTCATGCAGGAGCTCCGCTTCGAACTGGCGGCCGAGTACCTGGTGATGGCGGCGATCCTGGCCGAAGTGAAATCGCGGATGCTGTTGCCGCGGCCGCCCAGCATCGAGGGCGAGGAAGCCGATCCGCGTGCCGAGCTGGTGCGCCGGCTGCAGGAGTACGAACGTTTCAAGCAGGCCGCCGAGGACATCGACAGCCTGCCCCGCCAGGACCGCGACACCACCGTGGTCCATGCCTTCGTCCCCGACCGCGCGGCCGTCAAGCTGCCGCCGCCGGTGGACCTGAAGGAAATGCTGATGGCGCTGCACGACGTGCTCAAGCGCGCCGAGCTGTTCACCGGCCACGCGATCAAACGCGAGGCGCTGAGCGTGCGCCAGCGGATGGGCGATGTGCTGGGTCGTCTGGAAGACGGCAGGTTCTACCGGTTTGAAACGCTGTTCACCGCCGAAGAAGGCAAGCTGGGGGTGCTGGTCACCTTCCTCGCCCTGCTCGAACTGGCCAAGGAACAGCTGCTGGACATCGTCCAGGAAGCTCCGCTGGCGCCGATCTACGTCAAGTCCCTGGCCGCCGGCAACACCAACGAACCGCTGCAGTTCAACAGCGAGTTCGATGACAACGACGCCGCCAACGAATCCGACTGAGCACCCGACCCACGCATGGATCAACCGCTGATCAACCGTATTGTCGAAGGCGCCCTGCTGGCGGCCAGCGAGCCGTTGACGCTGGCGCAGCTGCAGGGCCTGTTCCCGGAAGAGGAACCGGCCCCGCCGGGCAGCATCGAACGCGCGCTGGAACTGCTGCGCGACGGCTGCCAGGACCGCGGCGTGGAACTGGTCGAGGTGGCCTCCGGCTTCCGCTTCCAGGTCACCAGCGAAGTGCATGGCTACATCACCCGGCTGTGGACCGAACGCAAGACCCGCTACACCCGTGCCACCCTGGAAACGCTGGCGCTGATCGCCTACCGCCAGCCGATCACCCGCGGCGAAATCGAGCAGGTGCGCGGCGTGGCGGTCAGCAGCAACATCATCCAGGCACTGGAAGAGCGCGAATGGATCCGCGTGATCGGCCACCGCGACGTGCCCGGCAAGCCGGCGCTGTTCGGTACCACCAAGGGCTTCCTGGATTATTTCGGGCTCAAGCGCCTGGACGAACTGCCGCCGCTGTCCGAGCTGCGCGACCTGGGTGAGCTGGAGCCGCAGCTGCCGCTGGACAACGAAGGTCAACCGGCCGGTCGCCTGGCGGCCGGCGCTGCGACACCGGATGCCGAGCTGGACAGCGACGCGGCCAATGACGACGCCACTCCGGCGCCGGCGGACCTGGCCGACGCGATGGACCCTGCAGCACCGGCCGACCCGGTGGACCCGCTGGACCCTGCCGCCGCCCGGCTGGCCGCCCGCGTGGCGCTGGCCTCGGCGCGGCTGGCGGAGCAACCGGCAGAGCCGGACAATAACGAGGCTTCCGCCGATGCGGACGCCCACGACCCCCCATCCCATGCGCCGTTGTCGCTTGCCGACGACGACGCGGATACGACCGCCAGCGATGGCGAACCCGATACCGCGCCGGGAGAGCGCGCGGCGCCCCAGAACGAAACCGAAAACAACGCCGTCGCGAAGACGACCGTGGCTGTTGACGAAGCCGATCCCGAACCAGAGGCCGACGCACCCGTTGCCGGCCGGAGCCAAGTAAATGAGTGACACCCCCCGCAAGCCATCGTTGAACAAGCTTTCGCTCAAGCGCGAAACCGCCTCCGAACAGCCCAAGCTGGAAGAGCGCCTGCACAAAGTGCTGGCGCAGGCCGGCCTGGGTTCGCGCCGCGCGCTGGAACAGCGCATCGCCGATGGCCTGGTCAAGGTCAACGGTGAGGTCGCGCAGACCGGCCAGTCGATCAAGAGCGGCGACAAAGTCGAGCTTGACGGCCGTGGTTTCGTCGCCACCGCACTGACCGAAACCTCCCGCGTGCTGGCCTACAACAAGCCCGAAGGCGAAGTGACCACGCGCGAAGACCCCGAAGGTCGCCCGACCGTGTTCGAAGCGCTGCCTGCCCTCAAGGGCGCGCGCTGGATCGCGATCGGCCGCCTCGACATCAACACCACCGGCCTGCTCCTGGCAACCACCGACGGTGAGCTGGCCAACGCGATGATGCACCCCTCCTACGAGGTCGAGCGCGAGTACGTCGTGCGCGTGCGTGCACCGGAAGGCGAAGAGAAAGTGCCGGACAGCATCGTCGACCGCCTCGCCCGCGGCGTGGCGCTGGAAGACGGCCCGGCCAAGTTCGACGAGATCGAACGCATCGGCGGCACCGATTCGCACGACTGGTTCCGCGTGGTCGTCAAGGAAGGCCGCAACCGCGAAGTCCGCCGCCTGTGGGAATCGCAGGGTTGCCAGGTCAGCCGCCTGAAGCGCACCCGCTACGGCAAGGTCAGCCTGCCGCGCGAACTGCTGCGCGGCCAGTCGGTCGAGCTGCCGGCCAAGCAGGTCGAAGCCCTGCGCGCCGAACTGAAGCTGGAAGAAGGCGCGCCGTCGGCGCTGACCCTGCAGCCGGTGATCGGCCAGCGTCGTGCCGCCAAGACCACCGTGCGCGTCTCGCGCGACGGCGGCCGGGGCAACGCCTACGTCAACGGCCACAACTCGGCCGATGAAGGCCGCGAACTGCGTCGTTTCGACAACGTGCGCGAAGAGCGCGGCCGTGGCCGCGGTGGCAAGGGTGGCGGCTTCAAGGGTGGTCTGACGGTCAGCGGCGAAGCAGCGGCCAAGCAGTCGCAGCGCCCGTTCAAGGCCCGCCCGGACAAGGGCAACCGGGCGCTTCCGGAAGGCAACCCGGCCGCGTTCCGCAGCTGGTACGTGCCGGACGGTGTCAGCACCGGCCCGAGCGGCCACCGCAATGCCGGCACGGGCGCTACCCGTGGTCCCGGCGCGCGTGGTCCGGGTGCCGGCGCCGATGCCGGCGGCCAGGGCCGTCCGTATGGCAAGCCGAAGGGTCCGGGTGGCGCAGGCGGCCCGGGGCGTGGCAGCTACGGCGGCGGCGCTGAAGGTCGCGGCGGCTATGCCGGCGGTGGCGAAAGCCGCGGCGGTTACGGCGGCCAGGGCCGTCCGGCCGGTCCGGGCGGCGGTGGCAACCGCGGTGCCCAGGGTGGCCAGGGTCCGTCCCGCCATCCGTACGGCCATCCGGGCAATGCCCCGAGCTTCCCGTCCGATCACGCCAATCCGGGTGCCAGCCCGTACGGCAGCGCGCGTCCGGCGGGCAACCGCGGTCCGGGTGGTCCGGGTGGCAACCGTGGTCCGGGTGGCCCCGGTGCACGGGGTCCGGGTGGCGCCAGTGCGCGCGGCCCCGGCGGTCCCGGTGGCAACCGCGGTCCGGGTGGTCCGGGCGGCAACCGTGGCCCGGGTGGCCCCGGTGCTCGCGGTCCCGGTGGCCCGGGTGGTCGTCCCGGTGGCAATCGCGGCCCGGGCGGCGGCGGTCACCGTGGTGGCGGCCCGCGCGGCGGCTGATCACTGATACGCTGAGATCAAAAAACCCCGGCTCAGGCCGGGGTTTTTCGTTGGGTCCACGCGGGCCGCGATCAACCCGGTCCTGTAGAGCCACCCCATGGGTGGCTGCGCTTCATGGGGTGGCTGCGCGTCATGGGGTGGCTGCGCGTCATGCCGGAGACGGTGGTGCAGCCACGCATGGCGTGGCTCTACGCCTCAGCGTCGTTCGATGGTGAAGCGGCCCACACCCACGCCCAGGTCCCAGCCCTTGCCGGTGCCCGCCAAGGCGAGCGAGATATCGCCCTTGGTCATCACCTGGGCATTGCTGGATTTGTCGGCACCCGCATGCGCTTCGACGGAGGCATAGGAACCGATCAGGTCATTGACCGAGTAGGCGCCGGAGAACTTGCCCTTGCCGTCGACGATCTTGGACTTGCCTACGGTGAGGCCGCCGCCCTTGGCGGTGATCTTGACCGGAATGCGCGCGCCGTTGTCGCACTGGATGGTGCCGGTGCCGGAGGCGGTCTTGTACAGCACCGACCAGCCCGCCAGGTTGTAGTGCAGCTCGCAATCAATGTTGCCGGCAGCCTGCGCGGCCGGGACGGCCGAGATGCCGGCCAATGCGATCAATGCCAGGGAGAACGTCTTCATGCAGGTCCGCTCGTACGCAGTGGGAACGCGCCGAATCTAGCAGCGTGCGCGTGTGGCGCGGATGATGCACGTCGCGTGCATCCGGCATCCGTTCAGCCCGCGCGGCCCGGGGGAGTGCCGGCCGCTGGCCGGCTCCAGGCAATCCTGCAACGCCCATGAGAGCCATGCGCACCGCCAGCAGCGTGCAGAGCCGGCCAGCGGCCGGCACTATCGTTTCAGCTGCGTTCCTGCAGGCTGAAACTGTCCGCATCCAGCATCGCCGGGAAGCGCGCGCGGTGGGCGGCCAGTGCCGCGGCCGAGATCGTCGTGGTGACCACCTGCTCGCGTTCGCGCACTTCCACCTGCGGCTGGCCGAGGAAATCGATCACCGCGCTGTCGCCGGCGTAGTGCAGGTCATTGCCGTCGACACCAATCCGGTTGACCGCCGCCACATAGCAGAGGTTCTCGATCGCGCGCGCGCGCAGCAGCGTCTTCCACGCATAGGCGCGTGCCGACGGCCAGTTGGCCACGAAGATCTGCAGATCGAAATCCAGCTGGTCGGCGCGCTCCACGTTGTAGCGGTTGCGGCAGAACACCGGGAAACGCAGGTCGTAGCAGACCTGCGGATTGATCCGCCACCCCTTCCACTCCACGCTCAGGCGCTCGCTGCCGGCGGCATAGCGCTCGTGCTCGCCACCGTAACGGAACAGGTGGCGCTTGTCGTAGTACCGCAGCTCGCCATCCGGGGTGGCCCACAGCAACCGGTTGTAGACGCCCTCGCCCACCCGCAGCTGCACGCTGCCGGTGACCGCCGCGCCCAGGCGCACGGCCTGCTCGCGGATCCAGGCCACGGTCGGGCCGTCCATGCCCTCGGCCTTGTCGATGGCGTCGTTGGAGAAGCCACTGGTGAAGGTCTCCGGCAGGATCACCAGGTCGGTCTGCCCGGCCAGCGGCGCCAGCAGCGCGCCGTAATGCGCGCGGTTGCCGGCCGGGTCGTGCCAGCGGGTATCGCCCTGGACCAGGGAAATGCGCAGGTCCTGCAGATCGGTCGCGGTGCGCATCACAGGGCCCGCAGTCGTTCGATCGCCGCGTCCATCGTGGCGTCGTTCTTGGCGAAGCACAGGCGGACCAGACGCTGGCCGACGGGCGCGGTCTCATAGAAGGGCGACAGCGGGATCGCCGCCACGCCCTTCTCGATCGTCAGCCATTTCACGAACTCGTGGTCGGGCAGATCGCTGACGGCCGAGTAGTCCACCAGCTGGAAGTAACCGCCGGGCACCGGCAGAGGCTTCAGGCGCGTGGTCAGCAGCTGCTCGCGGAAGCGGTCGCGCTTGGCCTGGTAGAACGCGCCCAGTTCGAGGTGGTGTTCGGGCTCGTCACGGATCATCGCGGCGAAACCATACTGCGCCGGGCCGAAGCTGGTGAAGGTGTTGTACTGGTGCACCTTGCGGAACTCGGCGGTCATCGCCGGCGGTGCGATCGCGTAGCCGATCTTCCAGCCGGTGCAGTGGTAGGTCTTGCCGAAGCTGGAAATCACGAACGCGCGCTCGCGCAGCTCCGGATGGCGCAGCGAGGATTCGTGGCGGCGGCCGTCATAGATGATGTGCTCGTACACCTCATCGGAAATCAGGTAGATGTCGGTGCCGCGCAGCACATCGGCCAGCGCCTGCATGTCGTCGGCGGTCAGCATCGCGCCGGACGGGTTGTGCGGCGTGTTGACCATCAACAGCCGGGTGCGCGGGGTGATCGCGGCACGCACGCGGTCCCAGTCGACCGCGAAGGTCTGCGGGTCCAGCGGCACGTGCACGGCACGCGCACCGGCCAGGTCGATCGCCGGCTCGTAGCAGTCGTAGGCCGGATCGAGCACGATCACCTCCTCGCCCGGGCGGACCACGGCGTGGATGGCGTTGAAGATCGCCTCGGTGGCGCCACTGGTGACGGTGATCTCGGTATCCGGATCCACCTGCGCGCCGTACAGATCCAGCGACTTCTGCGCGATGGCCTGGCGCAGCGGCGCCACGCCGGTCATCGGCGGGTACTGGTTGAGCCCGCCCTGCATCGCGGCAATGGTTTCATCGATCAGCCGCTGCGGTGCGGAGAAATCCGGAAACCCCTGGCCCAGGTTGACCGCACCGTGTTCGGCGGCGAGCTGGGACATCACGGTGAAGATGGTGGTGCCCACCTTGGGCAGCTTGGTTTGCGGTTGCATCGGCAGGCAGGATCGAGGGGGTAGATGACGAAGTGTACGAAATCCCCCGAAGCCATGACGGTCGTGCCGGCCGCGGCCGGCACGACGTCGCCCGTCCCCGATACAATGAACACTCCTCCCGGTGTGAAGCCTGAGCCCTTTGAACGCCCCTCCGTTGCTGGCCGCGCATGGCCTTGGCTTCAGTCGCAACGACGAACCCGTCTTCGGCCCCTTGGACCTGCATGTCGATGCCGGGGAAGCCCTGCTGGTGCAGGGCGACAACGGTGCCGGCAAGACCACCCTGCTGCGGGTGCTGGCCGGCCTGCTGCGTGCCGAGAGCGGGCACGTCGAGATCGATGGCAAGCGCGCCGGGCACAAGGAACGGGCGAACTACGTGGCCTACCTCAGCCACCTGCCCGCGTTGAAGCCGGACCTGGACACGCTGGAGAACCTGCATTTCCTGTGTGGCCTGCACGGTCGCCGCGCCCGCCAGATGCCCGGCAATGCGCTGGCGATCGTCGGCCTGGCCGGGTATGAGGACACGCTGGTGCGGCAGCTGTCGGCCGGGCAGAAGCGCCGCTTGGCACTGGCCCGCATCTGGCTCTCGCCCGCGCCGCTGTGGCTGCTCGACGAGCCCTACGCCAATCTCGACCTGGAGGGCATCAACCTGGTGAACCGCATGATTTCCGCGCACCTGCGCAGCGGCGGCGCTGCGCTTGTCACAACCCACGGCGCCTATGCCGCCCCGCCGGTGCGTACGCGCCTGCTGGCCCTGGGCGTGGCGGCATGATCGCGCCGGGTACCGAGCCGGGTCTGTGGCAGACCGCACGGGCGCTGGTCGCCCGCGACATGCGCCTGCTCTGGCGGCGCCGTGGCGATGCCCTGCAGCCGCTGCTGTTCGCGCTGCTGGTGGTGGTGCTGTTCGCGCTGGCGCTGGGCCGCGATCCGGAGGCGATGGCACGCGTGGCCGCGGCGGTGATGTGGCTGGCGGTGCTGCTGGCCGGCCAGCTGGCGATGGACTCCCTGTTCCGCAGCGATGCCGAAGACGGCTCGCTGGAGCAATGGTTGCTGGCCCCGGTGCCGCTGGCCTGGCTGGTGCTGGTGCGGGTGCTGGTGCACTGGGTCACCACCGCCCTGCCGCTGATCGTGATGTCGCCGCTGCTGGCGGAAATGCTGCATCTGCCGCATGACCAGTTGCCGATGTTGCTGGCATCGTTGCTGCTGGGAACGCCCTTGCTGAGTCTGATCGGCGGGGTGGTCGCCGCGCTGACGGTCGGCATCCGGCGCTCTGGTATTCTCGTGGCACTGCTGGCCCTGCCGCTGTATGTGCCGGTGCTGGTGTTCGGCGCCGGCAGCGTGGCGGCGGTCGCACGCGGCCAGGACCCGATCGGCGCGCTGCTGATGCTGGGCGCCGGGCTGGTGATCGCGCTGGTGCTGGCCCCGCTGGCGACAGCCGCCGCGATCCGCATCTCGCTGAGTTGAGCGGTATGGCGTACTGTCGGTGGCGTGAGCTGGGTTGTGAGCGTCACCTGCATCCGCGTCACCCGTTGCCGAGCCACTCCACGTCCGTTCCATCGTCGCCCTTCGTTGGATAGCCACTGCCGCATGCACCCGATCGTCCGCTGGTTCCACCAACTCGGTTCGCCGCCCACCTTCGACCGCTTTGCCGCGCGCTGGTCGCGGGTGTTCTACCTGGCGGCGGTGCCGGTGCTGCTGGTCGGCATCTGGCAGGCGCTGGCGGTGGTGCCGGCCGATTCCAAGCAGCTGGACAGCTTCCGCATCCTCTACATCCACGTGCCCAGCGCGTGGATGAGCCTGTTCGTGTTCGCACTGATGGCGCTGTACGCGGCGATCGCGCTGATCTGGCGGATCAAGACCTGCGAAATCCTGGCGATGGCCTGCGCCCCGCTCGGTGCCGGCTTCACCCTGATCACCCTGCTTACCGGCAGCATCTGGGGCAAGCCGACCTGGGGCACCTGGTGGGACTGGGACCCGCGCATGACCACCGAATTGATCCTGCTGCTCCTGTACCTGGGTGTGATCGGCCTGTATTACGCCATCGAGGACCGTCGCAGCGCCGCGCGCGCGGCCGGCCTGCTGTCCATCGTCGGGGTGAGCCTGCTGCCGGTGATCCGCTATTCGGTGGAATGGTGGGGCAGCCTGCACCAGGGCCAGACCATCCGCTTGTTCGGCGACTCCACCCTGGATGCCAGCATGGCGCTGCCCCTGTGGCTGATGGTGATCGGTACCAAGCTGTGGTTCGCCGGCTCGCTGCTGGCCAAGGCCCGCGCCGACAACCTGCTGCGCGAGGCCGGCAAGGCCTGGGTCGCGGCAGGCACCCGTGCCCCTCTGGAGGACAGCCGCGCATGACCCACCTGCCCTATGTGATGGCCGCCTATGCGGTGTTCGTGCTGGTGCTGGGCAGTGATGCCCTCGGCTCCTGGCTGCGGCTGCGCTGGGCACGCCGCCTGGCGGCACGCCGCCAGCAGCGCCAACAGGCCCGCGCGGTTGCGGGCAGCGCACCGCCAGTGGCGCCGGAGCTGACCCGATGAATCCGGTCCGGCGTCGCCGCCTGCTCTGGGTGATGCTGCTGGTGCTCGCCTCCGGCCTGGCGACCGCGCTGGTGGCGATGGCCCTGCAGCGCAATATCGCCTACCTCTACACCCCTTCCGAAGTGCTGCGCGGCGATGCCGGCGATCACGCCCGGTTCCGCCTCGGCGGCATGGTGGTCAAAGGGTCACTGCAGCGCGCGCCCGGCTCGCTGGATGCGCACTTCGTGGTCACCGATGGTGACGCCACGCTGCCGGTGATCACCTCGCGGATCCTGCCGGACCTGTTCGCCGAGGGCACCGCCGTGGTCGCCACCGGACGCCTGCAGGACGGTCGCTTCGTCGCCGAGGAAGTGCTGGCCAAGCACGACGAGACCTACATGCCCAAGGAAGTGGCCGACAAGATGGGCCAGGCACATACCAAACACGATGTGCCCGTGCCGGCACCGGAGACGTACTGAGTGCTGCCGGAACTGGGGCAGATCCTGCTGGTCACCGCCTTGCTGATGGCACTGCTGCAGACGGTGCTGCCGCTGTGGGGCGCCCATCGCGACCGCGCCACGTGGATGGCGGTGGCACGTCCGGCCGCCTATGCCCAGCTGGCGTTGCTGCTGGGCGCGTTCGGCGTGTTGACGGTGGCCTTCGTGACCCAGGATTTCTCGGTGCGCTATGTCGCGGAGAATTCGAACTCGCTGCTGCCACTGGCGTACCGCTATTCCGCGGTCTGGGGCGCGCACGAAGGCTCGCTGCTGTTATGGGCGCTGGTGCTGGCGGTGTGGTGCGGCGCGGTGGCACGGTGGTCCAAGCGCCTGCCCGCCGTCGTCTCCGCGCGCGTGCTCGGGGTGCTCGGCATCATCAGCATCGGCTTCCTCGCCTTCCTGATCTTCACCTCCAATCCGTTCGCGCGGCTGATCCCGGCGCCGCTGGAAGGACGCGACCTCAACCCGCTGCTGCAGGATCCCGGGCTGATCATCCATCCGCCGATGCTGTACATCGGGTACGTGGGCTTTGCGGTGCCGTTCGCATTCGCGATCGCCGCCCTGCTGGAAGGCCGCGTGGATGCGCGCTGGCTGCGCTGGACGCGGCCGTGGACCAACGTAGCGTGGGGCTTCCTGACCCTCGGCATCGCGCTGGGCAGCTGGTGGGCGTATTACGAACTGGGCTGGGGCGGCTGGTGGTTCTGGGATCCGGTCGAGAACGCCAGCTTCATGCCGTGGCTGGCCGGCGCGGCGCTGATCCACTCGCAGGCCGTCACTGAAAAGCGCGGCAGCTTCGCCAGCTGGACGCTGCTGCTGGCGATCGCGGCGTTCGCGCTGTCACTGCTCGGCACCTTCCTGGTGCGCTCGGGCGTGCTGACCAGCGTGCATTCGTTTGCCGCCGATCCCTCGCGCGGCACCTTCATCCTGATCTTCCTGGCCCTGGTCATCGGTGGCGCACTGCTGCTGTATGCGCTGCGGGCCGGCGCACTGACCAGCGAGGATCCGCGCCGCGGCTTCCTGCCGACCTCGCGCGAAACGCTGCTGCTGGCCAACAACCTGCTGCTCGCCGCGGCCTGCGGCATGGTCCTGCTCGGCACGCTGTATCCGTTGCTGGCCGACGCGCTCGGGCTGGGCAAGGTCTCGGTCGGGCCGCCCTACTTCGGCACGTTGTTCGTGGTGCTGATGGCGCCGCTGGTGGCGCTGTTGCCGTTCGGGCCGCTGGTCAACTGGCAGCGCGACCAGGCCTCGCGCCGCGTGGCGATGCTCGCGCCGTGGGCCGGGCTGGCCCTGCTGCTCGGTGTGATCGCTTACTTCATGGCGCCCCAGGGGGCACTGAAGACCGCCGCCGGTGTCACCGGGGCGGCCTGGGTCGCGTTCGGTACCGGGCGCTTCGTCTGGACCCGCCTGCGCGGCAACGGCAGGTTCACCGCCGAGATGGTCGGCATGCTGCTCGCCCATGGTGGCGTGGCCGTGTTCCTGGCCGGTGCGCTGCTGGTGGAAGCCTTGAACGTGCAGCGCGAAGTCGCGCTCGCACCGGGACAGTCGCTGGTGGTGGGCACGTATGAAGTGCGCTTCGAAGGCGTGGACCATCAACAGGGCCCGAACTACGTCGCCGATCGCGGCCACCTGCGCGTGCTCCTGCACGACCGCGAACTGGCCCTGCTGCATCCGGAAAAACGCCTGTACGCCAGTGGCGGACAGGTGATGACCGAGGCCGGCATCCACGCCCGCCTCAACGGCGATGTTTACGTGGCACTCGGCGAGTCGCTGGGCAACAATGCATGGGCCGTGCGCGTGCACATCAAACCGTTCGTCCGCTGGATCTGGCTGGGCGCGCTGCTGATGGCACTGGGTGGCTTCGTCACCGCCGCCGATCGTCGTTTCCGTCGTCCCTAGGAGTTCCCCGTGTCCGATCCCCGCCCTGCCTCCCGTCCGCTGCCGCCCGTGGCCATCGTCATCGGGGTGCTGTTCTTCTTCGGGCTGCTGGGGCTGATGATCTACGGGGTGATGAAATCCGGCGCGCCGGACCGCGACGTGCTGCCCTCGGCGCTGATCGGCAAGGCAGCACCGGCCTTCGAGCTGCCGGTGCTGCACGATCCGCAGATCAAGGTCAGCAGTACTGAACTGCGCGGCGCGCCCTATGTGCTCAATGTATGGGGCAGCTGGTGCGCGGCCTGCCGCGACGAACACCCGATCCTGACCAGGTTCGCCGAAACCAAGCGCGTGCGCGTGATCGGCTACAACTGGAAGGACGAGCCGGCCGATGCGCTGCGCTGGCTGGAACAGCTGGGCAATCCGTTCGTGCTGGTGCTCAGCGACATCGAAGGCCGCACCGCGATCGACTGGGGCGTCACCGCCGCGCCGGAGACCTTCCTGGTCGACGCCAGTGGCGTGGTGCGCTGGAAGTACAGCGGCGCGCTCAGCCAGCGCGTCATCGATACCCAGCTGATTCCGGAACTGGAAAAGGTGGAGCGTGCCCATGCCAATGCCCAGCCGCAGCTGCCGGCCTCGCCGTAACCGGATGACCCGCCGGGTCGGCGTGGCGCTGATCGCGCTGGCGCTGGCATTGGCCTCGCCGGTCATGGCGCAGGCCGTCTCCGACCCGACCCCGTTGCAGTACCGCGATGCCGCCGAGGAAGCCCGCTTCCATGCGTTGGCCGCCGAGCTGCGCTGCGTGCAATGCCAGAACCAGTCGCTGGCCGATTCCAATGCACAGATCGCGCACGACCTGCGCCGTGAAGTGCTGGTACTGATGCAGCAGGGCAACAGCGATGCACAGATCAAGCAGTTCCTGGTCGACCGCTATGGCGAGTTCGTGCTGTACCGGCCGCCGATGGAGGCCCGCAACGCGCTGCTCTGGTTCGGCCCGCCGGTGGCGCTGCTGATCGGCGCGGGCGTGCTGATCTGGGTGGTGCGCCGTCGCAGCCACGGGATCCAACCGATGGACAAGAGCGAGGAACGCTGGTGAGCCTTTGGATGGCCCTGAGTGCCGCGGTGTTCGCGGCCGCCCTTGCTGCACTCGTACTGCGGCCGCTGCGTGCAGGCGGTTCGCACCGCCCCTTCGTGATCGCCATGCTGGCGCTGGGATTGGCCGGTGGCGCGCTGTACCTGCTGGTCGGCACGCCGGATGCGGCCGAGCGGACCGCGACCAGCGACGCGCCCGCCACGCTGGAAGATGGCGTGCAGGCGCTGCAACAGGCGCTGGCGAAAGACCCACAACGCGCCGATGGCTGGGCCCTGCTCGGCCGCTCGCAGCTGGCACTGGGCAAGCTGGCCGAGGCCACGGCCGCGTTCGACCGCGCGGTGCGGCTCGCGCCGGACGATCCCGGCATCCTGGTCGAAGCGGCGCAGGCGCGCGCGCAGGCCGCGCCGGGCAAACAGTTCGATGACCAGGCCCTGCAATGGCTGCGTCATGCGAACGCGCTGGCGCCGGAGAGCGAGCGCGCCGGCTGGCTGATCGGCATTGCCCTGCGCCAACGCGGCCAGGACGCCGAGGCCGCGAAGGCCTGGGAAGCCCTGCTGCCGACGCTGGAACCCGGCGCGGCGCGTGCGTTGCGCGAGCAGATCGCCATCGCACGTGGCGCTGCTGGTCTCCCGCCGCGGGTGGAAACGCCTGCCCCTGCCGCGGCGGGCGACCACCCCCTCGCCGTGCAGGTGCGCTTCGCGCCCGGAACCGCGATGGATCCGGCCTGGGCCAACGCCACGGTCTTCGTGATCGCACGCGCGCCGGACGGCCCGCCGATGCCGGTCGCAGTGCAGAAGCATCCGGCCAGCCGGCTGCCCCTGCTGGTCACGCTCGGCGATGGCGACAGCCCGATGCCGACCAGCACGCTGTCGCAGCTGCAGGAGGTCGAGGTACTGGCACGGCTGTCGCGTTCGGGCCAGGCCAACCGCCAGCCGGACGACGTGGAAACCGCGCCGGTACGGGTGCGCCTGCCCCACGCCGGGCCGGTGCCCCTGGTGTTCGATCGCCCATGACCGGTGCGCGGCCGCGACGCAGCGTGCCGCCCACCACCACGGCGCCATCGCGGCGCCCGGCTAAACTGCGCGCATGACTGAATTCATTCCCCCCGGCACCCGCTACCACGCCCTGCCCTCGCCGTTCGCGTTCAAGCGCGGCGGTGCACTGCGCGAGGCGCATGTCGCCTACGAGACCTGGGGCACGCTCGACGCGGACGCCGGCAATGCGGTGTTGATCGTGACCGGGCTGTCGCCGGACGCGCATGCCGCGGCCAACGCCGACAATCCGGCCGCCGGCTGGTGGGAGGCGATGGTCGGCCCGGGCAAGCCGATCGATACGGATCGCTGGTTCGTGATCTGCGTGAACTCGCTGGGCAGCTGCAAGGGCTCGACCGGTCCGGCCAGCATCGACCCGGCCACCGGGGAGCTGTACGGCCTGCGCTTCCCCGAACTCTCGATCGAAGATGGCGCACGCGCAGCGGTCGAGGTGGTGCGCGCATTGGGCGTGACCGAGCTGGCCTGCGTGATCGGCAACTCGATGGGCGGGATGACCGCGCTGGCATTGCTGTTGCTGCACCCGGGCATCGCGCGCAGCCATATCAATATTTCCGGCAGTGCCCAGGCGTTGCCGTTCTCGATCGCGATCCGCTCGCTGCAACGCGAGGCGATCCGGCTCGACCCGCAGTGGAATGGCGGTCGCTACACCGACCAAGCCTACCCGGAATCGGGCATGCGCATGGCGCGCAAGCTCGGCGTGATCACCTACCGCTCCGCACTGGAATGGGATGGCCGCTTCGGCCGCGTGCGCCTGGATTCGGACCAGGCCGATGACGATCCGTTCGGCCTGGAGTTCCAGGTGGAAAGCTACCTGGAAGGCCACGCCCGCCGCTTCGTGCGTTTCTTCGATCCCAACTGCTATCTGTACCTGAGCCGCTCGATGGACTGGTTCGACCTGGCCGAATATGCCGACGGCGACGTCATGGCCGGGCTGGCGAAAATCCAGGTGGACAAGGCGCTGGCGATCGGCGCCAACACCGACATCCTGTTCCCGGTACAGCAGCAACAGCAGATCGCCGATGGCCTGCGCGCCGGTGGCGCCGACGCGCAGTTCATCGGGCTGGATTCGCCGCAGGGCCACGATGCCTTCCTGGTCGACTTCGCCCGGTTTGGCCCGGCGGTCAGCGGCTTCCTGTCCTCCCTCTGAGTTTACCCATGCGCCTTCAAGGAAAGATCAGCGAGTGGAACGACGCGCGCGGCTTCGGCTTCGTGCAGCCCCATGGCGGTGGCGAGCGCTGTTTCGTCCACATCCGTGCGTTCTCCGCACGCGATCGGCGGCCGGCGCTGGGCGATGTGATCACCTATGACGTCCAGACCGATGCGCAGGGGCGCCGCAATGCGACTGCGGTGCGGTTTGCGCTGGCCCGAGATGGCGCACGTCCTGGCGCACATGCTGGCGCGCGGGCCGCAGCGCGCGGCGCGGGGCCGGATAGATTGCCACGCACGGCCATCGCGCTGGTGTTCCTCGCCGGCATCACTGCCGTGGCGATGTGGCAACGTTGGCCGTCATGGGTGCCGGGCATCTACCTGGCCCTGAGCGTGGTCACGTTTGCCTGGTACTGGCATGACAAATCCGCGGCGCAGCACGATCGTCAGCGGACACCGGAGAGCACTTTGCAGGGCCTTGCCCTGCTCGGTGGCTGGCCGGGTGCGTTGATGGCACAGGCGATGTTGCGGCACAAGAACCGCAAAGCCTCCTTCCAGCAGGTGTTCTGGACGACAGTGGCGATCAACCTCGTGGCCCTGGGATGGCTGATCCACGACGGCAGCCTCCTCGGGTAGATCCACCCCATGCGTGGATGGCTTTCCTCGCCAGGCATGGATGGCGTCCGCCGTTACCCTTCCAGCGTCCCATCGCGCAGACGATGACTGCGATGCACGATGCCCTCCGGCAATTCGTCGTGGGTGATCATCAGCAGACTGCGGTTGCCCAGCGCGGCCACCATGTCATGCAACAACGCATGCGCGGTGTCCACATCCAGGCCTTCGGTCGGCTCGTCCAGCAGCAGGATCGGTGCGTCACGCAGCAGCGCGCGCGCCAGCGCCAGGCGCCGTGCCTGTCCGGCTGACATGGTCGCGCCGTTCTCGCCGACCCACGCCGACAAACCGCCGATCTGCTCGGCCCACGCGTGCAGACGAACCTCCGCGAGCACCTGCCACAAGCGCGCGTCGCTGGCCTGTACATCGCCGAGCCGCAGGTTGTCGGCCACGGTGCCGGCGAACACGGGCGCGTTCTGCGGCAGCCAGGCGATCTGGCGATGCCAGTCGGCCTGGGCGAAGCGGCGGATATCGGTATCGCCGTAACGCACGCTGCCGGCCTCCGGATCCCATAGCCGCAGCAGCAGCGACGACAGCGTGGTCTTGCCACTGCCGCTGTCACCGCGGATCGCGATCCGTTCGCCCGGGGCGAGCTGCAACTGCACCTGGTCCAGCAGCACGCGCGCCTGGCCGGGCCAGCGGAACACCACCTGATCGAACCGCAGCGTCGCGGGCGCCGACGGCACGGCCACGGGCGCGTCGGCTTCCACCACGCCCGGCGCCTGGTCCACGATGGCCTCCAGCCGCACCGCGGCGACGCGGCCCGACAACCACGACTGCCAGGCCAGACCGATGCCGGCCCACAGCTCCAGCAGTGCAACGGTCAGGAACACCAGCGCAGCGGCCAGCGCCGCATCCACGCTGCCGCGTTCGAAGGCATGCAGTGCCAGCCACAGCATCCCGACCAGGCCACCGGCGGCGCACAGGCCATGCAGTGCGTTGCCACTGATCAGCCGCCAGCGGCGACGTTTGTCACGCGACTTCAGCTGCTTGGCTGCCACCAGCACGCGCTGGTTCCAATGCTCGCGGGCCTGCAGCGCGGCGAGATCGGCCGCGCCTTCCAGCCCTTCGAACGACTGGGTGCGCAGCTGCGCACGGTGCAGCGCGCGGTCGCGTTCCTGGTCGGCGGCGCCGCGCACGGTCAACCACGGCACGCCGATGCCGATCAGCAGGGCGAGCACCGCCAGCAGACCGGCCGCGGGCGGATGGATGATGCCGGCCGACACCACCGCGACCAGCGAGATGCCACCGAGCGCCAGCAGCGGGCCGATCGCGCGCACCAGCAGGCCGTCGACCTCGCCGATATCCGACATCAGCCGCGCCAGCAGCTCACCGGTGCGCACCCCTGCCAGGCGCGCCGGTGCCAGCGGCAGCGCGCGACGGAAGAACCACACGCGCAGATCACGCGCGATGCGCAGGGTGACATCGTGGCCCACCAGCTTTTCGAAGTAGCGCGACACGATCCGCGCCATGGTCAGCCCGCGGATGCCCGCCGAGGGCGAGAAGAAGTTGAAGCCATTGCCGAGCCCGGCCGCCCCGGCCAAGGCAGCGGCGGTCAGGAAACCACCGGACAGCCCCAGCAATGCGGTGCCGGCCAGCATCGTCGTCCACAGCAGCAGCACGGTCAGCAGCAGGCGGCCGCGATGCCGCGCGAACACACCCTTCAGCGAATCGATGTGCGCAGCCTTCATGGTGTTACCTCCGAAGCCAGCCGCGCGCCGCCGGCGGTCAGGGTCAAGCGGGTGTCGGCCCAGCGCATCGCGGTCTCGCTGTGGGTGGCGATCACCACGCTGCGCCCGCGTGCGAATGCCGCCAGGGTGCGCAGCAGATCGGCTTCTGTAGCGGGATCGAGGAAGGCGGTCGGCTCGTCGAGCAGCAGCAGGTGCGGATCACGCAGCAGCAGCCGGGCCAGACCGATGCGGCGCGCCTCGCCGCCTGACAAGCCGAAGCCGCGCTCACCGATCACCGTGTCCAGCCCCTGCGGCAGTGCGGCCGCGAAGCGCATCACCTGGGCGGCTTCGGCCACGGCGCGCAGATGCGCATCGGTGGCACCGGGCGCGGCCAGGCGCAGGTTGTCGGCAATCGTGCCGTGGAACAGATACGGGCGCTGCCCGGCATAGCCCACGTCCAGCCCCGGGCGCAGCACGATGCTGCCCTCGCGGGGTGGCAACCATCCGGCCAGTGCTTCCAGCAACGTGCTCTTGCCGCTGCCGCTGGGGCCGACCAGCGCCACGCGTTGCCCGGGCTCGATCTGGAACGACAGGTGCTGCACCACATCGTGGTGCGCACCGAGCGGACGCAGGCTCACGTCGCGTACGACCACCGGCGGCGCGTGCTGTTCGAGCAGCTCCGGGACGCGCGCGGTGGCGGGCGGTGCGTCATCGACAACGGCGGCGGCAGGCAGTTCGCCGAGCAGGCGCTCCACTTCGGCCGCCGCGGCAAGTGCGTTGGCGCGGTCGTGATAGTGCGCGGCCAATCGCCGCAGCGGCGCGTAGAACTCCGGTGCCAGCAGCAGACAGAACATGCCCACGCCCAGCGTCGGCACCTGCGCATGCAGCGACATCAGGCCGAGATAGCTCAGGCCCAGGTACAGCGCGACCATCGCGACGCTGACCGAGGCGAAGAACTCCAGCACCGTCGAAGAGAGGAAGGCGATCCGCAGCACTTTCAGGGTGCGCTCGCGTACGCCTTCTGCCGCGCTCGCCACGCCGTCCAGCTCCGCCTCGCCCCGCCCGTAAAGACGCAGGAGGCCAAGTCCCTTGATCCGATCGGCGAAGTGACCGCTCATCCGCGCCAGTTCACCCAGCTGCGCGCGGCCGGCCGCTTCTGCGCCCCAGCCGACCAGCATCATGAAGAACGGCACCAGCGGCGCGGTGAACAGCAGGATCAGCGCGACCACCCAGTCGGTCCAGGCCACGGCGATGGCGATCAGCAACGGCACCACCACCACTTCGATGCGGACCGGCTGATAGCCGGAGTAATAATTCTCAATCGCATCGGAATGCGCCAGCATCAGCTCGCCCAACTCGCCGGTGCGCTGCTGGCGCAGCCACAGCGGACCGCGCCCCAGCAGTCGCTGATAAACCCGTTCACGCAGGGCGAGCCGCGCCGCATCGGCGACATCGCCGGCCGCGGCCTGGGTCGCACTGCCGAGCAGGGTGCGGATCCCCAGCACCGCCAGCAGTCCCAGCAGCACCGGCGTGGCCTCGGCCAACGGGCGATGATCGACCAGCACCGCCTGGATCAGCCAGGCGATGGCGGCGGCCTGCCCGATCAGCAATGCGCCGGACAGGCAGATGCAGATCGCCGCGAGGCGCTGCTTGCCGTGCGCGGCCGTTGCCAGCCCGCCCAGCCAGTGCAGGCGCTGTCGGCGCAGGGCGGTTGTCTCACCAAGGGGCGCGTCGGGGGGTATGCTCAAAACAGGTCACTGGCGGCCACAGGGAGGTTCCGTCGATTGTAGTAGGTGCTGGCCCCGTCCCCGTGCGGCCAGCGGTCGCAGGGATGGGAGCGCATACGATCCCCGCGCGAGTGTCTTTGTACATTGATCTGAATCAAGGCTGTTTGAAGTTGCTGGTCACAGAATTCACCCCGTAGACCCCCCTTCCCGCCACCTGAAACGGCAAAACCCACGAGGTAGCCAGGCCATGATTGATCAGACAGTCGTAGAACTGTCGCGGCTGCAATTCGCTCTGACCGCGATGTACCACTTCCTTTTCGTTCCCCTCACGCTTGGCCTGTCGTTCATGGTGGCCATCATGGAGAGCGTCTACGTCATGACCCGGAAACAGGTCTGGCGCCAGATGACGCTGTTCTGGGGCACGCTGTTCGGCATCAACTTCGCCATCGGCGTCGCCACCGGCATCGTGATGGAATTCCAGTTCGGCATGAACTGGTCGTACTACAGCCACTACGTCGGTGACATCTTCGGCGCACCGCTGGCGATCGAAGGCCTGATGGCGTTCTTCCTGGAAGCGACCTTCATCGGTCTGTTCTTCTTCGGCTGGAAGCGGCTGACCCCGGTCAAGCACCTCACGGTGACCTGGCTGATGGCCCTGGGCACCAACCTCTCGGCGGTGTGGATCCTGATCGCCAACGGCTGGATGCAGAACCCGACCGGCGCGATCTTCAACCCGGAAACGATGCGCATGGAGGTGGTGGACTTCGCCGCCGTGCTGTTCAACCCGGTGGCGCAGGCCAAGTTCGTGCATACGGTCAGTGCGGGCTACGTGACCGGCGCGGTGTTCGTGATGTCGATCAGCGCCCTGTTCCTTCTGCGCAACAAGCACAAGGACATGGCCCGCCGCTCCTTCGCAGTGGCGGCGGCCTTCGGCCTGCTGTCCTCGCTGTCGGTGGTGGTGCTGGGTGACGAAAGCGGTTATGCCGCCAGCGAACACCAGAAGATGAAGCTGGCCGCGATCGAAGCGATGTGGGAAACCGAGCGTGCCCCGGCCGACTTCACCGCCTTCGGCATTCCGAACCAGACCACCCATACCAACGATTACGCGATCAAGATCCCGTACCTGATGGGGCTGATCGCCACCCGTTCGCTGGACCAGCCGATCCCGGGCATCCTGGAACTGGTGGGGCGTGCCGAAAACCGCATCCGCGGTGGCCAGCTGGCTTACGGTGCACTGGAACGCGTGCGCAAGGACAAGAACGACGTCGAAGCGCGCGAGATGTTCGACCGCCATTGGCAGGATCTGGGCCACGGCCTGCTGCTCAAGCGCTATCGCGAGGACATCCTCAACGCGACCCCGGAAGAAATCTCCAAGGCCGCGATGGATACCGTGCCGCGGGTCGCCCCGCTGTTCTGGACCTTCCGCATCATGGCGGGCCTGGGCTTCTACCTGATCGCCTTCTTCGCGCTGGCCTTCTACTACTCGTGCCGCCACAACTTCCAGGACAAGCGCTGGTTCCTCAAGCTCGCCCTGTGGTCGCTGCCGGCGCCGTGGATCGCGATCGAATGCGGCTGGTTCGTGGCCGAGTACGGTCGCCAGCCGTGGGCGGTGGACGGCGTGCTGCCGACCTTCTACGCCGCCTCGGGCCTGGCCCTGCATGAAATCCTGACCACGCTGGCGGTATTCACCGCCCTGTACACGGTGCTGCTGGTCATCGAAGTGAAGCTGATGCTCAAGGCGATCCGCAAGGGCCCGGACGACATCCTGCCGTCGCTGCAGGCTGCAGCCACGTCCCTTTCCCCCAATGCCGCTGCGCCGACCCACGGTCGGGCGTAAGGCAGGAGAACCCAGATGGAATTCATTGGACTCGATTACACCACGCTCCGCGTGATCTGGTGGCTGCTGCTCGGCATCCTGCTGATCGCCTGGGCGGTGATGGACGGTTTCGACCTCGGCGTCGGCACGTTGCTGCCGTTCGTGGCCAGGACCGATGACGAACGCCGGCTGGTGATCAACACCGTCGGCCCGGTGTGGGAAGGCAACCAGGTGTGGCTGGTGCTCGGTGGCGGTGCGATCTTCGCCGCCTGGCCGCCGCTGTACGCGGTCAGCTTCTCCGGCTTCTACCTGGCGGTGTTCCTGATGCTGTTCGGGCTGATCCTGCGCCCGGTCGCCTTCAAGTACCGCAGCAAGATGCCCGGCAAGCGCTGGCGTGAGAACTGGGACCGTGCGCTGTTCGTCGGTGGCCTGTTGCCGGCACTGATTGCTGGCGTGGCGGTGGGCAACGTGCTGGTCGGCGTGCCGTTCCACTTCGATGACAGCATGCGCATCTTCTACACCGGCACCCTGATCGGTCTGCTCAACCCGTTCGCCCTGGTGGCCGGCCTGGTGAGTGTGGCGATGGTGGTCTCGCATGGTGCAGCGATGCTGGTGCTCAAGACCGATGGCCCGGTGGCCGAGCGCTCGGCCCGTTACGGCAGCATCGCGGCGGTGCTGACCTTCGTGCTGTTCGCCCTGGCCGGCGTCTGGGTGGCCTTCGGCCTGCCGGGCTATCAGATCACCTCGCAGGTGGTCACCGACGGCCCGACCAACCCGCTGCTCAAGACTGCTGCCGTCGGTGCGGTGGCCGGTGGCTGGCTGCGCAACTACCAGAGCATGCCGCTGACCCTGCTGGCCCCGATCCTCGGGCTGCTCGGCGCCCTGGCCAGCGCGGTGCTGCTGCGGGCCCGTCGGGGTGGCCTGGCCTTCCTGGCCTCGGGTGCTTCGATCGCCGGCATCATCCTGACCGTCGGTTTTGCGATCTTCCCGTTCCTGCTGCCCTCCTCCAGCCAGCCGGGCTCCAGCCTGACGGTCTGGGACAGCTCCTCCAGCCACCTGACCCTGGGGATCATGCTGATCGCCACGGCCATCTTCCTGCCGATCATCATCGCCTACACCTCCTGGGTCTACCGCGTGATGAAGGGCAAGACCACGGCCGAAGAGATGGGCGACAACCCCAACGCTTACTGATGCGCCCCACGGCGCGATAGGAGACTTACCATGTGGTACTTCGCTTGGATTCTGGGTGCAGGGCTGGCTTCGGTCGTGGCCATCCTCAACGGCATGTGGTTCGAAGCCCGCGAGCAGAGCCGCACGGATCACGAAGAAGGCTAAAAAAAGGTTGCCGATCGGGTCTTCACACCGTATCCTTGTCGGCTCCTTCGGGGTGTAGCTCAGTCTGGTAGAGCGCTACGTTCGGGACGTAGAGGTCGCAGGTTCGAATCCTGTCTCCCCGACCACTTCGGTGGTCGTATTGAAGCCTGGGAACACGTTTCCAGGCTTCTTTATCAAGGGCCGTGGCAACACGGCACCGAAGGTGAAAAACGCGATCCCCCCTTGCCGCCGACCGGCGGGATCGATACAATAGGCGGCTCCTTACGGGGTGTAGCTCAGTCTGGTAGAGCGCTACGTTCGGGACGTAGAGGTCGCAGGTTCGAATCCTGTCTCCCCGACCATTTGATGGTCACAATCAAGCCTGGAAGACTTCAGTGTCCTCCGGGTTTTTTTGTGTCTGTCGATTGAGGCACGTCAGCAATCAGGGCGATGGGCGGGCCTGACACGCCGGATAGCGGCTCGGAATGTCGCCCTTGCAGCTACCGGTGTAGCGGTAGCCTTTCCCCAACATGCAGCGCTGTGCCGCGTAGAGCGTGTCGCGGGAAAGATCGGCCGTTTCCCTGCCCGTGGCACCTTGCCGGTCCGGCGAGATGTTCCCACTGCGTTGGCCGCCACAGGCCTGCCAATCCATGTCACGCACCAGCGTGCCCGCGTCCGGCCTGCTCCAGTCGTGGCCCGGCGGGACCAGGTGCCGGGTCGCAGCGGGATGTCCATTCATCCACATGCCACCTGCGCCACAGGCGGTCAGGCCAAGCAGCACTCCCAGTACCGCCATCACACCAATGAAACCCCTTCGTACGAACAGCAGCGTCGTTGACATCGCTCCTACTCCACCGGGAATCCACGACGGACGAACTCGAACCCGTTGCCGATCATGCATGCGTCGTAAAGCTGGCCCAGCCGGGCGTTGATCTCTCTGTACCGCTTCTTCTGGGCAGCCGTGCGTTCGGCATGCCAGACCTTCGTGATCACAGCACCCTCCTTGAGCAGCCCCGCGTACTCTGCGTCGTTGCGCATCTCCTGACTGCATCGTTGCCGCACCCGGTCCGCCTCGGCCTTGCTGGTACCGGCCTTGCGCCAGTACTGCCGGGTGGGCATGACCCGGACGGAACCCGCCGGAATGGGTCCCCTGTCCGCCGTCGCTACCTGGCCAGGCACGGCAGGAGCAGTGGCACAGCCTGCCACCGTAAGAAGTAGAGTCGCCACCAGCAGCGAGGTGTA
The DNA here is from genome assembly GCF_039673155.1 of Stenotrophomonas sp. TWI1149. Taxonomy (NCBI): domain Bacteria; kingdom Pseudomonadati; phylum Pseudomonadota; class Gammaproteobacteria; order Lysobacterales; family Lysobacteraceae; genus Stenotrophomonas; species Stenotrophomonas sp. TWI1149. Next base: position 116,321 of record NZ_JBDJLB010000011.1, read on the forward strand.
CCCCCTCGCATGTCCTTGCCTCCGAACCTGCCTCATGCATTTCATCCTGGTTGTCCGCAGCCGCCTTGCTTCTGGCATGCGGGATATCGACTGCGTATCCCCGTGGGACATCATGCAGTGCTGCATATCGCATGTCATGGGGGCCCTGGCGGCTCCCGGCGCGACCTGCCGGGATCGAACCCGTACAATGGCCGGTCCTGGCCTCGCCTTCGGCGCCGGCCCAGTCCCCTACCCCGCAGATGCCGGCCGCTGGCCGGTCTCTGCCGTTGCACCCGCGCGCCGGCATGGCCGCGGTGCGCCACCTGTCAGGAAACATGCTGATGACTCACCCCACCTCACCGTCCCAGTCCCTGCTGCACGGACGCCTGCTGGCGTTTGCCGCGATCCTGCTGGCCGCCTTGAACCTGCGCACTGCGGTCACCTCGCTGACCCCGCTGCTGGATGTGCTCGGCCAGACGTTCGGCTTCGGCACCACGATGACCGGCGTGCTCGGCATGCTGCCCACCGCGGCCTTCGCGCTGTTCGGCGTCACCACCCCGGCCGTGGCGCGCCGCCTGGGCCTGGAGCGCACCGCGCTGCTGGCGATGAGCCTGGCCACCGTGGGCCTGCTGCTGCGCTCGATGGCCGGCGGCGTGGGCAGCCTGCTGTTCGGTTCGGTGGTGGCGCTGGCTGGCATGGGCATCGGCAACGTGGTGGTACCGCCGCTGGTGAAGCGCTACTTCGCCAACCGCGTGGGCACCATGAGCACGCTTTACATCACCGTGCTGCAGATCGGCACGATGATGCCGGCACTGCTGGCGGTGCCGGTCGCGCAGCAGGCCGGCTGGCGCGTGTCGCTGGGCATCTGGGCGCTGATGTCGCTGGCCGCCGCGCTGCCGTGGCTGATGCTCTCGCGTGCGCGCCCGCATCCGGACACGATCAGCGCCGCCAACGACCCGTCCAGCGCGCCGCACGGCAAGGTCTGGAAGACGCCGCTGGCGTGGGGCATGACCCTGATGTTCGGCATGACCTCGCTGATGACCTATTCGATGTTCACCTGGCTGCCGCGGATCGTGGTCGAAGCCGGTGCCACGCCGGCCTTCGGCGGCATCATGGTCGCCATCTTCGCTGCCTGCGGCCTGCTGCCATCGCTGACCATGCCGGCGCTGGCCGTGCGCCTGCGCAATCCCTTCGGGCTGGTACTGATCGGCTTCAGCGCCTTCCTGATCGCCTTCGCCGGCCTGTTGTTCGCCCCGATGAAGGCGCCGTGGCTGTGGGCGGTGCTGCTCGGCATCGGGCCGTCGACCTTCCCGCTGGCGCTGACCCTGATCAACCTGCGCACCCGCACCCCGGCCGGTTCGGCGGCGCTGTCCGGTTTCATGCAGGGCGTGGGCTATGCGTTCAGCTGCCTGGGCCCGTTCCTGTTCGGCTGGCTGCATGCGGTCAGCGGCGGCTGGCACCTGCCGTTCGGCTTCCTGGTGCTGTGCGCGGTGGTGCTGTTGTGCGCCTCCTGGGTTGCCTGCAAGCCGCAGAAGCTCGAAGACCAGTGGTGAGTGACCCGCTGCGTCCATCTACACGCGCTGTGCGCAACAGCTGACGTAGCGTGTCGTTAACTGACCCGGTGTGCTGCACCGGGCCATGTTCGGCGCCCCTGGCGACGCCAGTGGGATGAACAGCTTCATCGCGACGGCGTGCGTTCCCCATGCGGGCGACATGGCGGGAAACGTCAGTATTTCAACGACTTGTTCTTCCCCTCCGGGTACCACCCGGGGGCTGATCGGCCGTACCCGGTTCTTGGCGATTTGGCACCAAGCGCGCAGTCAGGCACGACTGGCATGTGATGTGCGTCACAGTTTATGACGCTGATGCCATTCGAAAGGATGCTCCAAGGGGGGTTCCATGTACGACCATCGGCCGCTGGCGCTCGGCGTCGGCCTGGCATGTGCCGCACTCGCTTTCTCCGCTCCGGCTGCCTGGGCAGCCGAACCGCGGGCCGACGCCCTGGCCGAGATCGGCCAGTTCCGGGACCACGCCCAATGGCTGGATGCACTGGCGGCGATCGAGCGTGCCCGGGTGCAGGCACCTGACGACACCCTGCTGTATCGCCTGCAGGTATTGACCCTCTCGGATATCGGCAACGCGCACCGCGCGTGGCAGCTGTACCTGGCCCGCCCCGACCTGTTCGACACCGCCCAGAAAGAACGGCTGGAAGGCAATTACCTGGCCAAGCTGGTGGGCTGGAGCCTGGCCTATGGCCCCAGCGAAGACACCCGCCTGGACGAAGCCGACGCCGCGCTGGTGCAGATGCAGCAGTATCTCGAACGCGATGGCACCACGGTGCAGCAGGCGCCGTTGCGGATCCGCCATGACCGCCTGATCCTGCTCAATCGGCTGGGGCGCCACGCACAGGTGCGCGATGAGTACCGCGACCTCCTCGCCGAGGGCCACCCCGTCCCCAACTATCTGCTGGCAGCGGTCGGCGATTCGCTGATGTCCACCCAGCATCCGGACGAAGCGATCCCGGTGCTGGAGGCGGCGCTCAAGGCCGATCCGTCGCTGCCGGAAGCCCGCTCCGAGCTCGCATATGCGTATCTGGAAGACGAGCAGGCCGAGACCGCGATCACCCTGCTGACGCGCTGGCAGGCCGATGAGCCGGCCTGGCGCTGGGCCAACGGGGCCAAGGCGCCGTACCCCAACTGGCCGCGCTACGAGGCCGACCTCAACCTGGCCATGGTGCGCGCCTACAGCGGCGATCTACCCACCGCCCAGCGCGATCTGGAAAAGATGGTCGAGGTCGGGCCCGGCAACACCGGCACGCAATCCTCGCTGGGCAACGTCTACCTGATGCGCGGCTGGCCGCGGCGGGCGCTGGAGCGCTACAGCATGGCCAACACGCTGGACCCGCGCGATGTGCCGGCGCGCCTTGGGCAGTACGACGCTTACGTGCAGGTGCAGCGCGATGATCTGGCGCGGCCGATCCACGACACCGTGCTTGCCGCCTATCCCAACCAGCCGTCCGTGCAGCGCATGGACCGCAGCTGGCGCGCGCACCGTGGCTGGCAGTGGCATGCCTACGCCGAAGGTGGCCGCAGCTCCGGCGGTGGCGGTGCGTCGCCGCTGGGCAACGACGACGGCCGCTATGGCGTGGAAGTGCAGTCCCCGGTACTCGACGACCGCTGGCGCCTGGTCGCGTTCGCCGACCGGCGCAGCGTGGATTTCCAGGACGAGAGCATCGACCCGCTGCGGATCGGCGTGGGCACGCGTTACCGCTACGGCCGCGCGGATGCGGAAGCGTTCATCCACCGCGCCAACGACCACATCGGCGAGACCGGCCTGAGCGCCGGGTTCGGCTGGCAGTTCAGCGATCAGTGGCATGCGGGCATCACCGCCGCACGCAACGACCCGGACGCCTCGATGCAGGCGCGCGTCTCCGGCATCACCGCCGACAGCATCGCGCTGGCGGCCGACTACCGGCGCGACGAGCGGACCCACTGGAGCCTGGGCGCCAGCCGGTTCCGCTACGACGACGGCAACCGCCGCGACACCGTCAGCACCGCCATCGAACAGCGCCTGATGACCCGGCCGACCGTGTTCGTGGACGGCCTCGGCAGCCTGTACGCCAGCCGCGGCAGCCGCGACGACGTGCCCTACTTCAACCCCTCCGAAGATCGCTCGGTGGAGATCGGCCTGCGCGTGGACCAGCAGCTGTGGCGCCACTACGAACGCCACTTCCGCCATCGCCTGACCGTTTCGGTGGGGCAGTACTGGCAGCAGGGCTATGGCAGCGCGATCGTGCCCTCGGCCGAGTACCGCCACGAATGGCAGCTCGGCGAGGGCCGCATTTTCGAATACGGCATCCGCTGGTCGCGACCGGTCTATGACGGACAGCGTGAGCGACACATCGGCCTGGATGCCGGCCTGCGGTGGGGAGAATGAGATGCGGCACATCGACATGAAGCGCTGGTCCCACTGGCTGTTGCTGGCCCTGCTCGCCGTGGTGCTGCCGGCACAGGCACAACAGCCGCCGGCCGCACTCGATGCCGCCGACAACGGCCTGCTGGTGCTGAGCTATCACGACATCCGCGACGAGGTGGCCGAGCGCGGCGACCCGGATGCGTATGCGGTCAGCACGCAGAACTTTGCTGCGCACCTGGACTGGTTGTCCGCGCATGGCTACCACCCGGTCTCGCTGTCGCAGTTGATCACCGCCTCACAGGGCGGCACGCCCCTGCCGCCCAAGCCGGTGCTGCTGACCTTCGATGACGGGCTGCGCAGCGTGTACAGCAAAGTGTTCCCGTTGCTGCGCGCCTACAACTATCCGGCGCTGGTCGCGGTGATCACCGACTACGTGGACATGCCGGCCGGGCGCCAGATCGACTACGGCTACCGCCCCTTCACCCGCGAGGATTTCCTGACCTGGGCGCAGCTGCGCGAGATGCAGAAAAGCGGGCTGATCGAACTGGCCAGCCACACCGACAACCTGCACCACGGCGTGCAGTCCAACCCGCAGGGCAACTCGACGCCGGCGGTGATCACGCACATCTACGACCCGACCCGCAGGACCTATGAAAGCGCGGCCGAGTACGAGGCCCGCCTGCGCGCCGATCTGGGCCGCAGCGTGGAACGCATCCAGCGCAATGTCGGTGTCAGCCCGAAGGCGATCGTGTGGCCATACGCCGCGTACAACGCGCTCAGCAACGATATCGCCGAGCAGCTGGGCATGCCGGTCTCGTTCGATCTGGAAGGCCGCAGCACCCCGGTCAAGCGCGATCTGCACGGCCTGGCGCGCCTGCTGGTGACCAACAACCCGACCGTGGTGCAGCTGGCCTACGAACTGCGTCGCGATGTGGAACGCGATGGGATGCGTGCGCTGCAGATCGACCTGGATGCGGTCTACGATGCCGACCCGGTGCAACAGGGCAAAAACCTGGATGCGTTGATCGACCGGGTCAAGAAGATCGGCCCGACCCACGTGTTCCTGCAGGCCTTCGCCGACCCGGACGGCAACGGCTCGGCCGATGCGCTGTACTTCCCCAACCGGCATCTGCCGATGCGCGCGGACCTGTTCAACCGGGTGGCGTGGCAGCTCAAGACGCGTGCCGGGGTCAAGGTGTTCGCCTGGCTGCCGGTACTGGGCTACGAGCTCAAGGATCCGGCCATCCGCAGGGCGCTGGCCATCGAGAGCCCGGAAAGCGACGGCATCTTCCGGCTGGACTTCACCCGGCCGCAGGTGCGTCGGATCATCGATGACATCTACGAAGATCTCGCGATCAACGCGTACTTCGAGGGTCTGCTGTTCCACGATGACGCCTACCTGCGCGACACCGAGCTGACCCGGCTGCCGCAGGAAGGTGATGACGGTGCACGTACCCAGGCGCTGATCGATTTCACCCTGGAGCTGCGCACTGCCGCGCAGCGCTGGCGCCCGAAACTGGGCACCGTGCGCAACCTGTATGCCCAGCCCGTGCTGGAACCGCAGAGCGCGAGCTGGTTCGCCCAGCGCCTGGACCTGTTCAACAAGGCCTACGACCACACCGCGCTGATGGCGATGCCGTGGATGGAAGGCAGCCGCAGCCCGGAACGCTGGCTGGACCGGCTGGTGGTGGCGGTGAAGCAGCACGATCCGCAGTTGTCGCAGACGATGTTCGAGCTGCAGACGCTGGACTGGCGCACCGGCAAGCCGATCCCCGGCGACCGCCTGCGCGCGCAGATCCGTCGCCTGCAGGCGCAGGGCGTGCGCCATTTCTCCTGGTATCCGGATGACTTCATCGCCGGACGTCCCTCCACGTATGACGCCCGCGCGGCCATGTCGGCCCGCAGCTTCCCGTACGAGGAAAAGTGAGGTCGCCATGCATCCTCTTCTCTACATTCTGTTCCAGTTCGCCTTCTTCTACCCGATGGTGATGGCGTTCTTCTGGATGTCCGGCGGCCTGTATTACTTCTTCCGGCGCGAACGCAAGGCGCGCGATCGCAATGATCCGCCGCCGATGGCGGTCTACCCGTCCGCCTCGATCCTGATCCCCTGCCACAACGAAGCGGAGAACCTGCAGGACACGCTCGACTCCGCACTCAGGCAGAACTACCCGGACTTCGAAGTGATCGCCATCAACGATGGCAGCAGCGACGACACCGGGGCACGCCTGGATGCCCTGGCCGCCCTGCATCCCCGGCTGCGTGTCCTGCACCTGGACCGCAACATGGGCAAGGCCAACGCGCTGCGCATGGGGGCGCTGGCGGCGCGCTCGGAGTTCCTGGTCTGCATTGATGGCGATGCGATGCTGGAGGAGTACGCCACGCATTGGATGGTCTGGCATCTCACCTCGGGCCCACGCGTGGGCGCGGTCACCGGCAACCCGCGCATCCGCAACCGATCCACCCTGCTGGGCCGGCTGCAGGTGGCCGAGTTCTCCTCGATCATCGGCATGATCAAGCGTGCGCAGCGGGTATACGGGCGCATCTTCACCATCTCCGGGGTGATCGCCGCGTTCCGTCGTACCGCCCTGCATCGCATCGGTTACTGGTCCGATGACATGGTCACCGAGGACATCGACATCAGCTGGCGGTTGCAGCTGGACCACTGGGACATCCGCTACGAGCCCAATGCGCTGTGCTTCATCCTGATGCCGGAAACGCTGAAGGGACTGTGGCGGCAGCGCCTGCGCTGGGCCCAGGGCGGCGTGGAAGTACTGCTGCGGCACGGCGGCTCGCTGTTCCACTGGCGCAAGCGGCGGATGTGGGGGGTGCTGATGGAGTACATCCTCAGCGTGCTGTGGGCGTACACGATGCTGGCGATCATCGTGCTGTGGGCGCTGGGCAAGTTCATGGAGCTGCCGCCTGATCTGTACATCGCCACGCTGCTGCCGCAGTGGCATGGCGTGATCCTGGCCCTGGTCTGCCTGCTGCAGTTCGCCAGCAGCCTGATCATCGACCGCCGTTACGAAACGCATATAGGACGTAATTACTTCTGGGTGATCTGGTACCCGATGGCGTACTGGCTCATCAGTCTGTTCACGACCCTGGTGGCGTTCCCCAAGACGATCTTCAAACGTCGTGGCAAGCGCGCGGTCTGGGTCAGTCCTGACCGGGGTATCCGATGAACACCGTCAAATCCACCCGCCGCTTCGACTCGCGGCTGATCCAGAAACCGCGCCGGCAGCCACGCCTGCAGCGCACCGCCTGGGGCTTTGTGACCATCGCCTTCTGGGCGTTCTACTTCTATCTGTGGGCACCGCTGGTGACGTTGATCTCGTGGCTGCTGGGCGGGCAGATGGCCTGGGCGCAACTGTACGAACAGAAGCAGACGATCGACCCGTTCGTGGTGATCGCCCTGCCGGTGATGCTGCTCTGCTGCGCGGCGCTGCTGATCGCCTGGGCCGAGTACAACCGCATGCGCTTCACGGGGAAGGAACGTCGGCTGCCGCATGACGATGTGACCCGCACCGAGATCGCACACGACCTCGGCGCGAGCGTGGCCGTGGCCGCGTCGCTGGCCGATGGAAAGTCGGTGACGCTGCACATGGACGAGCACGCGCGGCCGGTACGGGTCACCGCGGGGGCATTGGCGGTCGCATACGGGTAATCGCGCGGGTGCCGACAAACCGGTAGTGCCGGCCGCTGGCCGGCTCTACCCGGTCACGCGCGCGTCTGACCTTCGCCGCGGACGACGAAACGCTCCACGGTCAGCGCTTCCAGTCCCATCGGGCCATAGGCGTGCAGCCGGGTGGTGGAGATGCCGATCTCCGCGCCCAGGCCCAGCTCGCCCCCATCGGAGAACCGCGATGATGCGTTGACCATGACCACGGCCGACCGCAGCGCCTGCACGAAGCGTTCGGCGGCGACCGCGTCCTCGGTGGCGATCACTTCGGTATGGTCCGAGCTGTACTGCTGGATATGCGCCAGTGCCTGATCGAGGTCCTTCACCACGCGCACCGCGATGATCAGGTCCAGGTACTCGGCGGCGTAATCGTCGTCGCTGGCCGGCCCGGCCTCGGGCAACCACTGCCGCGCCACCGCATCGGCACGGACCTGCACGCCCTGCCCGGCCAGTGCCTGCGCCACCAACGGCAGGAACGTCGGCGCGATCTCGGCATGCACCAGCAGCGTCTCCAGCGAATTGCAGGCCGAGGGGCGGCTGCACTTGCCGTCCACCAGCAGGCCCAGTGCACGCGCGGGATCGGCGGCACGGTCCACGTACAGATGGCAGACGCCCTTGTAATGCTTGATCACCGGCACCCGCGCGTGCTCGGCGACGAACCGGATCAGGCCTTCCCCGCCACGCGGGATCGCCAGATCGATCAGGTCGTTGAGCTGCAGCAGGGCCAGCATGGTCTCGCGGCGCAGGTCCTCGACCAGGGTCAGCGCGGCATCGGCGACACCGGCCTCGCGCAGCGCGCGCTTGAGCGACGCCGCGATCGCGGTATTGGAGTGGATCGCCTCCGAACCACCGCGCAGGATCACGCCGTTGCCGGCCTTGATGCACAGCGCGGCCGCATCGGCGGTCACGTTCGGGCGCGCTTCGTAGATCATCGCGATCACGCCCAGCGGCACGCGCACCTTCTGCACGCGGATGCCATTCGGGCGCACATCGTCGCGGGTGACCTGCCCGACCGGATCGGGCAACGCGGCCACCTCGCGCAGCGCGGCGGCGATACCGGCCAGCCGCTGCGGGTTCAGGGCCAGGCGGTCCAGCATCGCGGTCCCGACGCCCTTCTCCGTCGCCGCGGCGAGATCGCGCGCGTTGGCGGCGAGGATCGCATCGGTATCGGCGTCCAACGCGGCAGCCATCGCCTCCAGCAGAGCGGCCTTGGCGGCGGAGGACAGCTGGGCGAGTTGCCGGGCCGCCTCGCGGCAGGCCAACGCCTGGGTGCGGATGTCGGTACTGGAGCTGGCGACCATCTCAATATCCTCGGAAAAAACGGTAGAGCCACGCCATGCGTGGCTGGGGGATGTCGAACAGACCCAGGTTGCGCAGCCACGCATGGCGTGGCTCTACCGTGGATGTTCTTACGCTTTACAGCACCACCAGATCGTCACGGTGGATGACGTTACCGCCGTAGTTGTAGCCGAGCACGCTTTCGATGTCGCGCGAGTGGCGCCCGGCAACGCGGCGGATGTCGCTGGCCGAGTACTGGCTGACGCCACGGGCCAGGCAGACCTCGCCGGCCTCGGTGCGTTGCCGGATCTCGATCATGTCGCCACGGCGGAAGTCACCCTCCGCGCCGACCACACCGCCCGGCAGCAGCGAGGCGCCCTTGCCGCGCAGCGCATCGGCGGCGCCCGCGTCGACCAGGATCGCGCCCGGCTCCAGCGGTGCGTGGCGCAGCCAGTACTTGCGTGCCGCCACGCGGGTCTGCGCGGCGTGGATGCGGGTGCCGAACAGGCGTCCCTGGGTGAGCGCACGCACGACCTCGGCACTGCGCCCGTTGAACAGGCAGGTCTCGATGCCGACGCGACCTGCCTTGGCCGCGGCCTCCAGCTTGGTATGCATGCCGCCGGTGCCGGCACCGCTGCCGGCACCCCCGGCCATCGCCAGCACCTCGACGGTCAGCTCAGGCACATCGTGGATCGGCCGTGCCTGCGGATCGCGGCGCGGATCGGCGCTGTACAGGCCGTCGATATCGGTGGCGATGAACAGCACATCGGCGTCGATCAGCGCAGCAACGGTGGCAGCCAGATTGTCGTTGTCGCCCAGCTTCAGCTCATCCACCGAGACCGTGTCGTTCTCGTTGACCACCGGCAGCGCGCCCAGCCGCAGCAGCTCGTTGAGCGTGGCGCGGGCATTGAGGTAACGGCGGCGATTGCGCAGGTCGTCGTGGGTCAGCAGCACCTGGGCCACCGGGCGCTCGAAGAAGCGCTGCCACAGCCCGATCAGCTGCGCCTGGCCTAGCGCCGCCAGTGCCTGCCGCGCCGCCATCGCCGCCCCGGCTTCCAGCGCGCGGGGCACGATCGCCCGACCGGCCGCGACCGCGCCGGAGGACACGATCACCACCTCCCGACCGGCCAGCACATTGGCCGAGACGAACTGGGCCAGACCCAGTGCGTGGCGTGGCGAGAGGCCGCCGCCATCGGCCGCCAGCAGGCTGCTGCCGACCTTGAGCACGGCACGTTTCCACTGCGGAACGGCTTGTTCGGTGAACGGCGAAAGCACGGACTGGTTCATGTGATCGGCGCGCTCAGCGCGTGCTCCATTCGTGGATGCGGGCGGTGGCACTGCCGTGCACCAGCAGCGGATCGGTGTCGACCAGCGTCTGCGCTGCGGCCAGGTCGGCGATGTCCTGAAGCACGTACGCGCCGCCAGTCTTGTCGGTGAAGCCGCCGGTCAGCAGCAGCTGCCCGCGGGCGCGCACGTCATCGAGGAAGCGCACATGCTCGGCACCGACCTCATCGCGGAAGTCGGGGGTGCGGGTGACCACTACCAGGTAACAGGTTTTCATGTGAGTCCTTTTCGCGGGCAGTGCCCGGCAAGACGTTACAGAAACGGCGACCTTGCGGCCGCCGTCGTGATTACACCAGTGCGGCCCAGCGGGCGCGCAGCGCATCCAGCCGCAGGTCGGCCGCCGCGCCGGGCGACACGCGCGCGGCCAGGCTGCCTTCGGGGGTACGCCCCTGCCCGGCCGTATCCGCCGCGGCGGCCGCGGCCTTGTAGGCCTCGCGGAACGGCACGCCGGCCACCGCCGCTTCCACGGCGACATCGGTGGCGTACATGCCCGAGTCGATCGCCGCACGCAGCTTGTCGTCGCGCCATTCCAGGTTGGCCAGCAGCGCCGGCAGCAGTTCCAGCGCGGCCAGGCCACGGCCGAAGCCATGGAAGATCGCGCCCTTGCTGCTCTGCAGATCACGGTGGTAGCCCGACGGCAGCGACAGCAGCTGCTCGATCTCGGTCCGTGCCGCAGCCACGCTGGCGTGGGTAGCGCGCATCAGCTCGATCACATCCGGGTTGCGCTTGTTCGGCATGATCGAACTGCCGGTGGTGTACTGCGCCGGCAGCGCGACAAAGCCGAACTCGCCGCTGGTGAACAGCGACAGGTCCCAGGCGATGCGACGCAGATCCAGGGTGGCACCGCCAAGCGCTTCCAGCGCGGCCAGCTCGAACTTGCCGCGCGACAGCTGCGCGTAGATCGGCGAGATCTGCATCCGTGCGAAACCGAGCGCCTCGGTGGTGTGCGCGCGGTCGAGCGGCAGGTTCACGCCGTAGCCGGCGGCCGTGCCGAGCGGATTGGCGTCGACCAGGTTGAAGGTATCGTGCGCGCGGATCGCATTGTCGATGAAGGCCTCGGCCCAGCCGGCCCACCACATGCCCGCCGAGGACACCACGGCGCGCTGGATGTGGGTATAGCCCGGCACCGGCAGGTCCTTCTCGGCTTCGGCACGGTCGAGCGCGACCTTGGCGATCTCGCGGCTCAGCTCGGCCACGCGCAGCAGCTTGTCCTTCAGCCACAGCCGGGTCGCGACCAGGATCTGGTCGTTGCGGCTGCGGCCGGTGTGGATCTTGCGGCCTGCATCGCCGAGGCGCTCGGTCAGGCGCGCTTCGATCGCCGAGTGGCAATCCTCGAAGCGCTCATCCAGCACGAACGCGCCGCTGCGGAAATCCTCTGCAAGCACATCCAGCTCGCGCTGCAGGCCGACGCGCTCGTCATTGCCCAGGATGCCGATGTTTTCCAGGCCCTGCGCATGTGCCTTGCTGGCCGCCACGTCGTACAGGAAGAACTCGCGGTCCAGGATCACATCATCGCCGGCCAGGAAGGTCTGGATCTTGGCGTCTACCGCGACGCCGGGCTTCTGCCACAGAAGGTCTGCCATGTCTTGCTCCGTAGGCGGAGTCGCTCCGCCGGGTTGTCAGGGCGCGCGCAGGGGCCGCGCAGCGCCGTGGGAATTCAGTGCGGAATCGAGGCCAGTTCGTCCAGGCCCAGCGCCAGGTTGAGGTTCTGCATCGCCTGCGTCGCCGCGCCCTTGAGCAGGTTGTCCAGGGTCGCCACGACCACCACGCGCTTGCCGCCCGGGGCCACGTCGAAGCCGCCGATCTGCACGCCGTGCCGGCCGGCGATGCGGCTGACCCACGGTGCTTCGTCGAGCACTTCGATCAGGGCCTCGTTGGCGTAGTACTTCTGGTACAGCGCGACCACGTCTTCACGCTTGACCACCGTATTGAGCCAGAGGTTCACCGTCATGGTGATGCCGCGGAAGTGCGGCGCCACATGCGGCATGAACTCGACCGGCACGCGCAGGTGCGCAGTGACTTCGCGCTCGTGCACATGGTTGGTCAGCGCATACGGCATCAGGTTGTCGCGCAGCAGCTCGGGATTGTTCTTGTCCGAGGGCGTGGTGCCGGCACCGGAGTAACCGGAAACACCGAAGCACTGCGGCGGGCCGGCCAGCTGCTGCAGCAGCGGGCTGATCGCCAGCTGCATCGCGGTGGCGTAGCAGCCCGGATTGCTGACGTGCTTCTGGCCCAGGTAGTCGCCGCGGGTCAGTTCGGGCAGGCCGTAGTACCAGCTCGGCTCGAAACGGTGATCGGCCGACAGGTCGACGATCACCGTCTCCGGCTTCGCCGCGTCCAGCGCGGTGACGAACGGTGCGGACAGGCCGTTGGGCAGCGCCAGAATCACCGCGTCCATGCCCTTGGCCGCGACGGCGTCGGCATCCAGGTTTTCGAACTGCAGTTCACCCTGCCAGTCGCTGTGGTGGTCGCTCACGCGCTGGCCGGCCAGCTCGCGCGAGGAGACGAAACCCAGCTGCAGGCGGGGATGTGCGGCAATCAGCTTGATCAGTTCCGCGCCGGTGTGGCCGCGGGCGCCGACGATGCCGACGGTGAAGGTCGTGGTGCTCATGCGTGTGCGTCCAGGCGGTGCTGCAGGTGGCGTTTCACCCCCTGCCATTCCGCATTGATGATGGAGAAGATGACGGTGTCGCGCGGGGTGCCGTCCGGATGGCGCTTGTGGTTGCGCAGCACGCCGTCCTGCTTGGCGCCCAGGCGCGAGATCGCGGTGCGCGAGGTGAAGTTGAACCAGCTGGTCTCGAACACCACGCTCAGGCATTCCAGCCGCTCGAAGGCGTGGGTGAGCAGCATCAGCTTGGTTTCGGTGTTGATCCCGGTGCGCTGGGCGGCCTCGCCGTACCAGGTGTAGCCGATGCTCAGGCGCGGCACCTCGGCTTCCAGGCTGTAATAGCGCGTGGTCCCGACGACCTCATCGGCCTCGTTGAGGACCGCGAACGGCAGCACCTTGCCCTCGGCCTGCGCCTGCAGCGCGGCCTGGACGTAGGCGGTCATGGTCTTCGCGCTGGGCACCTGGGTGTACCAGAGCCTGGACAAGGTGCCATCCCCCAGTGCACCGCGCAGGCCATCGATATGCGCCATCTGCAGCGGCTCCAGCCGGGCATGTGTGCCGGCCAGTGTGGGGACCTTGGTCCAATCGGCAAGATTCATCGGGTTCAGCCCTCCAGGCTGGGGGTGCGTGCGGCGCAATGCTCGACGTACGCTTTGATGCGGTCGAAGCCGTCGGCGCCGAACCAGAACACCTTCCAGTGGCCCTGCTTGTAGCAGCCATCGGATTCGGCGTAGTAGAAGTGATTGATCGGGTTGCCGTTGCGCGAACGCCAGAACAGCTGCGGGGTTTCATCCAGCATCACGTTCCAGACGGCACGGCCCAGGCCTTCGCCCTGCGCATCGTCGAGCACGGCGAACTTGTCCAGGTATACGCCTTCGGCTTCGTCGGTGAGGATCACCGCAGTGCGGTAATTCTCGCTCACGTAGGCGCGCAGCAGCTTGGTTTTCTGGAAGTAGTCCGGCACCAGGGTACGGCCGAAGCTGGATTCGATCAGCTGCTTCAGGCGCGGCAGATCGAGTTCGTCCCACGCGGTGGCGCGCAGCACTTTCTCGCCCTTGCGCACCAGCGTGCCGGAGCCCTTGTGGGTGAACAGTTCCTTGGCCAGGTCAGCCGGCCGGGTGATCGACACCGAGGACTCCAGCGGCAGGCGATCCAGCAGGTCCTTGATCTGTTCGATCTTGACCCGCATGCCGCCGTGGATCCACGGCTGCTGCATCAGCTGGTCGTACTCGGTGGACAGGTTGATCGAGTCGATCACCTTGCCTTCTTCATCGAGCAGGCCGCCGGTGCCGGTCAGGAAGATGATCTTGTACGGCTGCAGTTCCTGCACCAGTTCGTTGGCGGCGAAATCGGCGTTGACGTTGAGGATCTGCCCGCAGCGGGTTTCGCCCAGGCTGGTGATCACCGGGATCGAGCCGGCGCGCAGGCTGGCTTCGATCGGGGCCAGGTTGACCTTCTTGACCTCACCGACCAGGCCGTAGGTGTCCTGGTCCAGGTACTCGGCTTCGAACACGCCGCCGGTGATCGAGGTCGCGCGCGCACCGTTCTGCTGCAGCGCTTCGACCAGTTGCAGGTTGGAGGCCTGGAACACCCGGCGCACGATCGCCAGGCCTTCGGCCGAGGTCACGCGCAGGCCGTTGACGGTCTGCTTCTCGATGCCGGCCGCCGACAGTTCGGCGTCCAGCTGCGGGCCGGCGCCATGCAGCACGATCGGGGTCAGGCCGACTTCCTGCAGGAACGACAGCGAGGAGGTCAGCGCATCGAGGTCATCGCGCAGCACCGCGCCGCCGACCTTGACCACGGCGAAGCGTTTGGCGTCCAGCTGCGAGAAACGCTTGAGGTACTGGCTGATCTCCTTCGCGCTGGCCATGCTCGAGAGCAGGCGCACGATGGTCTGGCGGGTCTGGCGGTGGGGCTGGGAAGAAGGCATTTCGATATCGTCGCAGGCGGCCGGGGCCGCGATGGGAGGTCCGTCAGTGGGGAGCCACGACGGCATCATTGGATCACGCGCCGCGGGCGATGATGCGGTGCACGGACGCGGTGTAACGCTGCAGCTGCTCCAGCGTCACGAACTCATCGGCGGTGTGGGCCTGGGCGATGTCGCCCGGACCATACACCAGGGTGGTGTAACCCCCGGCCGAGAACAGTGAGGCCTCGGTCCAGAAATCCACCGCGTTGCCGATCGGGATATCCAGGGCATCGGCCACGTCGCGCGCGAGCAGGCGGCGGTTCTCGGCCTCGGCGATGTCGCCGGCCGGGAAGCTCGGCCCGCGGAAGGTCTCGGTGAACACCGCGGCCTCCGGTTCGGCGAAGCTGGCAAACGTGGCCAGCAGCGCATCGATGTCCATCGACGGCAGCGGACGGAAGCCGAAACGCACTTCGGCAGCGGGCGCGATCATGTTCGCCTTGATCCCGCCTTCCACCCGGCCGATGTTGAAACGCAGGCCGGTCAGCCCGCCAAAGCGCGCATGGGCCAGGGTGTCCACATGATCCAGCGCGCGGTTGCCCCAGCGCATGGCCTGGTGCAACGCGCTGGCGGCCGCATCCTGCTTGCCCGAAGCATGCCCGGCGCGGCCCTTGAACTGCATCAGCACCGAGCTGATGCCACGGTGTGCGAGCACCGCTTCGCTCATCGTCGGCTCGGCCACCAGCACCGCTTCATACGGAATGCCACGGGCGAGGAAGGCTGCGATGCAACGCGGATCGTTGGCCTCCTCGTCGCTGGAGAACAGGAACGCGGCGTCGCCATCGCTGGCGTTCGCAGCCGCCACCAGGGCCGCCGCGGCGCCCTTGATGTCGCACACGCCCAGGCCGATCACGCGGTCGTCCGTGCGCCGCATCAGGTGCGGATCGGCCGTCCAATGCGGCGAGTCCGGCACGGTATCCAGGTGCACGTTGAACAGGTACTTCGGGGTGCCACGCACCGCATACAGGCTGACTGCACCGTCGCCATGATCGATCACCTCCACGTTGAACCCGGGCAGGTTCGCGCGCAGGTAATCGAAGATGCCGCCGGTGCTGATCGCACGCGGCGGATTGCGCGTGTCGAAGGACACGAGCTGCTGCAGGTGATCGAGTGTCTGTTCCAACATGTTTCTGGATATCCGTAGGGTTCGAAATCGGTAGTGCCGGCCGCTGGCCGGCTCTGCAATGATCCAGCCGTGCCACGAGCCGGCCAGCGGCCGGCACTACCCTCCATCGACCTTGCGAGGAGCCGGCCAGCGGCCGGCACTACCCTCCATCGGCCTTGCGAGGCGCCGGCCAGCGGCCGGCACCCCGGTGAATCGCCTTAGCGGTTTACCTGCGCGTACAGCGTGGAGCTCATGCCGAACAGCTTGATGAAGCCCTCGGCCTCTTCCACGCCCCAATCGGCCGACTGTGCATACGTAGCGCCCTTGGTGTTGAGCAGGTGCGGCGACTTCACTGCCACCGCATCGACACGGCCACCGCGGGTCTCCAGCACCACTTCACCGTTGACCTTGGTCTGCGAGGACTTCAGGAAAGCCTCGATGTCGGTCTTCAGCGGGTCGTGGTAGAAGCCTTCGTACACCAGCTCCACCCACTTGCGCGCCACGTCCGGCTTGAAGCGGTTCTGCTGCTTGGTCAGCACCGCATCTTCCAGCGCGCGGTGCGCGGCCAGCAGCGAGACCAGGCCCGGCGCTTCGAACACGATGCGGCCCTTCAGGCCGATCACGGTGTCACCGGTGTAGACGCCACGGCCAACGCCGTACGCGGCGAACAGCTTGTTGAGCTTGGCCAGGATCTGCTCACCCGGCAGCGCCTTTCCGTCCAGTTCGACGGCTTCGCCTTCGACGAACTTCAGGGTCACGGTCAGCGGCTCGACCGGCCATTCGCTGCGCGGGGCGCACCAGCCGCGGGCACCCTCGCCCGGCGCTTCCCAACGGTCGATCTCGCCGCCGGACATGGTCAGGCCGAGCAGGTTCTCGTTGATGGTGTAGGCCTGCTGCTTGGCGCGCACGCCGAAGCCGCGCTCTTCCAGGTACTTCTGCTCGTAGGCGCGGGTCTGGGTGTGTTCCTTCTGGATTTCGCGGATCGGCGCGACGATCTGGTAATCGCCCAGTGCCTTCACGGCCAGATCGAAACGGACCTGGTCGTTGCCCATGCCGGTGCAGCCGTGGGCGATGATGTTGGTGCCCAGTTCGGCGGCGCGCTTGAGCGCGGCATCCACGATCAGGTAACGGTCGGACACCAGCAGCGGGTACTGGCCCTGGTAGCCTTCGCCGGCCCACACGAACGGCTTGACGAAGCCACTCCAGATCGCCGGGCCACCATCGACGGTGACGTGGCTGGTGACGCCGAGCTCGGCGGCACGCTTCTCGATGAAATCGCGCTCTTCGTCATCCACGCCGCCGGTATCGGCGAACACGGTGTGCACGTTGTAACCGCGCTCCTGCAGGTAGGGCACGCAGAAGCTGGTGTCGAGTCCGCCGGAGAAGGCCAGGACGATGTCTTTCTTGCTCATGGGGGTCAGGTCCAAGTGGAATGCAATGTGGAATGCGTTTTTCGGGGCGGTAGAGCCATGCCATGCGTGGCTGCTCCCGGGTGGGCACCGCGAAGCCACGCATGGCGTGGCGCTACGGCCGCCGTGCTGCTTATCGTCCTGCCAGCGCCGACATGATCGCCTTCTGCACATGCAGGCGGTTTTCGGCTTCGTTGATCGCGATGCACTGCGCCGAATCCATCACGCCGTCGGTCGCCTTCACGTTGCGGCGCAGCGGCAGGCAGTGGCTGAAGACGCCGTTGTTGGTCATCGCCATCTTGGCCTCGTCGACGATGAAGTGCTTGTACTGGTCGCGGATCGGCTTTTCCGGTTCCCAGTTGCCGAAGAACGGCAGCGCGCCCCAGCTCTTGGCGTACACCACGTCCGCGCCGGCGTAGGCGCTGGCAATGTCATGGCTGACCTGCAGCGAACCGCCGCTCTCGGCGACGTTCTGCTCGGCCCAACCCATGTAGCGCTCGTCCAGGATGTAATCCGGGGTCGGGCACAGCAGGGTCACGTCCATGCCCATGCGGGTGGCGATGGTCAGCGCCGAGTTGGCCACGGCGGTGTTGAGCGGCTTGGGGTGGTAGGTCCAGGTCAGCACATACTTCTTGCCGCGCAGGTCCTGGGTACCGAAGTGTTCCTGCAGCGCCATCACGTGGGCCAGTTCCTGGCACGGGTGGGTGATGGTTTCCATGTTGATCACCGGCACCGGCGAGTACTTGGCGAAGCTCTTGAGCACTTCGTCCTCGCGGTCCTTGGTCCAGTCGATGAATTTCGGGAAGGCGCGCACGCCGATCAGGTCGACGTAACGACCCAGCACGCGGGCCACTTCGGCGATGTGCTCTTCGGTGTCCCCGTCCATCACCGAGCCCAGGTTGAATTCGATCGGCCAGGCGTCTTTGCCCGGCTGCAGCACGATCGCATGGCCGCCCAGCTGGAACGCGCCCAGCTCGAAGCTGGTGCGGGTCCGCATGGAGGGATTGAAGAACACCAGGGCAATCGACTTGCCCTTGAGCTCGTCGCCCAGCTTGTTGCGCTTGAACAGCGCGGCCTGGGTCAGCAGGGCATCCAGGTCGGTGCGGCTCCAGTCCTGGGTGTTCAGGAAGTGCTTCAGGGACATCGATCGATCCTTTGCGGCTGGTTTTCCACCGTTTCCGGCGGAGGTTGGGGGCGCCGGGGCGCGTTCAGGGCTCAACAAAACGTATACAGATGAAACTTTTCAGATCGCAGAAACGAAAAAACCCAGCGCGGGGGCTGGGTTTTCCGAACAGACAGCACGAAGCTCCGGTTACCCAGCGAAAATGTGGGGTTCCGGTCGGCGGGCACGCGACGTCATGCCCGTAGCCATACGGGCGGCGCTGGTGTCGTGCTGGAAGTCGGTGAGTTTCATGGCCGCCCATCTTTGCATGCACCCGGAGTGCGTGCAAGGCCTGAATGACAATTCAGGTTGAAGGCATCCACGCCCGGGGCGATGCCGGGGGTCACGGGTTGGCGCCGCCGGCCTGCTCGTTGCCGACCCAGGGGGTGATCGAGACCCGGATCTTGAGCCGGTTGCCCGGATCTTCGGGCAGGCGGGAGCGGTACTTGGTGCCCTTGTAGACGTAGTCCACGTCGTAAGCGATCGGCCGGCGGAACTCGCGACCGACCGGGATGATCTTGCAGTCACGGGTCAGCAGCGGCCCGGTATTGGCCGGCGCGGTCTCGACGACCACGGTCTCGGAATAGCCGTTCTCGTCCGTGCTGCCGTCTTCGCGGCGGAAGATCGAGCGCACCGAGTCCATGAAGCGGCCGAACCGGCCCTTGTCTTCCTGCGGCTCCTCACCGGTGACGTTGACCGGGGCCAGCGTGCGGGTCGAGATCGGCTCGCAGTGCTCCTCGGTACGGGTGGCGCGCAGGGTCTGGAACACCGGCTCGACGTTGAGCACCTGGGCGTAGTCGAACTTGACGTTCTCCACGATCACCACCCGGTTGCGCACCTCACCGTCCTGGGCGCACGCCCCGAAGGCGGCACTTCCGAGCAGGCAGACCAGCGTCAACAACGAAGCGGATTTCATTGGCAACAAGGAAAAGGACAAGGGGGATAGTTTAGGCAGTGCCAGGCACAAGGGGCTGAACATTACCCTTCCGTGGCGTTTATGCCCATAGGCCGGACCCACGCGCGGCCCCGGAACCCGCCCCCACGGGCCGGATCGGCTGAAGCCTTCAGCGATCCCGCCGGCCGGCCCCGCCGCCCACCTGCCCTGCCCCGCATCCCCCCAAAGCCCCCGACACGTTCTAAAATCGACCGCTTACCCCCGCTCCCGACCCTCATGACCCTGCGCCTGCACAACAACCTGACACGCCAGCTCGAACCGTTCACCCCGCTCGATCCGACCTGTCCGACCCTGTATGTGTGTGGCCCCACGGTCTACAACTACGTCCACATCGGCAATGCCCGTGGCCCGGTGGTGTTCGGGGTGCTGGCCGATCTGCTGCGGCGCCGCTTCGGTGGCCTGCGCTATGCCCGCAACATCACCGACGTGGATGACAAGATCAACACGGCCGCGCGCGAGCAGAACGTACCGATCAGCACGATCACCGACCGCTTCGCCGCCGCCTACCGCGAGGACATGGCGGCGCTGGGCGTGGTCCCGCCGGACATCGAGCCGGAAGCCACCGCGCACATCCCGCAGATCGTCACGATGATCGAGCAGCTGATCGCCAACGGGCACGCCTACGCGGCCGAGGGCCATGTGCTGTTCGCGGTCGGCTCCTACGCCGACTACGGCAAGCTCTCGCGCCGCGACCCGGACGAGATGCTGGCCGGTGCCCGCGTGGACGTGGCCCCGTACAAGCGCGACCCGGGTGACTTCGTGCTGTGGAAGCCCTCCAGCGACGACCTGCCCGGCTGGGCATCGCCCTGGGGCCGCGGCCGCCCGGGCTGGCACATCGAGTGCTCGGCAATGGCCGCCGCCCACCTGGGCCCGACCATCGACATCCATGCCGGCGGCGTGGACCTGCAGTTCCCGCACCACGAGAACGAGATCGCGCAGAGCGAGTGCGCGCACGGCGGGCAGACGTTCGCCCGGTTCTGGCTGCACAACGGCATGCTCAACTTCGGCGGCGCCAAGATGAGCAAGTCGATCGGCAACATCGAGCGGGTGCACGACCTGGTCCGCCAGCATGCCCCGGAGGCCCTGCGCTACGCGCTGCTGTCGGCCCACTACCGGCAGCCGCTGGACTGGTCCGATGCGCTGATCGAGCAGTCGGTGCGCACCCTGGACCGGCTGTACGGCACCCTGCGCGATCTGGTCGACGTGGACGCCACGGCGGTGATCCCGGCCGAGATCGAGGCCGCGCTGGATGACGACCTCAACACGCCGCAGGCGCTGGCCGAACTGGCCCGCATCGCCGGCGAGGCGCGCAAGGCCGCCGACGCGGACAAGGCGCACTGGAAGTCCACCCTGCTCGGCGCCGGCCTGGCACTGGGCCTGCTGCAGCAGGATCCGGGCGCGTGGTTCGGCACGGCGGTCGGCCACGATGACGATGCCGCCATCCAGGCCTTGATCGACGCGCGGGCGGCCGCCAAGCAGGCCCGCGATTTCGCCCGCGCCGATGCGATCCGCGACCAGCTGGCCGCCGACGGCATCGTGCTGGAAGACACCGCCCAGGGCGTGCGCTGGTCGCGCAAGCGCTGAAAGACCGCCCGGCCGACCACCGGGCGCTGCCAGATACTGCCCGACCCATTGGGCGTTGCCACGACACAGACCCGGCCACGGATGGCCGGCGCCTCCTTCGAACCATCACGGCCAGACCACGGAAGGCGCATGACCGGCCTGGAGTACCCCCATGACCCCTGCATCCCCGTTCCCGCTCGAACCCACCCCGGCCGAGGCCCAGGCCGCCATCGCCGAGGAATTCGCCTTCTTCGGTGACTGGTCCGAGCGTTACCAGTACCTCATCGACCTCGGCCGCAAACTGCCCACCTTCCCGGAAGAGTGGAAGACCGAGGAGCATCGCCTGCTCGGCTGCCAGTCGATGGTCTGGATCGTGCCGGAGGGCAATGCCGAGGCGCTGCGCTTCCACGCCATCAGTGATTCGGCGATCGTCTCCGGGCTGATCTACCTGGCCCTGCGAGTCTACTCGGGCCGTTCGGCGGCCGAGATCCTGGCCACCGAGCCGAACTACATCCAGGACATCGGGCTGTCGCGCCACCTCTCGCCAACCCGCAGCAATGGCGTGGCGGCGATGCTGGCCTTCATCCGCGACACCGCCCAAGCACAGTCGTGACGGTCTCCGCCGATCCGCAGGAGCCCGACAGCGCCCTGCAGCTGCTGGCCCGCCCGGGCTTCTCGCTGGTGCTGGCGTACCGCATCTTCGCGATGCTCTCCTACCAGATCGTCGCGGTGACGGTCGGCTGGCACATCTACGAAGTCACCCGCAATCCGTTCTCGCTGGGCCTGGTCGGCCTGGCCGAGGTGCTGCCGTTCTTCTGCGTGGCCCCGTTTGCCGGCTACCTGGTCGACCACCTGCCGCGCCGCCGGCTGGGCATGGTCGCGTGCAGCGGGCTGGTGATGACGGCCCTGGTGCTGACCGCGGTCGCCCAGGGCTGGCTGCCCTTCCACGGGGTATGGCCGATCTATGCGGCGATCGCGCTGACCGGCATGGTCCGCGCGTTCCTGTCGCCGATCTACAACGCGCTGTTCGCGCGCGTGCTCGAGCGCACCCAGTACGCGCGCGGTGCGGGCCTGGGCGCGGTGGTGTTCCAGGCGGGCATGGTGCTCGGCCCGGCACTGGGTGGCGCACTGGTGGCCTGGGGCGGCAAGGGCGTGGCCTATGGCGTAGCGGTCGGCGTGTCGCTGATCGCGCTGGGCTGCCTGGCGGCGCTGCGGGTCTCCGAGCCGGTGCACACGGGCCCGGCGGCACCGATCTTCAAGAGCATCGCCGAGGGCGGTCGTTTCGTGCTGGGCAACAGGATCATGGTCGGGGCGATGGCGCTGGACATGTTCTCGGTCCTGCTCGGCGGCGTGGTGGCGATGTTGCCGGCGTTCCTGCACGAGATCCTGCACCACGGCCCGGAGGGGCTGGGGGTGCTGCGTGCGGCGCCGGCGCTGGGCTCGGTGTGCGTGGGGCTGTGGCTGGCGCGGCGGCCGCTGCAGCGCAATGCGGGGCGCGTGCTGTTGTTCGCGGTAGCGGGGTTCGGTCTGTGCGTGATCGGGTTCGGGCTGTCGTCGAATTTCTGGCTGTCGGCGGCGATCCTGCTGTTCTACGGTGCGTTCGATGGGGTGTCGGTGGTGGTGCGTTCGACGATCCTGCAGTTGGCGACGCCGGAGGAGATGCGCGGCCGGGTGTCGTCGATCAATGGTATTTTCATCAGTTCGTCGAATGAGTTGGGTGCGTTCTATGCGGGCACGATGGCGAAGCTGCTGGGGCTGGTCCCGGCGGTGGTGCTGGGTGGCTTTGCGGTGTTGAGCGTGGCGGGCATCACGGCCTGGAAGAATCCAACGCTGCGGCGGTTGAATCTGCGCGATCTGCATTGAGCTTTTGCCCGGCCGGCCGCTTGGGGCTCCCCAGCTGGACGCCGGGCTGGTTGGCTCGCGCTGCGCGGCTGGGGCTGCCGGGGCCGCGGGTTCGGCGCCTGCTTGTTCCTGGGGGTTGGGCGGCCGGGCAGCGCAGTGCAGGACCCGCCGTAAACCCATCCCTGGGGGCTCGTAGTGCGGCATCCATGCCGCACACGGTCCTTCACTGCGCTACCCGTCCACCCATGGACAGTAAGTTGTTTGCGCGGGATTAACGGCGAAGAGCGACCGCACCCGCCACGCCTGTAGATCCACGCCATGCGTGGATGCCGCGCAAAGCGCGGGACAAACATCCGGACCAGCACCCGGCATGTCCCGACGATCCAGCCGGCACTGGCAGCCGGCCGAAACAGCGTCAGAAGCGGGAGTCCAAGCTCTTCCATCCGCCCACCCATGAACCTGTCGGGAGGGGGGCGGGCAGCCCGGTCCTGGACCGTGTGCGGCATGGATGCCGCACTACGAGCCCCCATGGATGGGTTCACGGCGCGTCCCGGACCGGGCTGCCCGACCCACTCTAACGCCAGCCTCCAAGGCGCCAACGCCCTTCGCGACCAACTCGACCAACCCGACCAACACAACCAACACAACCCAAAAGCGAACAGCCAAAAAAAACCCGGCCGAAGCCGGGTTTTCCGTAGAACAGCAACACCAACAGCGCGATCAGTCGCCCTGCTGCTTCTGCAGATGCTCCCAACGCTCCTGCGCATCGATCGTGCGCTCAGCGGTCAGGCGGGCTTCCAGACGATCCAGGCCGATTTCTTCGCCCGTATCGACACAGAAACCGTAGTCGCCGTCTTCCAGACGCTTCAGCGTGCTGTTGATCTTGCCGATCAGCTTGCGGTAACGATCACGGGTACGCAGTTCCAGCGAGTTCTCGGTCTCGCGGGTGGCGCGCTCGGCCTCATCGCCGATGTCACGCACTTCTTCCTGCAGATTCGCGATGGTCTGCTTGGATTCTTCCACCAGATCATTGCGCCAGTGCTGCAGGCGCTGGCGGAAATACTCCAGCTGCAGCGGGCTCATGTATTCCTCTTCCGCGCTCGGCTTGTAACCGTCGGGCAGGATCGGACGACCGGTGGCTTCGTCAGTCTTGTATTCCACCACCTTCACCTTGGTGCGCGGGGCCGGGGCGGCCGAACGCGCTGCCACGGCAACGGCGACCTTGCCGACCGGACGGGACACGGGCTTGGGGGCGGACTCGGACTTGGCGGGGGTTTTTGCAGGCGATTTCGAAACGGGCACGGGATTCTTGTTTTGCGGGGCCTTGGAGGCGGGGGCGGCTGCAACCGGCGCCGGCGCGGAGGCCGGAGAGGTGACAGGTTTGGCCGCGCTCTTGGCCGGGACAGACTTGGCCGGCGCCGGCGATGCCGGCTTCGGTGCGGACTTCACTACGGGTGCTGCAACCGGCTTGGCAGCCGGCTTGGATGCCACGGGCTTGCTGGCGGTCTTGCTGGCCTTCACCGGCGTGGCCGGTGCCTGCTTGACCGCGGTCTTCTTCGCCGGGGCCGGCTTGGCCGCGGGTTTGGCGGCAGCAGGCGTCACGGTCTTCCTGGCCGCCGGCTTGCCGGCCGCGGTTTTCTTGACGGGCGCCTTGGTTACCGGCTTGCCTGCCGCGCGCTTGGCGGGCGTGGCAACCGGCTTGGCGACCGTCGACTTCTTGGCAACGACCTTCTTGGCGACGGTCTTCTTGGCCACCACCGTCTTGGCAGCAGGCTTCTTGGCGACAGCCTTCTTGACGGCCTTGGCGGGCGACTTGCTGGCCGCCTTTTTAACGGGTGCCGTCCTGGCCGCCGGTTGTTTGGATGCAGGCTTGCCAACCGGCTTGGCAGCCGGCTTCTTGGCAACGGTCTTGGCCGCCAACTTCTTTACAACAGGCTTGGCGGTTTTCTTGGCGGCCTTGACGGCCTTCTTTGCAGTTTTTTTAGCAGCCACGAAACGCTCTTCCTTGGATTCCCCGGGGCCCGGGAAAGCGGGCCTTTATAGCCTACCCGACCAGCAGCAGCAACCACACCGCCTACTCCGTTCAGCCCCGGAGTCGCAAGGCGTGCGACCGGTCCGCCTGGCAGGCGGGCCAACGTGCGCAGTTCGGTACCTGACCCGGCGACACCGCCGGGGCGGCCCGTCGCGCGCGTGGGTG
This sequence comes from Stenotrophomonas sp. TWI1149, assembly GCF_039673155.1. Taxonomy (NCBI): domain Bacteria; kingdom Pseudomonadati; phylum Pseudomonadota; class Gammaproteobacteria; order Lysobacterales; family Lysobacteraceae; genus Stenotrophomonas; species Stenotrophomonas sp. TWI1149. The sequence goes on from NZ_JBDJLB010000011.1 coordinate 141,323, forward strand.
CGGACGGGTCCAACGCCCCATCCTGCGACAAATGCGGCCTTCATGCCAACTGGAATAAGATTGGGGGGTGATCTCACGCCTGCTCATCGCCCTGCTGCGCTTCTACAAGCGCTTCATCAGCCCGTTGCTGGGGCCGCGTTGCCGCTTCATGCCCAGCTGTTCTGAATACGCCATGCAAGCCATCGCCACCCATGGCCCCGCGCGCGGCAGCTGGCTGGCCGCGCGCCGGCTGGGCCGCTGCCATCCCTTCCATCCCGGTGGTATCGACGAGGTGCCTCCGCGCGCCGCGCATGACGCCACCTGCCGCTGCACAGGAAAACACTGAATGTCCTCCACGCTCATCGTCAACGCCCGCCTCGTCAATGAAGGCACCATCACCCAGGGTGACCTGCGCATCGAAGACGGCCGTATCGCGCAGATCGGTCCTGGCCTGGAGGCACGCCCGGGCGAGACCGTCGTCGACGCCGCCGGCCGCTGGCTGCTGCCGGGCATGATCGACGACCAGGTCCACTTCCGTGAGCCCGGCCTGACCCACAAGGGTGACATCGCGACCGAATCGGCCGCGGCCGTCGCCGGGGGCCTGACCAGCTTCATGGACATGCCCAACACCAACCCGCCCACGCTCAACGCCGAGATCCTGCAGTCCAAGTACGACGCCGCCGCCGGCCGCGCGCGCGCCAACTACGGCTTCTACATGGGCGCCAGCAACGACAACCTGGCCCACATCCAGTCGCTGGATCCCAAGACCGCACCGGGCATCAAGGTGTTCATGGGCGCCTCCACCGGCAACATGCTGGTCGACAACCCCGAAACGCTGGACGCGATCTTCCGCGACGCGCCCACGCCGATCATCACGCACTGCGAAGACACCCCGATGATCGATGCCAAGGCCAAGGAGTACGCCGAGAAATACGGCGACGCCCTCAGTGCCGAACAGCACCCGGACATCCGCTCGCGCGAGGCCTGCCTGAAGTCTTCCCAGCTGGCCGTGTCGCTGGCGAAGAAGCACGGCACCCGCCTGCACGTGCTGCACATCTCCACCGCCGACGAGCTCGCCCTGTTCGAGCGTGGCCCGCTGATCCGCGCCGATGGCAGCCGCAAGCAGATCACCGCCGAAACCTGCATCCACTTCCTGCGTTTCGACCGCAGCGATTACGCGCGCCTGGGCAACCTGATCAAGTGCAACCCGGCGATCAAGGAAGCCAGCGACCGCGAGGCCCTCACCCGCGCCGTGGCAGATGACGTGATCGACGTGCTCGCCACGGATCACGCGCCGCACACCTGGGAAGAGAAGCAGAAGCCCTATGCGCAGGCGCCGTCCGGCCTGCCGCTGGTCCAGTACGCACTGGTCGCCGCGCTGGAGCTGGTGCACGAAGGCAAGCTGGCGATCACCCAGGTCGTGCAGAAGTTCGCGCATGCGCCGGCCCAGCTGTTCGACGTCAGCCAGCGCGGCTACCTGCGCGAGGGCTACTTCGCCGATCTGGTGCTGGTCGAGGATGTGCCCTTTACCGTCAAACGCGAAGACGTGCTGTCCAAGTGCGGCTGGTCGCCGTTCGAAGGCACCACGTTCCGCTCGCGCATCGCCTCGACCTGGGTCAACGGGCAGCTGGCCTGGGATGGCGAAAAGCTGGTGGGTTCGCCGAACGGCCAGCGCATGAGCTTCGACCGCTGATGCGGGCACGGCTGTTGAGTGCGGCCCTGGCGGCCGCAGGCGTCGCGGCGATGGGCAGCCTGCTGCCCTCGCCCGCCGTGGCCCAGGCCGAGGCGCGGGTGGTGTTTCCGGCCAGCGCCTCGCAGGGCGCGATGGTGATCGGCAACGTGCCCGCGGGCAGCGTCGTACAGTACGCCGGCCGCAGCCTGCGCGTAAGCGGGTACGGCAGCGTGGTATTCGGCATCGGCCGCGATGAAAAGGGGCCGCTGCAGGTCCAGGTAAAGCGCCCGGACGGCGGCAAGGAAACGGTCAGCATCGCCGTCACCCCGCGTGACTGGCCGACCGAGCGTGTCAACGGCGTACCACCGAAGACGGTCAACCCGCCGCCGGCGATTGCCGAGCGGATCAAGCGCGAGCAGGCCCAGGTCACCGCCGCACGTGCCCGCGATGACGACCGCGCCGACTTCGCGCAGGCCTTCATCTGGCCGGTGCAGGGCCGCATCAGCGGCCGCTTCGGCAATGCGCGCGTCTACAACGGGCAACCCGGTTCGGGCCACTCCGGCATGGACATCGCGGTCCCCACCGGCACGCCGGTCAAGGCACCGGCCGCCGGCGTGGTCACCTTCGCCGGCCCGGACCTGTACTTGACCGGCGGCACGCTGCTGCTGGATCACGGGTTCGGGATCAGTTCGAACTTCCTGCACCTGTCGCGCATCGACGTGAAGGTCGGCGACCGCGTGGAACAGGGCCAGGTGATCGCCGCGGTCGGGGCGACCGGTCGCGCGACGGGGCCGCACCTGCACTGGGGCATGAACTGGTTCGATACCCGTATCGACCCGCTGCTGGTGCTGGAACGCGGCAAGTAACGTAGTGCCGGCCGCTGGCCGGCATCCACGATCAGCCCCGCGCAGCCCACCAGGTCAGCCACAGCGTACGCATCGGCGTGGCCTGGTACTGGCGATCCTGCGCCCAGGTCTGCTGGCGGGCACGGGCCAACGCGGCATACAGCCGGCGGGGTCGCGGGCCGGCAACCCGCGCGGGCCACTTCGCCAGCAACTGCTGCGCCCACTTGCGCGGCGCGGCGGTGTCATCCTCGGCCAGCAGCGAACGCGGAATGGCAGCGACACCACTCTCGTGCAGGCGCTGGGCCAGGGTCTGCACCAGCACCGGGGTGGCGACATCGCCACGCGCCGGGCTGTCGAACATCACCGCTTCGACCGCAGCCACGGCGGCCGCATAGGCCTGCAACGCGCGCAGCGCCTGCGCCGGATCGACCGGTACCGCACGCGCGTCGATCAGATCCGGCAGGGTCTCGGCCAGCTGTGCCCACGGCGCACGCACCGGCTCGAGCACCCGGCCCAGCGGATGACGCGAACGCTGCGCCGCCCAGCTGCGCAGCTCTTCCCCCCACCACGCCAGTTTGGCGTCCGACGGCATCGGGTCGCCGGCGGTGTTGAGGATGTCGTCGAACTCCTGCAGCAGCGAGAACCACGCCACCACCAGGGTGCGCTGGTTCTCGGGAACGAAGCGTTCGGCCACCTGCCACTCGGGCCAGCGGGTCCGCCACTTGTCCAGGAAGCTGTCCAGGGCGCTGGAAGTACTCACGGTGTATTCCTTGAAAGGCTAGAGCGTGCGCGGAAGCGGCCACGCCTTGGCATGTTGCAGGTGTTCGGGCAGGGCGACGAGGGTGTCGGCACCCCAGGCCATCGGATCGTCGGCATCGAGCCGATAGCCCCACAGGGCGGCGACGGAGGCCATGCCGGCGGCGTTGGCGGCGACGATGTCGCGCTCGTCATCGCCGACGTAAACGCAGGTGCCCGGTACGATCCCCATGCGCTCGGCCGCGGCCAGCAGCGGCAATGGATGCGGCTTGCGCTGGGCCAGGGTGTCGCCACCGATCAGCACCTTGCAGCGCTGTTCCCAGCCCAGCTGCGGCACGATCAGCCGGGCCAGGTATTCGGGCTTGTTGGTCACGATGCCCCAGGCACAGCCGGCGGCATCGAGTGCGTCGAGCATGCCGGCGATGCCATCGAACAGCACCGCGTGCTGGCCGATCAGAGCCTCGTAGCGTTCCAGGAACTCCGGCACCAGCCCATCTCGCTCGACCTGCCCCAGTTCGGGAAAGGCCACCGAAATCATCGCGCGCGAGCCCTTGGAGACCACCGGGCGCAGCGCGCCCAGGGTGATCGGTGCACGTTCGCGGGCGGCCAGCATCGCGTTGGCGGTGGCCAGCATGTCCGGCGCGCTGTCCAGCAGGGTGCCGTCCAGATCGAACAGCACCGCCGGCGGGAAACCGAACTCAGACACGGGCGGCGGCGTCCGGCTTGACTGCATGGGCCAGGTAATTGATGTCGGTGCGCGTGCTCAGGCGGGCGCGGTTGCGCCACGGCTCATAGGCCATGCCGCTGACATCGCGCAGGTTGAAATCCGCTTCGCGCAGCCACTTGCCCAGCTCGGCCGGCTTGATGAAATCCTGGTAGTGATGCGTGCCCTTGGGCAGCAGCCGCGCCACGTACTCGGCACCGACGATCGCCACGGCGAACGCGGCCGGGGTGCGGTTCACGGTGGACAGGAACAGCTGGCCGCCCGGCTTCAGCAGGCGGTGGCAGGCGGCGATGATCGCGCCCGGGTCCGGCACGTGCTCGAGCATTTCCATGCAGGTGACCACGTCGAAGCTGCCCGGCTGCTCGGCGGCCAGGTCTTCAGCGGCCTGCACGCGGTAATCGACGCTGACGCCGGACTCCAGCCCGTGCAGGCGCGCGACCTTGACCAGCTCCGGGGCCAGGTCGATCGCGGTGACGTCCGCACCTTCCTTCGCCAGCGCCTCGCTGAGCAGGCCGCCGCCGCAGCCGATGTCGAGCACGCGAGCGCCCCGCAGGGTGACGCGCTGGGCGACGTACTTCAGGCGTACCGGGTTCAGCGCATGCAGCGGCTTCTGCGGGCCGTCGACGTCCCACCAGCGGTTGGCGAGCGCGGCGAACTTGTCCAGTTCGGCCTGATCGAAATTGGTGGAAGCAGGAGGGGTGTTCATGGGGATCCTTGGTGCATCAAGCACGGATGTGTCGGATACGCTCGCGCCACTGGCGGGCGTTGGCGACGATCGCCGCGGTGTCCATGCCAATCAGTTCGCGCTGGACCAGCTTGGGCTGGCCGGCGATCCAGACATCGCTGACCTGATGGCGGCCGGCGGCGTAGACGAGCTGCGAAAGCACATGGTGCAGCGGTTGGGTTTCCAGCGCGGACAGGTCCACGCAGACCAGGTCGGCCTGCTTGCCAACCTCGATCGAGCCGATGCGGTCGCCGAAGCCCAGCGCGCGGGCGCCGCCCAGCGTGGCCGCGCGCAGCGTGGTGGCCGCGTCCAGCGCGGTCGCATCATTGGCGACGGCTTTGGCCAGGATCGCCGCGGTGCGGTTCTCGCTGAACATGTCCAGGTCGTTGTTGCTGGCGCAGCCGTCGGTGCCGATCGCCAGGTTCACGCCGGCGCGCTGCAGGGCGCAGGCCGGGCAGAAGCCGGAGGCCAGCTTGAGGTTGGATTCCGGGCAGTGCACCACGCTGACGCCGCGCTCGGCGCACAGGTGGATTTCCGCCTCGGTCAGCTGGGTCATGTGCACGGCGATCAGGCGGTCGTTGACCAGGCCGAGCCGATCCAGCCGCGCCAGCGGACGCTGGCCATGCAGCTTGATCGAGTCGCTGATTTCCTGAGCCGTCTCATGCGTGTGCAGGTGCACCTGCATGTCCAGTTGATCGGACAGCATGCGCACGCGTTCGAAGTTCGCGTCGTTGACGGTGTACGGCGCATGAGGCGCGAACGAGGTGCCGATCAGCGGGTCGTTGCGCCACTGGTCGTGCAGCTCGCCGGCCTTGGCGAAGTACTCGTCGTCGGTCTTGGCCCAGGCGGTCGGGAAATCGATGATCACCGCGCCGACCAGCGCACGGAACCCGTGCTGCTTGTAGACGGCGGCCTGGACGTCGGAGAAGAAGTAGTTTTCGTTGGCGCAGGTGGTGCCGCCGCGCAGCATCTCGGCGATCGCCAGGGTGGTGCCGTCGGCCACGAACTCCGGCCCGATCACCGCCGCTTCCACCGGCCAGATGTGCTGCTGCAGCCAGACCATCAGCGGCAGGTCGTCGGCGACGCCCCGCAGCAGGGTCATGGGATTGTGGGTATGCGCGTTGACCAGGCCCGGCATCAGCGCCGCCTCCGGGCGCGAGACCGTCTGCTTGGGCGCAAAGCGCTCGCGCGCTTCGGCACGCGGCAGGATCGCGATGATCTCGCCACCGCGTACGGCCACGGCATGGTCTTCCAGCACCACCGCATGCGGTTCGATCGGGACCACGTAACCGGCTTCGATCAACAGGTCACAGGCTTCGGGAATGCGGGCGGTGTCGGTCATGCGGACTCACTGTGCTGGGCGGCGACCCGAAGGCGTGTGCGACCGGGGCGCTCTGGAGGTAGAGCCGAGCCATGCTCGGCTGCGCGTGGTGTCGGCATCATGAACGCCGGGAAGTGCCGCCGGGCTGCGCCTGGGTGCCGACCAGTGGTCGGCACTACCAAGGGCCGGCCGATCAGCGATCGGCTACCGGGTGGCGCAGCCGACCAACGGTCGGCTCTACACGTAATCCGGCTTCACCGGATTACTTGCCTGCGCGCGCGGAGTATTCGCCCGAGCGGGTGTCGACCTTGATGATTTCATCCTGGTTGACGAACAGCGGCACGCGGACCACCGCACCGGTTTCCAGGGTCGCCGGCTTGCCGCCGCCGCCCGAGGTATCGCCACGGACGCCCGGGTCGGTTTCGGTGATCTTCAGTTCGACGAAGTTCGGCGGCTGCACGAAGATCGGCTCGCCGTTCCACAGGGTGACGATGCAGGACTCTTCGCCCTTCAGCCACTTCTCCGCGCCGCCCATGCCGGCCTTGGTGGCCTGGACCTGCTCGAAGGATTCCGGGTCCATGAAGTGCCAGAACTCGCCGTCGCTGTACATGAAGTCCATGTTGGTATCCACGACGTCGGCCTTCTCCACGTCATCGGTCGCCTTCATGGTCATTTCGACCACGCGGCCCGACTTGATGAAGCGGTACTTCATGCGGGTGAAGGCCTGGCCCTTGCCCGGCTTGACGTATTCGGTCTCGGTGATGACCGCTGGTTCATTGTTGACCAGGATCTTCATCCCGTTCTTGACGTCGTTCATGCCAACAGTGGCCATGCTGAAACTCCTGAATGGGCAAACGCCGCGCAGGCGCGGCGAGCCGGATAGAATGGGAAATCCCACCGACACCGGTGGGGTGACTCGATATTTCTGACCCACATGATAACCGCAGGCCCCCATTCCATGCAGCTTTCCGCCACGCCCCTGGCCGCCCCCGTCCGCTGGCAGCAACGGTGGCGCGAGGCGATCCGCGACCCGCGCGAGCTGCTGCGGCAGCTGGGGCTGGATCCGGTGGAGCTGGGCGTCTCGGACGAAGCGGCCGGCCAGTTCGCGGTGCGCGTGCCGCAGGGCTTCGCGGCCCGGATGCGCCACGGCGACCGCCACGACCCCCTGCTCCGCCAGGTGCTGCCGATCACCGACGAGCTGAAGATCGTCCCCGGCTTCAGCCTGGACGCGGTCGGTGACGGCGCGGCCAAGAAGGCCACCGGGGTCATCCAGAAGTACCGCGGCCGCGCCCTGCTGGTCACCACCGGCAGCTGCGCGATCAACTGCCGCTACTGTTTCCGCCGCCATTTCGACTACGGCACCGAGAACGCGGCCCGCGAGGGCTGGCGCGATGCGGTGGACGCGATCGCGCAGGACCCGGACATCGACGAGGTGATCCTGTCCGGCGGCGACCCGCTGTCGCTGGCCACGCACAAGCTGGTCGAGCTGACCCAGGCGCTCAGGCAGATCCCGCACCTGCGCCGCCTGCGCATCCACAGCCGGCTGCCGGTGGTGCTGCCCGAACGGGTGGACGACGAACTGGTGCAGTGGCTGGGCAGCCTGCCGTGGCCGGTAGCGTTCGTGATCCATGCCAACCACGCCAACGAATTCGATGCGTCGGTGGATGCCGCGATGGCGCGCCTGCGCGAGGCCGGCGCCACCCTGCTCAACCAGGCGGTGCTGCTGCGCGGGGTCAACGATTCGATCGAGGCGCTGCAGGCGCTGAGCGAGCGCAGTTTCGCCGCCGGGGTGCTGCCCTACTATCTTTACCAGGTGGACCGGGTCGAAGGCGTGGCCCACTTCGAAGTGGACGACGACACCGCCAAGGACCTGCATGCGCAGCTGACCGCACGCCTGTCCGGCTACCTGGTGCCCAAGCTGGTCCGCGAAATCTCCGGCGACAGCAGCAAGCGGCCGGTGTAATTGTTAATCAGCGACCCGATTCGAGCAGCTGCACGACCTCGGTCGCGCTGACCGGGTGGCTGAGCCAGTAGCCCTGGGCCAGGTCGCAGCCGCGCTGGGCCAGCAGGTCGAACTGCACTTCCTGCTCGATGCCTTCGGCGACCACGGTGATCCCCAGCGCATGGGCCATGGCGATGATCGCCGTGGTCAGGGCCAGGTCGTCCGGGTCGCGCTGCATGTCGGCGACAAAGCTCTTGTCGATCTTGACCCCGTCCACCGGCACCTGGCGCAGGTGGCTCAAGCCCGAGAAGCCGGTCCCGAAATCATCCAGCCAGACCTTGACGCCGGTCCGGTGCAGCTTGTCCAGCAGCGCCGCAGCCAGCATTTCATCGCCGATCACCGCGGTTTCGGTCAGCTCCAGGTGCAGGCGCGAGGCCGGCAGGCCGGTATCGCGCAGGCAGTCGGCGACCAGGGTCGGCAGTTCCCCGCCCCGCAGCTGGCGCGGTGACACGTTGACCGACACGAACAGGCCCTCGCCGTCCACGCCGGCCGGCCATTGCACCGCCTCGGTGCAGGCCGCGCGCAGGACCTTGGGGCCGATCACCTCGATCAGGCCACTCTGCTCGGCCACTTCGATGAACACCGAGGGCGGAATCGTGCCGAGGGTCGGGTGCTGCCAGCGCAGCAGCACCTCCACCCCGACCATGCGGCGGTCGCGGGTGCGGAAGATCGGCTGGTAGGCCAGGCGCAGTTCGCCGCGCTCCCAGGCACCGCGCAGCTCCTGCTCCATGTGCACGCGGCGCTCGACCGCATGGTCCATCGCCCGGCTGTAATAGCGGTAACAGTTCTTGCCGGCCATCTTGGCCTGGTACATCGCGATGTCGCCGTTCTTCAGCAGCGTGGTGGCATCGGCGGCATCGTCGGGGAACAGGGTCACGCCGATCGAGGTGCCGAGGAACAACTCCCGGCCCTGCACCACCAGCGGCTTGCCCAGTTCGCGCACGAGGATCTCGGCCAGTTCGCGGGCCCCGGCGGCGACATCGCCCTCACCGATCAGGATCACGAACTCATCGCCGCCGAAGCGCGCCAGCAGCGCCTCGTCGCCGCCGGCCTGGGCGACCGCCGCGCTGATCCGCTGCGCGAACTGCAGCAGCGCCTCGTCGCCGGCCTCGTGCCCCAGGGTGTCGTTGACCCGCTTGAAATCGTCCATGTCGGCGAACAGCAGCCCCAGCCGGTGTCCGGAGGCGCGCGCCGCCATCAGGCGATGATCGAGCGCCTCGCGGAACGCCAGCCGGTTGGTCAGGCCGGTCAGCGCATCGGTATAGGCCATGTGCCGCACTTCGCGGTCATGCCGGGCGATCGCCTGGCTCATGCGGTCGAACGCACGCATCAACTCGCCGACCTCGTCCTGCCGGCGGCTCTCCGGCATCCGCAGGGTGTAATCGCCCGCCTCGATCTGGCGGGCAGCACCGGCCAGCCAGCGGATCGGCGTGACCAGCGTGCGCTGCACGTAGATGATCACCACCGCGCCGATCCCGATCAGCAGGCCGAGCATCAGCAGCAGCCACCCCAGATGGCGCTTGCCGACCTGCTGCAGGCGATCGCCCAGGGTCTGGTTGGCCTGCCGCTCCATCGCCTGCACATCGTCCAGCGCCATGCCCACGCGCACCCCGCCGATCCGCTGGTTGCCGATCATGATCGGCATCGCGTTGTCCAGCACCTTGGGCGAGGCCTGCACCACCAGCTCGCGTGCGCCGGCGGCGCCCGCCGCGAGCGGGTCGGTCATGGGCTGGCCGAACTCCAGCACGTCCACCGTGCCATCGTGGATCAGCCGGCCCTGGTCGTCGAACACCAGCACATAACGCACCACCTGCTGCCGGGAGGTATTGCGCACCAGCGCCCCAACCTGCTCCAGGTCGTTGTAGTACAGCGGGTTGGCCAGCGCATCGGACAGCTCACGCGCCAGCGCTTCGCCCCGGCTGCGCACGCTGCGGTCGAACAGGTCATGGATGACCGTGCCACTGAGGTGCTGCACCTCATCCTGCATCGTGGCCTGGCGCCCCAGCACCACGGCCACGATCGCCACCACGACCAGCATCGCGCCGCCCATCGCCAGCACGAAGCGGGCCTGCATTCCGGAACCCAAGCGACTCATTCCACTTCCATCCGCACGCGCGTCAAGCCTTGTTTCAATTCATCCAGCCGGTGCTGCATCTGCGCATCCACCCGGTGGAACCCGGAAGTACCAAAAAACGTCTTCAATGCCGGCCGGGCCTGCGGATCGGATGCGGCGTCCAGCAGCACCTGCTGCAGGCGGTCGCGCACCTGCGGGTCCAGGCCCTCGCGCACCATCTCGACCGCCCGCGGATACGGCGCGGTGCGATGGATGACGCGGAAATCGCGCAGGAAATTGGCCGGTATGCGCTTGCCATCGGACCAGTCCACGCTGCTCACCGCCCCGGCGTCGACCAGCCCCTTGTGGACGAACGTGGCGATGTTCGACTCCGACCGCGCGAACACGTAGCCCACCGTATCCGGCGCGGCGACATCACCGATCGAGGCCAGGATCTCCGGCGTTTCGCCATGCTGCAGCAGGGTCATGACCGGCACCAGATACGCACTGGTGGACGCGACGTTCTGCAGGGCCAGGGTGTGCCCGCGCAGGTCTTCCAGGGTCTGGATGGGACTCTCGCGGCGCACGAAGAACACGGTGTGGTAGTCGCGCACGCCGCTGCGCTCGGTCAGCAGCAGCGGTCTGGCGCCGCTGCGCAGCCCCAGGGCCACGGCGGTACCGGAGGTTTCGGTCACCCAGTCGACCCGGCCACGGCGCAGGTAGCTGCCCATCTGCTGGGCATCGCGTGCCATGAGGATGCGGCCTTCGGTGATGCCGACGTCGTGCATGCGGGGGATCACGTAATCGAGCAGGGGCTGCAGTTGCGCATAGTGTGACTTCGGGTCGTCGCTGATCCGTCCCAGCACCAGGACGTGGGCGGGTCCGGCCAGCGCCGGACCGGTCATCGCGGCGATGGCCAGACACAGCATTACGCTCTGCAGCAGCCTTCGCAGTCTCGACAAGCCCATCACTCCCCCCAAGGAATCGAGACAGACTACCCGAAAAAATGAGAACTGCGTCAGCTTACAGGGGCTTATTCGTTGCCAACCGCGCCATCCGCTGAGCGTCGGACAGGATGCCGCGCAGCAGCCGCACTTCCTGTTCGCTCAGTTCCGTCCGCAGGAACAGGCGGCGCAGCTTGCGCATCGCCGATTCGGGCGCACGGCCCTTGTGGAAATCGATCTCATCGAGGGTATCGCCGAGCTGGCCGAACAGGCCTTCGACCTGGGCATGGCTGGCCGGCGCTTCGCCGAAACCGGGCTCGGCCGGGGCAGCGACCGGGGCCTCGGCGGCGCCGAGGATGGCCATGCGCACTTCATAGGCCAGCACCTGGACGGCGGCGGCCAGGTTCAAGGAACTGAACTCTGGGTTGGAGGGAATGTGCACGGCCGCATGGCAGAGCTGCAGCTCTTCATTGGTCAGGCCAGTGCGCTCGCGGCCGAACACGAAGGCGACTTCGGCCGGCTCGGCGGCCTTGGCCAGCACCCGCTGGGCAGCCACGGCCGGCAGCAGTTCTTCCAGTTGCACCCGACGCGAGCGGGCGGTGCAGCCCAGCACGAAGCGGCAATCGGCGACGGCCTCGGCCAGGGTGGCCACGACCGGGGCGTCACCGAGGACATCTTCGGCACCGGCGGAGCGGCGGAAGGCCTCTTCATCCAGCGGTTTTTCCGGGGCCACCAGGACCAGGCGGCCCAGGCCCATGGTTTTCATGGCACGCGCGGCCGCCCCCATGTTTCCGGGGTGCTGGGTGCCGACCAGGACGAAACGGATGCGGGCGGGAGCGGTTTCAACGGACATGAACAGGCCAAATGGGAGCAGGACAGCGACAAATGGTAAACTGTGCGACCGGCCTCTGCGCCGGGACCGCTCTTTTCCCCCGCCAAACCCCTACTCTGCCTTTACGGGAGCTTTTCGCCATGCAGAAACCCGCCGTCACCGTCATGGTCAAGGCCGCCCGCCTCGCCGGCAACGTCCTGTTGCGCAACATCAACAAGCTCGAGGCGTTGAACGTCGTGCAGAAGGGCCGCATGGACTATGCCAGTGAAGTCGATGCAGATGCGGAAAAGGTCATCGTCAAGGAACTCAAGCGCGCCTATCCCGAGTACGGGATCATGGGTGAGGAAGGTGGCGTGCAGTCGGTCAACCGTTACATGTGGGTCATCGATCCGCTGGACGGCACCAGCAACTACCTGCGCGGCTTCCCCCATTACTGCGTGTCCATCGCCCTGGTCGAGAACGGTGAGCCGATCGACGCGGTGATCTTCGATCCGCTCCGCAATGAGCTGTTCACCGCCAGCCGTGGCGCGGGCGCGGTGTTCAACGACCGCCGTATCCGTATTGCCGAGCGCAAGGATCTGGGCGGCGCGATGATCCATACCGGCTTTGCCCCGCGTGAGCGCCAGCGCACGAGTGCGCAGCTGAAGGCCGTCGATGCGCTGCTGGTGCAGGCCGAAGATGTGCGTCGCACCGGTTCGGCGGCGCTGGATCTGGCCTATGTCGCCTGTGGCCGCGCCGATGCGTACTTCGAGGCCGGCGTGAAGGCATGGGATATCGCAGCCGGCGTGCTGCTGGTCCGTGAGGCCGGTGGCCGGGTCTGCGATTTCAAGGGCGCGACCCCGGCCCGCATGGACAGCCGGGGTCCGGAAACCCAGCAGATCGTCGCGGGCAACGTGAAGATCAGCGATGCGCTGCAGAAGGTGCTGGTCAATACCGGCTACGCGGCGGAGTTCGACGCGAAGTTCTGATCGGGCGGGTTGCGATCTGCATGACGACGGCGCCTTCGGGCGCCGTCTGCGTTTGCAGCGGCAGAGGCAGAGGCAGCCGTTCCATTGCCGGGGGCGAGAGGCCGGTGGGTAGCCTGGGCCAAGACGCGCCGTCAACCCATCCTGGGGGCTCGTGGGCGCCATCCATGGCGCCCTGACGGTCTTGGCCCAGGCTACCCACCGGCCTCTCGACAGATCTCGATGTGGCGGATGGAAGAACTCGTGCTGCTGAGTCCACTGGGGGCACCTGCCCGCCAACAAAAAACGCCCGGCGAAAGCCGGGCGTTCTGGTCAGCGCACTGCGGTGTGGGTTACACCACGGTGTTGTTGGCGGCGCGAAGCGCGGCGATGCGCTCGTCCAGCGGCGGGTGGCTCATGAACAGCTTCTTGGCAGCGCCGCCGGCGATGCCGAAGGCGGCGATCTGGGTCGGCAGGGTGCTCTGGCCGTGGTTGACCTTGAGGCGTTCCAGCGCGGCGATCATCTTCTGGCGGCCGGCCAGGTGGGCACCGCCGGCATCGGCGCGGAATTCGCGGTGACGGGAGAACCACATGGAGATCATGGTGGCGAACAGGCCGAACACCATTTCCAGCACGAACACGATGATGTAGTACGCAAAGCCGCGGCCGCCGCCCTCGCGGTTGCCGGACAGGGCGCTGTCGATGAAGCCGCCGACGATGCGGGCGAGGACGATGACGAAGGTGTTGAGCACGCCCTGCAGCAGGGCCATGGTGATCATGTCGCCATTGGCGACGTGGGCGATTTCATGGCCGAGCACGGCTTCGGCTTCGTCTTCGCTCATGTTGTGCAGCAGGCCGGTGGAGACCGCGACCAGGGCCTTGTTGCGGTTGGCGCCGGTGGCGAAGGCGTTGATTTCAGGGCCTTCATACACCGCCACTTCGGGCATGCCGATGCCGGCCTCGCGGGCTTGGCGTTCCACGGTGGCCAGCAGCCAGCGCTCGGTCTGGTTGCGCGGCTCGGTGATCACCACCGCGCCGGTGGAGCGCTTGGCCATGAACTTGGACAGCAGCAGTGAAATGAACGAGCCGCCGAAGCCGAAAATGGCCGCAAAGACCAGCAGACCGCTCATCTGGTTGGGATCGACACCCACTATCGACATCACGATGCCGGCCAGGATCAGCACCGCAAAGTTGGTCAGAAGGAAGAGAGCAATGCGACTGAACATGGGAAAAGGACGCTCGTGGGAGGTTGATGAGTGCAAATCTGCGGTGACTTCAGCTTGAATTCAAGTCGCAAACTGACCGACGATTCATAGTCCATGTCCGATCCCTCCTATTGCGGGCGCTTTGCGCCCTCGCCCACCGGCCCCCTGCACCCCGGCTCCCTGCTGGCGGCGCTGGGCAGCTGGCTGCTCGCGCGCCACGCCGGCGGCCGCTGGCTGGTGCGGGTGGAGGACGTCGATCCTCCTCGAACGGTGCCCGGCGCGGTGAGCGGCCAGCTGGCCATGCTGGCCGCCTGCGGACTGGTCAGCGACGGGCCGGTGGTGCATCAGAGCCGGCGCGACGCGCTGTATGAGGCGGCGCTGGAGCAGCTGCTGCGCGAGGACAAGGCGTTTGTCTGCCATTGCAGCCGCAGCGAGCTGGCCGCGCAGGGCGGCATCCACCACCGCTGCGTGGCCCGCGCCGAACGCGCGCACCCTGCCGTGCGGCTGCGGGTGCCACCGGGCAGCGTGGTCCGCTTCGATGACGGCCTGCAGGGCACGGTCGTCCAGGACGTGCATGCCGAGGTCGGCGATGTGGTGCTGCGCCGGGCCGACGGCTACTGGGCGTACCAACTGGCGGTGGTGGTCGACGATGGCGCGCAGCAGGTGACCGACGTGGTCCGCGGGGCCGACCTGCTCGACTCGACCCCGCGCCAGATCCTGCTGCAGCAGGCGCTCGGGTTGCCGACGCCGCGCTACCTGCATCTGCCACTGCTGCTCGGCCCCGACGGGCGCAAGCTGTCCAAGTCCGAGGCAGCGCTGCCGATCGACCCCGCGCAACCGCTGCCGGCCCTGCGCCAGGCGTGGCGGCAGCTGGGCCAGGACCCGACCATCGGCGCGGCGGTCGACGAGGTCGACCATTGGCTGCGGCAGGCCGCCGCCAGCTTCGATCCGGCACGGTTGCCACCGGGTGACATTTCAACCCTGCACGCGGCTGGCGAGGCTGCCCCTTTTGCCCGCTGATGTTGCAGAATCGTTTTCCCCTTGTTGGCCCTGCCTTTCGGAGTAGCTGCTCATGACATCTCGCGTCGCACTGGTCACCGGTGGTACCGGCGGTATCGGTACTGCCATCTGCCAACGTCTGGCCGACCAGGGCCATCGGGTCGCCACCAACTACCGTGACGAAGCAAAAGCAAAGGCCTGGCGCGAGAAGATGCTGGCCCGCGGCTGCGATGTGGCGATTTTCCCCGGCGATGTGTCCGACCCCGGCACCGCCGAGAGCATGGTGCAGGCCGTCGAAGCGGCGCTGGGCCCGGTCGAGATCCTGATCAACAACGCCGGCATCACCCGCGACACCACGTTCCACCGCATGCGCGCGGACCAGTGGCACGATGTGATCAACACCAACCTCAACTCGGTGTTCAACGTCACCCGCCCGGTCATCGAGGGCATGCGCCGCCGCGGCTGGGGCCGGGTCATCCAGATCAGCTCGATCAACGGCCTGAAGGGCCAGTACGGCCAGGCCAACTACGCCGCCGCCAAAGCCGGCATGCACGGCTTTACCATTTCGCTGGCACGTGAGAATGCGGGCTTCGGCATCACCGTGAATACGATTTCGCCCGGCTATGTGGCCACCGACATGGTCATGGCCGTGCCGGACGAGGTGCGTGCCAAGATCATTGCCGACATCCCCACCGGCCGCCTCGGCAAGCCGGAAGAGATCGCCTATGCGGTGGCCTTCCTGGTCAACGACGAAGCCTCCTGGATCACCGGCTCCAACCTGGACATCAACGGCGGCCACCACATGGGGTGGTAAGGCCCCGGAGAAGGGCGAATTTGCTGCACCCCATGTTGCGCAACATAAATGCGGCCCCTTGCTACCTATGGCGGTTGCATAGGCTGCTGCACTGCGCCATGCTGCGCGCCTACTGTGATGAGTGACTGCTTCATGGCTGCGACCCGCATTATCAAGAAGTATCCGAACCGCCGGCTCTACGACACGGAAATCTCCAGCTACATCACCATAGAGGATGTGCGCCAGCTGATCCTGGATGGCGAGGACTTCGAGGTGCGTGACGCCAAGAGTGGCGATGACCTGACCCGCTCGGTGCTGCTGCAGATCATCGCCGACCAGGAGCAGGACGGCGAACCGATGCTGTCCACCCAGCTGCTCAGCCAGTTGATCCGCTTCTACGGCGACTCGCTGCAGGGCTTCATGGGCAACTACCTGGAGCGCAGCATGCAGGTCTTCCTGGACCAGCAGCAGCAGTTCCGCCAGCAGATGGGCAATCTCCTCGGCCAGACCCCGTGGGCGATGATGAACCAGCTGACCGAGCGCAACATGGAAATGTGGCAGGACTTCCAGCGCAACATGGGCACCGGCTTCGGCGGCCGCCCGGGTGGCACTGGAACGGGGACCGGCACAGGCACGGGAACCGGTACCGGTACCGGCAAGAAGCCGGAAACCCCGGCACCGGGCGCGGGCAAGACCCGCCGCTGAGTCCGCGGTCCCCGCACACAGAGAAAAGGCGCAGCCTACGGGCCGCGCCTTTTTTCGTTCAGGGGCCGGGCGACGTCAGCGTCGCCGGCCGGTCGGCCCTGTCGCCGTCCAGCCCGCGCGCATCAGCGCTTGGGCTTGGCGCAGCCGGTGCAGACGCGCTCGACCTTGTAGCCCTTGGCCCGCAGCTTTTCGACCACGCCATCGTTGCCCAGCAGATGCAGGGTGCCGACCACCACCATCGTGCCGCCCTGCCCGGCCTGCAGGTGCTGCTGCAGCTTGGGCACCCAGGCGTCGTTGCGGTCGCTGTTGATGCGCTTGTAGAGCTGCGGGTACTGGCCGCGCATTTCGGTGGCCATCGAGGTCCACAGCAGCTTGTCGTCGCCCCGACGCCAGGCATCGTGCAGCTTGCGGCCCATCTCGTCGCCCTTGCCGGCCTGCTCCAGCGCCTCGGCCACCATCTGCTGCTGTTCCTTGGCCGACATCCCCGACAGCACCGCGACCTGGGTGTCGATGTCCTCCAGCCCGTCGGTCGCCTTGCCTGCGCTCGCGGCGCGGGTCATGAAATGACGATCCAGCCCGAGCGCCGGGTCCAGGCCCATCTTGGTGAACTGGCTCAGGGTGATGGTCAGGCCGACGAACCACGGCTTCATGCCCTGCAACTGGGCCAGCGGCAGCTTGTTCTCCTGTGCGTAGGCCTGGAGCCTGGTCCAGGTCGCCGCATCCAGATCGCGCTTGAGCTCCGAACCATCGGTACGCACCGCGGCCTGCACCATTTTCTGCGCCAGCTGCGGCGATTCCATGTCCAGCGGGGACAGCTCGAACACCACGCGCTGCGAGGCCGCGAACGCGGCGTCGACGTCCGGCGAGAGCGGGTAGTCGCTGGGCTGCAGCAGGTGGAACGAGCCCAGCAGGTACAGGCGGCTGTCGCCGGGGCCGGTCACTTTCCACAGCAGCGGAACCGGCGGGGTGGCCTTGGCCACGGGCGCGGCGGGCGCGGCCGGGCGTGCGGCGGCACCACCGGCACCGATCAACAGGCCCGCGGCGATCAGCATCGGGGACAACAGGCGCGACAACATCGACATGTTCAAACCTCTCCTTCGGGAGCGTGGTACGCCTGCTCGCCCGCGTCCACGCGCAGGTCCAGGCGGTTTTCAGGGGGCGTCAGCGGGCAGGTCGCGAACGGGGTGAACGCGCACGGTGGGTTGTAGGCGTGATTGAAATCGATCACCACGCGGCCCTGGTCATCGGGCGCGGGCAGATCCAGATAACGACCCGCCGGATAGCTGCCGTGGCCGCTGGTGCGGTCGCCGAAGATGACGAACAGGTCGCGGCCCGGTTCGCCGATCGCTTCCAGCCGCCAGGTGCGGCCGTCGCGCTCGAATTCCAGCGCGCCGGCATTGGGCATGTTGGTGGTCAGCCCGGTGATGTCTACGATCGGCAGCGTCTTGCCGGCCGGATGCGGCACGAAGCGCGCGGTGACGCGCCACGTGGGACCGCCCGGCCAGTAAGTCAGGCCGGTGAAGTTCGTCCGCGACGGCGCATCGGCATGCTTGACCCGCAGTGCGAAACGCTCGCCTCGATGGATCAGGCTGAGCCGGCCCTTGTCATCGTCGAAAGCGATGACCGTCGGGGTGGGATCACGATCGCTGAAGAAGCGGATGCGGCCGGTGACCGGTTTGCCGTCCACGCGCATCGGCACGCCACGCTCTGGCGTGAACCAGACGGTCGTGCCTTCACGCGCGACCATGCCGAGCTTGTCCGGGCCCACGGCGAGGCGGATGCCACTGCCGGGCCCGCGACCGATGTAATGCGCTTTGTGCTCCAGCCAATGCAGGCCGACCAGGCTGGTCCAGCCATCGGCGGCATGCAGTTCCTCGTAGCGCTGTTGCCGCCATTGCTGCTGTCCGGCTTCGAAGGCCGGATCGATGGCGACCTTGGCCGGCGCCGCCTCGTTCCCGCCGCCACATGCGGACACGCCCACTGCCAGCAGCAACGCGGCGGCCCACACTCCCCAGTGCTTCCCCATGACCTTCCCCTCAACGTCCGCGCAGGAACCAGCGGTCGATTTCCGCCAGTGAAAAACGCGCCCAGGTCGGTCGGCCGTGATTGCACTGACCCGAGCGTTCGGTGATTTCCATGTCGCGCAACAGTCCGTTCATTTCCGGCACCGTCAGGCGCCGGTTGGCGCGCACCGCACCGTGACAGGCCATGGTCGACAACAATTCGTCGCGGGCACTGGCGATGCGCCGGCTCTGGCCATGCTCGCGCAGGTCGGTCAGCACGTCGCGCAGCAGCGCCTCGGGTTCGGCGTTGGCCAGCAGCGCCGGAATGCTGCGCACGTGCAGCGAGCCCGGGCCGGCGCGGGTGATTTCAAAGCCCAGCGAGGTCAAGGTCTCGGCTTCGCGTTCGGCGGTATCGGCATCACGTTCGCCCACCGCCAGGGTGATCGGTACCAGCAGCGGCTGCGCATGCAGGCCCATGCCATCGTGCGCGGTTTTCAGGCGTTCGTAGCCGATGCGTTCGTGCGCGGCATGCATGTCCACCACGATCAGGCCTTCGGCGTTCTCGGCCAGGATGTAGATGCCATGCAGCTGCGCGATCGCATAGCCCAGCGGTGGCACGCCACTGTCGGCGGCGGTCACCGGCAGACCGTTTTCAGCCGGCATCGGCGGCAAGCTGCCCGCCGCCGGGGTTTCGCCGGGCGCGCCATACAGCGCTGCATAGGCGGATGGCGCATCGGCCACGCGCAGCCCCAGCGGTGATTGCTGCGGGCGCCAGTCGCCACCCATGCCACCACCGCCTGCTCCATTACCGGCGAGTGCATAGCCGGTGCCGCCGGAAGACGGCAGACCGTAGGCGGGCGCCGCAGTGGCAACACTCTCGGTGGCATGCACCTGCGGACCGGCCGCGGTCATGCCAGCGCGCGTTTCCGCCAAGGCTTCCTTGAGCGTGCGGTAGACGAAGTCATGGATCAGCCGCGAATCGCGGAAACGCACTTCATGCTTGGCCGGATGCACGTTGACGTCGACGCGGGTCGGGTCCAGTTCCAGGAACAGCACATACGCCGGCTGGCGGCCATGGAACAGCACGTCGCCGTAGGCCATCTTCACCGCGTGCGCGACGCTGCGGTCACGCACCGAGCGGCCGTTGACGTACAGGTACTGCTGATCGGTGCTGGCCCGCGAATAGTGCGGCTGCGCGATCCAGCCATGCAGGCGCAGGCCGGCACCGCTGTGGTCCACGCGCAATGCCTGGTTGGCGAAATCCTCGCCCAGCGTCTCGCCCAGGCGCGCATCGGAATACAGATCACCGGGCTTGTAGCGGCGCGAGGGTTTGCCATTGTGCGATACGCGCAGCTCGACATCCGGGCGCGCCAGCGCGAGCGAACGCAGCCACTCTTCGATATGGCCCAGCTCGGTGCGCTCGGCACGCAGGAACTTGCGGCGCGCCGGCACGTTGTAGAACAGCTCGCGCACTTCCACCGTGGTACCGGGCGCATGTGCGCGCGGGGTGACTTCGCCGAGCCGGCCGCCTTCGATCTGCAGGGCGGAGCCGTGCTCGTCGATGGCGCGGCGCGAGCTCAGGGTGAAACGGCTCACCGAGGCGATCGACGGCAACGCTTCGCCGCGGAAGCCGAGCGTGGCCACCGATTCCAGATCATCCAGGCTGGCGATCTTGCTGGTGGCGTGTCGCGACACCGCCAGCGCGAGTTCTTCCGGTGCGATGCCACCGCCGTCGTCGCGGATCCGGATCAGCCGCACGCCGCCCTCTTCCAGGTCGATATCGACCCGGGTGGCGCCCGCATCCAGCGCGTTCTCGACCAGTTCCTTGACCACGGACGCAGGGCGTTCGACCACTTCGCCGGCGGCGATCTGGTTGATCAGGATGTCGGGGAGCTGGCGGATGCTCATGCGCACCTCCCGGCAGCGGAGGTGGCAGGCGGGGCGGCGGGGCGGAGGCGGGAAACGGACGTCATCCCGTGATGATAGCGTGCGCCGGGCGATGCAACCCGCAGGGGTTACTTGCTGCCACCCGCCACGGTACCGGCTGCGTCGATTTCGGCCTGGGCGCGCGCGGCGTACAGGGTACCCGGCGGCGGCTGGCGGCTGAAGAAGGTATGCACGCCGTCGAGCACCGCACCGGCGATCTGGCGCTGGTACGCCGGGTCGATCAGGCGGCGCTCTTCATCCGGATTGGAGATGAAGGCGGTTTCGACCAGCATCGCCGGCATGTCCGAGGTGCGCAGCACCGCGAAGTTGGCGCGTTCGATGTTGGGCTTGTGGTTCTTGCCGATCCGCTTCAGGCCGCCGAGCACGTGCCCGGCCGCGTCTTCGGAGGCCTTCATGTAGCCGCTCTGGGCCAGATCGAGCAGCACGTTGGCCAGGGTGCCTTCGGTCTGCTGCAGGCGTACGCCACCGACCAGATCGGCGGCGTTTTCCTTGTCGGCCAGCCAGCGGGCGCGCTGCGAGGAGGCCCCCTTGGTCGAGAGCACATACACCGACGAGCCGGTCGCCGCACGGTTTTCCGCGGCATCGGCATGGATCGAAATGAACATGTCGGCCTTGGCCGCACGTGCCTTCTGCGCGCGCATCGGCAGCGGGATGAACACGTCGCTGTCGCGGGTCAGGTAGGCCTTCAGGCCGGGCGTTGCGTTGACCTGGCGGGCCAGTTCACGCGCCACCGCCAGGGTGATGTCTTTCTCGCGCTTGCCGGTCGGGCCGACCGCGCCGGGATCCTGGCCGCCATGGCCCGGATCGATCGCGATCACCAGCGGCCGCATGCCGGCACGCATCTTGACCCGCGAGGCATCGCTGGGCATCGCCGGACGCGGATTGTCCTGCGGTGTGACCGGGGTCGGCGTCGGCACCGGCGTGGGAACCGGCGTACTGGCGACCACTGCGCCGGTTGCCTGACCGGCCAGGATCGCCGCTGGCGAGGCGCTGTTGCTGGCCGCGTTGGCGGTGCCGGCGGCCGCGACATTCACGGTGGTCGCGGTGGTCGCCGTCGGGCCCGGGGCAGGCGCCGAGGTGGCGACCGTGGCACTGGCCTGCTGGCGCACCGAAGCCGTCAGCAAGGCGGTGGCGCGCGCGGCATCGCTGCGCGCCTGTGCGGACTGGGCGGCCGTCTGCGCGGGGGTCGGTGCCGGCGCGGCGGCCGGCGTCGACGCCGCTGGCGAAGGCGTAGCGGCCGGCATCGGCGCGGGCGCAGTGGCAACCGTGGTCGCGGCCGGCGCATCGCCCGGCCACTCGATCACCAGGCGCGACTGATCGCCCTGCTTGATCATCTGCGGACGGAACGGCGCCACCGATTCGGCCAGGTCGAACACCACGCGGAACGTGCCCGGCACCGGCTGCCCGGTGCGGACCGCGGTGACCACGCCCTTCGGCGCAGGCAGTTTGAGGTTGCGGATCGCGCTGGAGTCCGGGAAATCGACCACCAGGCGGTTCGGACCGGCCAGGGAAAGGGTTTTGTACCCGCCGCTGCCGGCCAGCGAAATCTCCGCACGGGTCCCGGTCGCACCGGTCTCCACGGCCACCTGGCGGACTTCGCCCGCCCACGACAGCGCGCTCGCCAGACAGAGTCCGGCGGCAGTGCAGAGGGCAGCGAGAGATTTCCCCATTGGCATAGGTCAGGATTCAATCACCGCGCTGAATGAAATGCAACTCCTTTTCCCTTAATAATCCGTAACCTGCCGGTGTTTCCTAGTGTCAGCCGACAGAAAGGGCCTGCAAGTCACCCCCTTGAGGCAGCCGTTGCAGCCATTCACGACCGGCCGGACTGGTCCCGGTGAGCCGGGCACGGCGTCCCTGGCCCTGGATGTCCAAGGCCACTTCCAGGTCGGTGGGCGGCAGCGCGCCGGCGCCGCGCTCGGGCCATTCGACCAGCCACAGCGAGGCGCTGCCTTCGTCCAGCCCGAGGAAATCCAGCTCCTGCGCGTTGCCGATCCGGTACAGATCCAGGTGCCAGGCCTCGTGGCCGTCGGCCAGCGGATAGCGCTCCACCAGGGTGTAGGTGGGGCTGCGGATCGCGCCCTGCACGCCCAGCGCGCGCAGCAGTGCGCGGGCCAGGGTGGACTTGCCGGCGCCCAGGTCGCCCTGCAGCTGCATCACCGCCTGCGGCGGCCGGGTCGCGGCCAGCCATTGGCCGAGCAGGTCGGTGTCTTCGGTCTGCGCGAGGAAAAACTCGATCATGTTCAAACGTCCGGATTGACCAGCCGGCGCAGCGGCGCCAGCAGATCGGTGGGAAGCAGGCCCCGCTGGCCATCACTGGCGGCGGCATCGCCGGCCAGGCTGTGCAGCAGCGCGCCGGTGCTGGCGGCGTCGAAGGCGCCCAGCCCCTGCGCGCGCAGGGCGGCAATGATGCCGGTGAGCAGGTCGCCCATGCCACCCACCGCCATGCCGGGGTTGCCGGCGGCCACTACCCGCGGCAGCGCGTCGGGCGCGGCGACCACGGTGCCGGCGCCCTTCAGCACCACCACGGCGTGGAACCGCGCGGCCAGCGCGTTCGCCGCCGTGAAGCGGTCGGCCTGCACCTGCGCGGTGGTCAGCCCGAGCAGCCGCGCCGCCTCGCCCGGGTGCGGGGTCAGGATCGCGTCGCTGAGTGTCCGTGGCGCCTTGGCCAGCAGATTCAGGGCGTCGGCATCGATCACCAGCGGTTTGCCGCTGGCCAGCACCTGCCGCCAGAGTTCGTGCGCCCAGTCGTCCTGGCCCAGGCCAGGCCCGATCGCGATCACCCCGGCACGGGGCAGCAGGGACTGCAGCTCCTGCGCGTCCTGCACGGCATGCACCATCGCTTCGGGCAGGCGCGCGAGCAGCGGTGCGACGTGCGGTGACTGGGTCGCCACGCTGACCAGCCCGGCGCCGGCACGCAACGCCGATTCACTGGCCAGCATCACCGCCCCGCCGCTGCCGAGATTGCCGCCCACGCACAGCACGTGGCCGGATTCGCCCTTGTGGGTGTTGGCGCGGCGCGCCGGCAGCTGCGCACGCAGGCGCGATGGCTGCCAGCACTCGGCACTGTGCTGCACGCCTGCCGCAGCGGCTTGAGGCAGCTCCAGCGGTGCCAGGCGACGCCCGCCGACATGTTCCAGCGCCGCGCCGGTGTAAAGGCCCTGGTGGCGCACGATGAACTGCAGCGTGAGCGTGGCGCGGACCGCGACGCCCGGCACGCTGCCGGTCTGCGCATCCACGCCGCTGGGGACGTCCAGCGACAACACCGGCACGCCCGCCGCGTTGATGGCCGTGATCAGATCGGCCGCCGGACCGGCCGGGGCGCGGTTCAGGCCGATGCCGAACAGCGCGTCGACCAGCAGGTCCATCGCCGGCATGCGGCCATCGAAGCGTTCCACCCCACCGCCGGCGGCGATGAAGGCCTGCTCGGCCTGCCGGGACAACGGCGTCGCCGGGGCATCGGTGTCCAGCCGCAGCACCGTCACCGGGCGGCCGGCCTCGCGGGCCAGGCGCGCCACGACGTAGCCATCGCCGCCGTTGTTGCCGGCACCGACCACCACCCCGATCCGCTGCGCCTGCGGCCAGCGCTCCAGCAGGCAGTGCCAGGCGGCCTGGCCGGCCTGTTCCATCAGTGAGGCACCGCCATCGCCCCGCAGGGCACTGGCCTGCGCATCCAGGCGGCGCGCGGCGGCGATATCGAACAGTTCAGCAAGCTCGGGCATGCCGGGATTCTATACTTGTCGCCCAGGCGCAGCCTTGCCGCGCCCTTCCCAGGCTCCGTTTCCGCCCAGGCCATGTCCGCCGTCCCCCTGCCCGCCCCCGTCCATCTGGCCCGCGCCGCCGAACGCATTCGTGCGATCGCGCGTGTGCACGGCTTCCAGCGCTGCGGGGTGTCCGGCATCGATCTGCGCGAGGACGAAGCGCACCTGGCCGACTGGCTGGGCAAGGGCCTGTACGGCACGATGGAATGGATGGCGCGGCACGGCACGCTGCGCGCGCGGCCGGACGAACTGCTGCCGGGCACCGTGCGGGTGATCTCGGTCGGCATGGATTACGGCCACAAGGACGACGCCGAGGCCTGGAACACCCTGCACGATGGCGACCGCGCCTACGTGGCGCGTTATGCACTGGGCCGCGATTACCACAAGCTGATGCGCAACCGGCTGCAGAAGTTCGCCGACAGCATCGCCGCCGAGATCGGGCCGTTCGGCTACCGCGTCTTCGTCGATTCGGCTCCGGTGCTGGAGCGCGCACTCGCCCGCAACGCGGGGCTGGGCTGGATCGGCAAGCACACCTGCCTGATCGACAAGCAGGGCGGCTCGTGGTTCTTCATCGGCGAAATCTACATTGACCTGCCGCTGCCGGTGGATACGCCGGCCAGTGCGCACTGCGGCACCTGCACGCGCTGCATCGATGTTTGCCCGACCCAGGCGATCATCGCCCCGCACCGCCTGGATGCACGCCGCTGCATCTCCTATCTCACCATCGAACACGACGGTGCGATTCCCGAAGAGATGCGCACGGCGATGGGCAACCGCATCTACGGCTGCGACGACTGCCAGCTGGTCTGCCCTTGGAACAAGTTCGCCAAGCGCACCGACGAGCCGGATTTCCGTGCGCGCAACGACCTGGACACCGCCTCGCTCGCTCAGCTGTTCGCCTGGGAGGAAGACGAGTTCCTGCGCCGCACCGAAGGCAGCCCGATCCGCCGCAGCGGGCATGAGCGGTGGCTGCGCAACATCGCCGTGGCACTGGGCAATGCGCCGACCCACGCCGAGACACTCGCCGCGCTGCACGCACGGCGCGAGCATCCCTCGGCGATCGTGCGCGAGCATGTGGCCTGGGCCCTGCAGCAGCACGCCGCGCGCGCCACGGCGGGATGAAGCATCCCCGCCGACGTGCGACCATGGTGTCCCGTCCGTACCGTTTGGCCTGATCCCTCCATGGACCGCAGCGCGCAGATTCTCACGCCCAGCCAGCTCAACATCCTGGCCCGCGACCTGCTGGAAGGCGCGTTCCCGCTGATCTGGGTGGAGGCCGAGCTGGGCAGCGTCACGCGCCCCGCTTCGGGCCATATGTATTTCACGCTGAAGGATGCGCGCTCGCAGATCCGTGCGGCGTTGTTCAAGCCCAAGAGCCAGTGGCTGAAGTTCGTGCCGCGCGAAGGCATGCGCGTGCTCGCGCGTGGCCGGCTGACCCTGTACGAAGCCCGCGGCGAGTACCAGATGGTGCTCGACCACATGGAAGAAGCCGGCGAAGGCGCCCTGCGCCGCGCCTTCGAGCAGCTCAAGGCACGCCTGGAGGCCGAGGGCCTGTTCGCCCCCGAGCGCAAGCGGCCGCTGCCAGCGCATGTGCGTCGCCTGGCGGTGATCACCTCGCCGACCGGCGCGGCGGTACGCGACGTGCTGAGCGTGCTGGAGCGCCGTTTCCCGATGCTCGAGGTCGATCTGCTGCCCAGCCTGGTGCAGGGCGACAGCGCCGCCGCCCAGCTCACCGCGCTGCTGCGCTCGGCCGATGCCAGCGGCCGTTACGACGTGATCCTGCTGACCCGCGGTGGCGGCTCGATGGAGGATCTGTGGGCCTTCAACGATGAGCAGCTGACCCGCGCGATCGCGGCCAGCCAGACCCCGGTGGTGTCTGCGGTGGGTCACGAAACCGACTTCAGCCTGGCTGACTTCGCCGCCGACCTGCGCGCGCCGACGCCCTCGGTCGCGGCCGAACTGCTGGTCCCCGACCAGCGCGACCTGCTGCTGCGCGTGCGTCGCCTCGATGCACGCCTGGCGCAATTGCAGCGCCACAGCCTGGGGCAGGCGATGCAGCGCGCCGACCGTGCCCTGCTCCGCCTCAACGCCCAGAGCCCGCAGTCGCGCCTGCAACTGCTGCAGCGCCGGCAGCAGGACGTTGCGCGCCGTCTGCACGCGGCCTGGACCACGCAGCATCAGAACCGTCTTGCCCACCTGCGCCACGCCGCGGCCGTACTGCGCAGCGGCCATCCGCAGCGCCGGCTGGACGCCCTGCGTGAGCGCCTGCAGCGCCTGCAGCCGCGCGCGGACAGTGCGATCGGCCGCCAGCTGCAGCGCGACGGCCTGCGCCTGCGTGCCCTCGCCCGCTCCATGGAAGCGGTCAGTCCGCTGGCCACGGTTGCGCGTGGCTACGCGATCCTGACCCGTGACGACGATGGCAGCCTGGTGCGCTCGCCCTTGCAGGTGCGCCCGGGCGATACGCTCAAGGCGCGCGTGCAGGACGGCGTGATCGACGTAACGGTCAACGAACCGGCGCGCTGATCCAGCGCATCGCCGATTAGGCGTTGGCGGTCAGCGTCCCGCGCTCTCGCAGAATTTCTGCCGGTACTCCATCGCCTTCGGCATCAACGCCTGCAGGTTCTGGATGCGCGTGCCGGGATTGGGATGCGTGGACGCGAATTCCGAGGTCGACTGCCCGCCGCTGGCCTGCCCCATCCGTTCCCACAACGGGATCGCCTCCTGCGGATCGAAACAGGCCGCCGCGGCCAGCATCAGGCCCACTTCATCGGCCTGGGTTTCATGGCTGCGCGCGTACGGCAGCAGGTAGCCGTAGCCCATCGCCGACATCATCATCTGCTGCTGTTGCGGGTCCATGCCGCTGGCGGCGCCGGCCATCTGCCCGATCTGGGTCATCTTCTGCTGGGCCATGCGCTGGGCACCATGGCGCAGCAACGCATGCGCGATCTCATGGCCCATCACCACGGCCATCGCATCCACCGTGCGCGCCACCGGGATCAGCCCCGTGTACACCGCCATCTTGCCGCCCGGCAGGCAGAACGCATTGGCCTGGTCGGAGGGAATCACGTTGACCTCCCACTCGAAATCACGCGCGAAATGCGCCGGCTTCAGCCCATGTTCTTCGGCGAGGGCGGTTTCCACCACGTCCACCTTGGCGATCAGGCGCTGGGCGATCGCCTGGATCTCGCGAGACTGCGGTGCGTTGGGATCCAGCGGCCGCTCCTGCGCCAGGATCTCCTGGTAGGCCTGCAGGCCCAGCGCCTTTTCCTGCGTGGCATCCAGCGAGCTGTCGATCAGCACGCTCTCGCCGGTATACGGATCCACGGCGCGGTTGGAGAACCAATAGAACGCCGCATAGCCGGCAAACGCCAGCAGCACCCACCAGCGGATGTTGCCGAACAGGCCCGGCCGCCGGGCGCGGCCCTGCTGCTGACCGCCGAATGGATCGTTGCGCATGCGCTTGGTTCCTGAGATGGCCGTGGCACCCTGCCCGACGCTGTGCCAATCCTAGAACGCGCGCCGTGCGGCCGGGTGAAATCCGGCCGCACGGGCGATCGGTCAGATCCCGCGCACCAGCCGGAAGCCGATCCGTGCGCTGGTGGTATCCGAGTCCTGCGACTGCCGCCACGCGCCGCGGGTCTGGGCCGGCGCATTGGCCCAGTTGCCGCCGCGGATCACGCGCTGCCGGCAGCCCGGGTTGAACCAGGCCACGCCGTCGGACGGCGCGCGCCGGTAGCTGGCATGCCAGCAGTCGGCCACCCATTCGCTGAGGTTGCCGGCGATGTCGTGCAGGCCCCACGGATTGGGATCGAAGCTGGCGACCGGCGCCGGCCCCCAATACCCATCGCCATAGCCGACGAAGGCGTTGTACCAGTGCCGCCCGGACGGCGAGACATCCTCGGCGCCGGTGAAGTTGCCCGCACGCGCCGGCGGGGTACCCGCATCGCCCCACGGGTAGCGGCCGCTGCTGCCCGCGCGCAGGGCATACTCGAATTCGGCCTCGCTGGGCAGCCGGTACGAGCGCCCGGTCTGCTCGGACAGCCAGCTGGCGTAATTCTCGGCATCGCGCACGCTGACGTGCATCACCGGCAGATTGGCGATGGCCTCGGCGCCGTTGTAATCGGACTGCCAGTCCACCCCGCTGCGCCGCACGAAGTTGCCGCTGCGCTCGTCGTACACGATCGAATGGCCGCGCCGCGTGGCGCGGGGACGGGCCTTGGTGGCCTGCACATAACGCCGGAAATCGGCGACGGTCACTTCGGTGATCGACATCGCGAAGCCGCGTTCGAAGCGCACGTAATGCGAGGGCTTTTCGGCATCGGTCGCGCCCAGCTCGTTCTCGGCCGCGCCCATCTGGAACCCGCCATGCGGCACCACGATCATCTGCGGCCCGCGGCCCCCATCGCGCAGCGCATCGCTGAACACCTGGCGCGGCCGGAAGCTGCCGTAATGGGTGACCAGTTCGATGCGCTCGCGCAACTGGCCCACCACGGGATCACCGGGCAAGGCGATGCGCAGTGCATCCTCCAGCTTCTGCCGCGCCGGCTTGAGCCCCTGCGGCGTGGCCAGATCGCGCAGGCCCTCGTTGCGCAGCCGCGCCAGCGTATCGGCGCGGATTTTCTCGATGCGTTCGAAGGCATCGGCGATGGTGATCGAGGAGTCACGGACTTTGGCCGCTTCCGCCAGCCAGGTACCCGCGGTGGCGAAATCGGTGGCCCGCGCGGCTGTTTCCGCACGCCGGATCAGGGCGCTCTCGGCCGCTGCCAGTCCCTGCCGGGCACGCGAACTGTCGGCATCCAGCGCCAGCGCTTCGCGGAAATTGGGAATGGCCCCATCGCCGTCCTCGCCGATCCGGTCCGCACGCAGATCCTCTTCGCCGGCGCGGTTGTAGGCGACCACGCGCTGGGCGATCTCCACCCGCGACTGCAGCTCGCGCACCTTGGCATCGTCCGGCGCCAGGGTGAGCAGGACCAGGGCCATTTCGCTGGCCTCGGCCAGCGCCTCGCGCTGTTTGAGCGGGCGATCCAGCAAGACGGAGGCCTCTTCCAGCAGACGCTGCCGGGCGCGCTTCAGGCCGGCCTCGGCCGCGCGGTCCTTGGGATCGTGCTGCAGCAGCGCGAGCCAGATCGGGATCGCGTCCTCGGCGGTGCGGTACAGCCGGTCTTCCTCGAACGCGCGTGCGGCATCCCGGCGGGCCTGCGCGACCCCGTCCTCGGCGAGGGTCACCGCAGGCGGCTGCCAACGCTCCACGGTCTCGGCGGCGTCCTCACCGCCGATGGTCACCTGCGCCACCGGCGCGCTCGCCTTGCCCGCTGTTTTGGCCGGGACGGCGGCAGGCGTTGCCGCGGGCGCCGGGGCCGGCGCGGGCGAACAGCCGGCCAGCAGGCCCAACAGTGCAGTGAACAGCAGCGGCAATGTGCCTGACGGTCGCAAATGAACTCCTCGGGGTGTGCCTGCGCGCAGTGCAGTCCAGGCGGCATGCCGACGGCGCGGACAGGGGATCATCATAATCGCCACCGTCGTGGGCGGCGACCGCCAACGGCCCGGGTGTTCATCACCGCGCGGCGGCATGCCGGCCGTAACACGGGGTTAGGCTATCCTCCCCGACCTGAGCATCCCTTTGCAGTACATGGAATCCCACGTGGCTTACTGGATCAAAACCCCGGCGGAACTGGACGAGCGCTACCGCCAGCGCCCCACCCGCATCGGCCTGGACACCGAGTTCATCCGCGAACGTACTTACTGGCCGCAACTGGCGCTGGTGCAGATGGCGGTCGGTGACGAAATCCTGCTGATCGACCCGTTGATCCCCGGCATGAACGAGGCGCTGGCGCCGTGGCTGGCCGATACCGCCATCCTCAAGATCATGCACAGCGCCAGCGAAGACCTGGTCACCTTCAAGGTGGCCTGCGGGGTGCTGCCGCGCCCGCTGTTCGACACCCAGATCGGCGCGTCGCTGGCCGGCATTGGCGGCGGCATGGGCTACCAGAAACTGGTCACCGCGGTCACCGGCGTCACCCTGGCCAAGGGCGAGACCCGCTCGGACTGGATGCGCCGCCCGCTCTCGGAGGCGCAGCTGGAGTACGCCGCCGACGACGTCGAATACCTCTTCCAGATCCACGACACCATCGACGCGCGCCTGGAAGAACTGGGCCGCCGCCAGTGGCTGCAGGATGACGCCGAACGCCTGCTCGCCAGTGTCGAGAACGATGAAGAGCGCTGGCCGCACGTGGCGATGCGCTCGGCACAGTTCATGGACACCCCTGCGCAGCTGCGTCTGCTGCGGCTGCTGCGCTGGCGCGACGTGCAGGCGCGTGCCAGTGACAAACCGCGCAGCTGGGTGCTCGACAACGAGCTGGCCGCCGTGCTCGCACGCACCCCGCCGGCCGATGTGGACGCGCTGTCCAGGCTGATGGAGGGCTTCCCGAAGGCCCCCCGCAAGCTGGCCGCGCAGGTATGGCAGGCACTGATCACCCCGCTTGCCGACGAAGCCGACGCACCGCTGGCGCTGCCGGCCAACGATGCCAACAAGCAGGCCCTCAAGCGGCTGCAGGATGCCGTCACCGCGCGCAGTGCCGAACTCGGCCTGCCCGATGGCGTGCTGGCCTCGCGCAAGCATCTGGAAAGCTATCTGGAGCGCCGCCAGTGGCCGGCCGCGCTCGCGGGCTGGCGCCAGGCACAGCTGGAGCCGATCCTCTCGGCGCTGTTGCCGACGGCGGAGTGATCGGCACGCATCGGTGCAGTCTCGACTGCACCGATGCACTGCGATGCCCACCGTTCGAATGCGCTGGCGACGGCGCACTGCCCTCGTTTCCTGAACGAATCGCACAGCGTGCCTGACACGTCGCCGTCGGCATGACTGCAGACACATACGCGCCTTTCGAGCGCATGCAAGAGTGAATCGCACGCACCGTTCCGCGGCTGCGCAAAGGACTCCCATGCATCTGATCGCGACTCGAAGGACCGTTCCCACCCCTCGCCGCACCACGCCGCATCTGCGCCGCTGGCTAGCTGTCTCCCTGCTGCTGGCGGCCACCACCGCCAGCGCGGCCGATGACCTGAAGGCCCGGATCGCCCTGGCCATGCAGGGCACCACAACGCCGGCGATGGGTGTTCTCGTGATCCGCGACGGCAAGGTCGCCGAACACGCTGTGCAGGGCGTCCGCCGCAACGATGCGGCACCGCCGGCCACCATCGACGATCAATGGATGATCGGCTCGACCGGGAAGCCGATCACCGTGGCGATGATCGCGCGCCTGGTCGAACAAGGCGTGCTGGGCTGGGATACGCCGCTGTCGACCCTGTTGCCCGACCTCGCGGCACAGATGCAGCCGGCCTACCGCGACGTCACCCTGGTGCAGCTGCTCTCGCATCGCGCCGGGCTGCCGGAGAACCTCACCGATGCCGCGGCGCTGGATGCGTTTTTCGTCGACACGCGTCCCCTGCCGGTACAGCGGGAGGCCTATGTCAAAGCCGCCCTGGCCGAAGCGCCGGTGCATCCGCCTGGCACTGAGTTCGCCTACAGCAACAGCGGTTTCCTGATCGCGGCGGTGATCGCCGAGCGTGCGACCGGCAAAGAGGTCGAAGCACTGATGCAGCGCGAAGTGTTCCAGCCCCTGGGCATGACCGGTGCCGGGTTTGGTCCGACACCTGCGGGCCAACCGCTCGGCCACCGCGGTGGCAAGCCGGTGACCAAAGCACCGCAGAAGGCCGATGACGGCGTGCCGCCGATCTACACCGCAGCAGGCAACCTGCACATGCGCCTGCAGGACCTGGCGCTGTTCGCCATCGACCAGCTCGCGGGCAGCCAAGGCAAGGGCACGCTGTTGACGCCGGCCTCCTATGCACTGATGCAGACCGCGCAGCCGGGCAGTGGATCCGGGCTGGACTGGGGCGTACAGCCGTCGATCGCCGGCCGTCAGGGCCCGGTGCTGGTGCACGGCGGCTCGGACGGCAACTGGCTGGCCTGGGTGGTGCTGTTCCCCGGCCAGAACAACGGCGTGATCGCCATCGCCAATGCCGCCGAAGACATGGGCGCCGACCAGGCCACCATGGGCGTGCTGGGTGGGTTGTTCGCCGAGCTGGCGCCGGCGGCCACGCCCGCGAAGTAGCACACGGCGCTGGCGAATTCAGCGCTGCCGAGTTGGCAGTGGCCGGAAGGATCTACGCGGATCCTCCCGGTCACTTTCCACCGTGGCCGCAGGGCTCACATACCGCCTCAAACATCGTGATTGCTTACCTTCAGTATTTTCCTGCAGGTCGATTGCCTAGAATGCGCGATTGATCTTCGACAAGGACGTGGTCCCCATGACCGATTCCCCCAGCGACGCGTTTGAGCTGCGCCAGCGCGCACGCGACGCGCTGCAGCAGGCGCGCTTCGACGATCTCGACCGGCTCCTCGCCGGGCTCGAACAGCGCTGGCTCGACGGCGGGTCGCCCCGCTACGGCTACGGCTGGCTGCTGTCCAGCCTGATCGACCCGGCGCAGGCCCTGCCCGCACGACTGCAGCAGGCACAACAGTGGTGCGCGCAGCAGCCGCACAGCCCCCACCCCTGGGTGGCGCTGGGGTCGCTGTGGGAGCGCGTGGCCAGCCAGATACGGTCCAGCGAGACCGCCGACCTGATCCGCGACGCGCAGTGGGCCGGTGCCAGCCTTGCCCGCGACCATGCGCTGGCCGCGTGGCTGCGCGCGATCGCGCTGCATCCGCGCCCGGCCTTCGTGCTGGGCAAGGTGATGCGGCTGACCTGCTACCTGGGGGAACCGCGCTGGCTGCACCAGCTGCAGCGCGGTGGGCGGGCCGAACTGTACGCATCCCTGCAGCAGCAGGATCCGGACGGCTATGCGGCGGCACTGGCGCTGCTGGCGCCTTACGGCGCACCGCTGGCGGAGCTGCCGGCGTTGCCAGCACGGCTGGCGCAGCGCACCGAAGACGACTTCGAGTACGCCGCCGATTACTGGTTGCAGCACGCGCTGGCGTTGCGCGCGGACGATGTCGGCCTGCTCGAAACGTTCCTGTACTACCTGTACCCGCGCTGGGGCGGCAGCCACGCGCTGATGCAGGACTTCATCGACGGCCCGTATGCGGCCCGGCTGATGCTGCCGCAGCGCAACCGGCTGCGCGTGATGAAGGAACGCGACTGGCTCTGGTTCGCGCCGGAGGCCGATGAAGAAGAGGCGATCGCCCAGCACGACACCGCCTACGCGAACCTGCTCGACCTGCACCTGGATGCGCCCACGCGCGCGCTGGTGCTGTGCTGGTGGGCGACGCTGGATTACAAGCTGGGCCGTGACGAACCCGAAGAAAACGACGTGCGCTGGGACGCGGCACGCATGACACATGCCTACACCTGCCTGGCCGAGGCGTTCGCGCTGGACCCGGCCACCGTGGTCGAGGAAGGCATGAACGTGCTGGAAGCCTGCGCGCTGTTTGCCCACGTCGAGGGCGCCGATGCGTTGTTCGCGCAGGTGCTGGCCAGCGTCGAAGCGTTCACCGACAGCGCGCATGCGCTGGCGTGGCTGTCCGCTGCGCGCCATGCCGGGCTGTTCGGTTTCAGCCTCGACACGCCCCTGGCCGCACTGCATCTGCAACGCGCGATGGCGATGGCGGACGAGGACGAGGTGAACCTTTCCACGGTGGCGGCGAACCTGTTCTGCGACGTATCCGTACCGGCCGGTCTGCACATGATGCAGCAGCTTGCCGAAGGCGGTGACCGCCGCGCAATGGCGGCGATGGTGGACCTGTACCGTGGTCGCGTGGCCGGCCGCGACTTCCCTGCGTTCGCCGATCCGGCCCAGGCCGCGGCGTGGACCGAGCGCGCCATCGAGGCGGGCGACCTGGTGGCGATCTACAACCGCGCCTGGGAGCTGAGCGAAACCTTCAAGCACACGCCCGACCCGGCTGTGCAGCAGCAGTCGCGCGCGCTGTACCGCCGTTGCGTGGATGAGGCCGCCCCTCACGACCGCGTGTGGCGGCCGGCGCACAAGAACCTGGCGGTGCTGCTGTACCAGGGTGAAGATGATCGCGACAAACAGGAAGCCGTGTTCGACCTGCTCGGCCCGCTGTGGTGGCGTGGCGACACTGCCACCAAGGCCTGGGCTGCCGGCTTCCTGGCCGACGTGTTCCACTTCGGCAACGGCGTGCCCGCCAACGCGTTCCTGGCCAAGGTCTGGGTGGACCGGGCGGCCGAAGCCGAGCCGGACAATGCCGATGTACTGCGCATGCGCCCACTGATCGAGGGCCAGGGCAAACTGTTCGGCGCCAGCCGGGCGGCCAGGCAACAGGCGCGCGACCGCGACACTGTGGACCTGCGCAGCTGGCAGCTCACCTTCGGCTTCGACTCCGTGCCGGACCGCCAGGATATGCAGTCGGTATGAGCGGCATGACTACGCCACGTCGCTGACCGGGGTATACAAACGACAACGCCCCGCGATCGCGGGGCGTTGTCGGAACCACTCACTGCCACCGGTGCCCATGGCACCGGTGGTCGCGTGACTTACCAGTTCATGTTGAGCGAAACGCCCACGGTGCGCGGTTCGTTGTAGACCGCGGCCATGTAGTTTTCGATCACACCCTTGAGGTTCTTCTCATTGGTGATGTTGCGCGCGAACAGCGCCACTTCCCAGGCACCGTAGTTGGCCGAGTAGCCCAGCTTCAGGCCGCCTTCGAAGCTGCCCTTGGAGTTGAACTCGGCCGAGTCATACAGCACGAAGCTGGTGTAGCCCTGCTTGTTCCAGTCGGTGGAGACGAAGAACACATCGCTGTCGTTGACCGGCATGTCGTAACGCGCGGCCAGGTTGATGTTGTACTTCGGTGCGTTCGGCAGCGGGTTGCCGTTGATCTGCGCGAAGGTGTTGGCACCGACCTTGATGGTCGGATCGTTCACCGTGCAGACCACGGCGCCGTTCAGGGCGCAGACCTGCGCGTACACGCGGTCGTCCTGGATTTCGCTGTGCAGCAGGCTGACACCGGCGCTCAGCGCCAGGTTCGGGATCGGACGCAGTTCCATGTCCGCTTCCAGACCGTAGGCCTTGGCCTTGTCGGCGTTGAACAGCACGCCGTTGCCGTCCGAATCGTTGCCGTTGAGCTGGATGTCATTGACCACGTAGGTGAACGCGGCGGCGTTCACGCGCAGGCGGTTGTCCCACAGGCTGCTCTTGATGCCGGCTTCCCAGGACAGGATGGTTTCCGAGTTCGCCGTGGTGAAATCGGCGTTGAACACGGCCGAACGGCCCTGGATGGTCGGGCCGCGGAAGCCGCGGGCCACGCGCGCATACACGCTCAGCTGCGGGTTGAACGCATACATCGCGCTCAGGTCCCAGCTCGGCGTGGTGTCGGACATTTCCACGTAGGTGCGGCCCTTGTAGGTCACGGCACCGGCAGCGGTATCGGCGGTCTTGAGCAGACGGGTCTTCTTCTCGTCCTTGGTCTGGCGCAGGCCGGCGGTCAGGGTGAACTTGTCGGTCACGTCATAGCTGACCTGGCCGAAGCCGGCCCAGGAGGTGTTGACGTTGCGCAGGCGCACCCAGTTGTTCGGGTTGCGGGCAGCGGTGTTCAGGAACCAGGCGCGCTGATAGAAATCGGTGGTGTCGCGGCCGTCGAAGTAGAACGCACCGACCTGCCACTTCAGGCGGTTGTCATCGGCATTGGCCAGGCGGAATTCCTGGGTCCACTGGTCCAGGTCGCGGATCTGGCCCATCGACTGGCCGTAGCCGTTCGGGACGCCGTTGACCGGGTAGTTCACCGCCGCGCCGCCATCGGTGTCACCACGACTGTAGCCGGAGGTGGTTTCGTAGGCGGTGATCGAGGTCAGCGAGACATTGCCGAAATCATAGATGGCCTTCACCGAGCCGCCGTAGGTCTTGTAGGCCTGCGGGTTGTTGTCGGCTTCGTCGTAGGCGACCTTGTCGCGCGCCACGTCGGTCTTGTTGGAGCCCTTGGTCAGCGCGCTGCGCAGGAACAGGGTCGAGGTACCGTCGTAGTCGCGTGCGTGGGCCGAGGCCAGCAGCGAGAAGTTGTCGCTCGGCTGCAGCAGCAGCTGCGCGCGCACGTTGCGGTCGTCGAAGCCGCCCATCGCGTTCTTCTTCGGCGAGACCGTGCCATCGGCGCTCGGGCCGCTGTAGGTGTTGTCGACGTAGTCATCGCGGTGCTGGTAGAGCGCCGACACGCGGAACGAAGCGATGTCGTTGATCGGGCCACCGAAGCCGCCATCGATCGCCACGCTGCCGTACGAACCGTAGCTGGCCTGCACGCGGCCGCTGTAGTCCTGGCTCGGCTTGATGGTGTCGAACTTGACGATGCCGGCGGTGGTGTTGCGGCCGAACAGCGTGCCCTGAGGGCCGCGCAGCACTTCGATCTGGTCCACGTCGTAGACCGGGTTGGACTTCAGCACCACGTGCTCGAGCACCACGTCGTCCTGGATGATCGACACCGGCTGCGAGGCACCCAGGTAGAAGTCGATGTTGCCCAGGCCGCGGATGTAGAAGCGCGGGAAGATGCGGCCGGTGGTGGTTTCGGCGTAGAAGCTCGGTACCTTGCCCGACAGCGCCAGCAGGGTGTCATCGCCGCCGGCGGTGTAGTCGCGGATCTTCTCGCCCTGCACCACGCCGACCGAGACCGGCACTTCCTGCAGGTTGCGTTCGCGGTGGTCGGCGGTGACGGTGATGGTGTCCAGCGAGGTGGCGCTGGCGGACTGGGCGTCCTGCGCCGAGGCGGCGGCGGACAGCATCAGCGCGGCCGAGGCACAGGCCAGCGCCAGGGCGCGGCGGCGCGGCAGGGAACGGGAAAGAAGACGCGTCGACACTGAAGCGTGGCGTAGAGCGGGCATGCAGAGGTCTCTGGTAGTACAGATCGGGGCAGCCGGCGGCATGGCCGGGCACCATAGGAAATCGACATCGCCGTGGAAACAGCGATGCGGCACGGTATTGGCTGGATGTTGCAGATTGGTGTCAGGGCGTTATGGGCGACGGCTGTCCGGCCCCCCTGGTCCACTTGGCTATGCGGCCGTGTCTTCTGGCGCGGATTATGCCCGCCCCGCGCGCGCGCCGGAAGAGCGGGCTTCGCGTTTGGCGCGTTACCTGCCATCCGTCACGTGCCGCCCGGCACTTGTCGTCCGTGTACCTCCCGCAAACACTGCGCCGGTCACCCACGAGATTCCCGCATGTCCCGTTGCCGCCTGGCCGCCCTGCTCCTGCTGTTGTCCGCCTCGGCCGCCCAGGCCGGGGAGCCCCCTGCGCAGTGGCTGGTCACCACCGACCTGTGGGGAAACCCGGCCTATCAACTGCTGACCCTGCCCGACCAGCAGGGTCCACTGCAGGGTCGTTTCGACGGGGATGCGCTGCAGGGAGCCCGCGAGGGCGACACGCTGGCGTTTGTCGTGACCGGCAGTGATGGGGCGACCTACCGCTTCCATGGCACACAGGCCGGCGCGACGCTGCGCGGGACCGCCGACTACCCCGACACCAACGCCAGCGAGCGGCGCGCGACGCACCCCTTCAGCGCGCGCCGCCTGCCGGATCGGCCGGCCGGAGGTCCGCGGCAGCACGACTTCGTGCCTACCTCGTACGCCAACGAGTTCTCGCCCCACCGCGCGCCGGTACTGACCGTCTGGCCGGGTGACAGCGTACGCACCACCACGCTGGATTCCGGCGGGGTGGACGCGCAGGGCCAGACCCGGGCCCTGTTCGGCAATCCGCAGACCGGCCCGTTCTTCGTGATGGATGCCGAGCCCGGCGATGTCCTGGCCATCCACATCAAGCGCCTGCGCTTGAACCGCGACTATGCCGACAGCCTGGACAGCATCGTCGGCCGCGCACAGACGCCGGCGCTGGCCGCCAAGGCGACGGCACTGGACAAGCCCGTGCGCTGGACGCTGGACCGCCAGCGCGGGCGCGCGCGGCCGGAAGCCGCCACCGGCAAGCTCAAGGATTTCTGGGTGCCGGTGCGGCCCATGCTCGGCGGGCTGGCGGTGGCC
Organism: Stenotrophomonas sp. TWI1149; assembly: GCF_039673155.1. NCBI lineage: Bacteria > Pseudomonadati > Pseudomonadota > Gammaproteobacteria > Lysobacterales > Lysobacteraceae > Stenotrophomonas > Stenotrophomonas sp. TWI1149. The sequence continues at coordinate 179,502 of NZ_JBDJLB010000011.1, forward strand.
CCCGGCTTCGGCAACGCGCCGATCTCCACCGGTGATACCGGCCGTTTCGGCGGCAACATGGATTTCAACGAAATCCGCGAGGGCGCCACCGTATACCTGCCGGTGTCCCAGCCCGGCGCCCTGCTCTACCTGGGCGATGCGCATGCGCTGCAGGGCGATGGCGAGACCTCGCAGTACGCGCTGGAAACCTCCATGGACGTGGAATTCAGCGTGGACGTGATCAAGTCACGCGCGCAGTCTGCGCCCCGGGTGGAATCGGCCACGCAGGTAATGGTGCTGGGCCAGGCCGGCTCGCTGGATGATGCGCTGCGCGCGGCCACCGCGGGCATGGCGCAGTGGCTGGAACAGGACTACGGGTTGAGCCTGTCCGAGACGGCGCAGGTGCTGGGCAGCTCGGTCAGCTTCGTGGTGGCCAATCTGGCCGGGCGCAGCGTCGGGGTGGCGGCCAAACTGGACAAAGCCCTGCTGCGACAGGTCGAACGGGCACCGGGCAGTACACCCGGCGCCCGCCCGTGATCCGGACCAGGCCCCACTTGGCAGGCAACGCCGGTCGGCGCTAGACTAGGCCCATCGCGAGGTACGGCCGAGGTCGGGTACGCCACGCAGTTGCACCACCCGTGGGGCCATAGCTCAGCTGGGAGAGCGCGTCGTTCGCATCGACGAGGTCAGGAGTTCGATCCTCCTTGGCTCCACCACTATTCAGCCCGACAGGGCACTCGAAAGGCCGGAACACCTGCAAAAACAGGGGTTTCGGCCTTTTTCGTTGAGATGTCCCACTCTCCGATCTCGCTATTCGGCGCACCACCTCCCCGCCGTGCTCAGCTGTCGAGCAGAGCAGTGCCGTATGAGTTGTCCACAGCGCATAGCCAGTTGCCCGCCGGCTCCCTACGAAACACGTAGGTGGCCCGACGAACCGTCGAAATCGCCGCGCCGTCTTCATCAGAGCTATCCAGCCATGTTTCCATGACAACCAGCGCCGTTTCCCCGCCCTCAATCACTTCCATCTTTCCTTGCCGAACCTTCAATTGGCCGTCGAAATGCGCAGAGATCGCCTCGAATGCGCTCTTGATCTGGTCTTTGCCTCTGGCGTACATGCCAGGCTTCACCACCAGGGTGGCGTCCTCTGTGTAGAACCGCATGAGGCCCTCGAAATCTCCAGCCGATATGGATCGGTCTGCGGCTTCGATGAGGGTTTTCAGGGGATGGTCGGACATTCTTGACTCCAAAAATGGCCGCGAGCGGAAAAAGAAAACCCGCCTCGCGGCGGGTTGCGTTGTCTGGAAACGAGACGCGCTCTACCCACCCTTATGGAGGGTGGTAATAATCAACGTGAGGGCGCGTACAAATTGCATGAGGCGACCCTATCACTGGCTCCGGAGACTGGCAAATCCCCATTGCACGACCTCACTGGAGCCGTCCCACCCTCAGGACGCCAACAAGTCCTTGCTGAAAAACACTCGACGCGTCCCAGCAGGTTCGCACGGTATCTCGCCGAACACGCGCCAGCCCTGCTTTACATAGAAGTCCGGCGCTTGGAAACTGATCGTATACAACAGACCAGAACAGCACCCCCGCCGCCTGGCTTCGTCCTCAGCGGCCGCAAGAATGCGCGAGCCGAGGTCCTGCCCACGCAGTTCCGCCGGGAGGTAGAACAGGTCAATGAACAACATCCCCAATGATGTCCGGCCGGTCAGACCGCCCAATACCTTGCCAGTCTGCGGATCGGTGACCAGCACCGCCAGTTCGCGCCGGTCGGCGTAACCGGCAGCATCCAGATTGAAACCGTCCAACCCGCTGGCAATCAGATCGAGCGACTCCGGACTGGGCGAGTCTGTGATGGTGATATCGAGCTGCATTGTTTCTTGCGCCAGCAGTGTCGGGACCTTGAATCCTAGCAAATCGAACCTCTCCCCAAGCACCCGCCGTTGCTTCCCAAGTCGCATGCGGAACCAGCTTCTGGTAGCCGAAACTCAACAAGCGGACGGTTATGATTCACGTCCGAGGCATCCCGGCCCGGTCGCGAACCACATACGCCCATGCCCAACACCGGACAGTTCTATCTCCTGCGCGTCGATGGTCAAGCCGATGAGGCCGAAAGACTCCTCGAGGTGACCGCCGTAGAGTGCAACTGCCTGCCGTGCGGCGCGCCTCGACTGCTCACCACGCAAGGAAGCACCATGTCCATCCATCAAGTGAACATCTGCGGCTTCGCGCAGATGCTTCGTGCGCTCAGAGGCCAACTGGACAAGGCCGACGCACATGCGCTGACCACCGGCTTTCCCTCGCGAGACTTGCTTTCAGCGCGGTTGGCTCCGGACATGTATCCGCTGGCGAAACAGATACAGTTTGCCTGCACTCAAGCGCGCGAGGCGGTGTGCCGTCTCACTGGTCAAGCATTGCCAGTGCTGTGCACGCCCGGCGACATGGACCAGGCGCGTCAACTGATCGACGAGACGTTGGACCATCTGGCTGCAGCAGACGCAGCGCAGTTCGATGCCGGCGCTTCACTTGACGTGGCCATCGAGCTGGCAGGTGGCCTGGCGTTTGATATGAAGGGTAGTGAATATGCCGCCAACTGGGCCACGCCGCAGTTTTATTTCCACCTGATCACCGCCTACAGCATCCTGCGCCACAACGGCGTGCCTCTGGGAAAGGCAGATTACGTGCCGCACATGTTCGCCTGGATGCGGCAGGCTGGCTGATCCATACGGCCGGCCAGGGCTGAACGCGATTCCCCTTGCCTCACCAGTATTCAACAGCTCGCCCCGGGAAGCAGCTTCCCGGGGCGTCCTTGTTTTCACCGCCTGCGCGCCGTTGCTTACGCGCCGTCGGGATTGTCCTTGCGCTCCGGCCGACGCGTGCCCGCATCGTGGATCGCCTGATCGGTCTGCCCCGGCCGCTGCTTGGCGGTTTCATCCTGCTTGCGGTCCTGCTGGCTCTCTTCGATGCCTTCCTGCTTGCCGTGTTCGCTGGGCTTGGTGTCTGCCATGGGTCTACTCACTCGTGCGGGCGCCGGCGCGGCGCGTTCATGGGCAGACTAACCAGCCGATCGTGAGGCACGAATCATGATCGGCGCGCTCCTGCACACGTCGCATTCACACGCGCCGCGCCGGGCAGCGCCGCTCAATCCAGCTTGACCACCAGCTTGCCGAAGTTGTGGCCCTTGAGCAGGCCGAAGAAGGCCTCGGGCGCGCGTTCCAGTCCCTGCACGATGTCCTCGCGATACTGCACGCGGCCGTCCTTCAGCCACTGCCCCATGTCGCGCAGGAACGCCGGGAAGAAGGCGTGCAGATCGGACTGGATGAAGCCGCGCACGGTCAGGCGCTGGCGCAGCACCTGGCTCATGAAACCCGGCAGCCGGTCCGGCCCGGGCAACACCGCGCCGCGTGCGTTGTAGGTGGCGATCGTGCCGCAGACCGGAATGCGCGCGAAGTCGTTGAGCAATGGCGCGACCGCATCGAAGACGTGCCCCCCGACGTTCTCGAAGTAGACGTCGATGCCGTCGGGAACCGCCGCACGCAACTGCGTGGCGAAATCGTCGGCGCGATGATCCAGCGCCACATCGAAGCCCAGTGTTTCCAGATATGCACGCTTCTGTTCGCCCCCGGCGATGCCGACCGTGCGCGCGCCCTGCAGCTTCGCGATCTGCCCCACCGTCGCGCCAACCGGCCCGCTGGCGGCGGCCACCACCAGGGTTTCGCCCGGCTGCGGCCTGCCGATTTCCTGCAGGCCCACATAGGCGGTGAACCCGGGCATGCCGTAGACCCCGAGTGCGGTACTGATCGGCAGGCCGTCGTCCTCCAGCGTGCGGCTCACCTGATCACCGGGGATGACCGCATGGGTCTGCCAGTTGCCGGGCGCCAGGACGTGCTCGCCGATGGAGAAACCGGGGTGGTTGGAGGCGAGCACTTCAGAGACGGTGCGCCCCTCCATCACGGCATCCAGCGCGACCGGCGCCGCGTAGGACGGCCCTTCCTCCATGCGACCGCGCATGTAGGGATCCAGCGACAGATAGCGGTTGCGCAGCAGCACCTCGCCCGGGCCGGGCGCGGGAACCGGCACCTGTTCAACGCGGAAGTTGGCCGCGACGGGGGCACCACTGGGGCGCGAGGCGAGCACGATGCGGGTGTTGGTAAGCGTGTTCATCGGCGGATGGCTCCGGGGAGACGAAAAGGAACCCCGACAGTAAGCCGTCCGGACACGTCCAGGAGGGGGGGTAAAACAGCGTTCCATCGGTGCAGGACGACGCGGCGGTGGAATCGCCTTGTGCGACAGCGACCGATGATCCGGATGGCGTCACAGCATTCCATCCGTACGCTGCAGCGCGCATGCGTTGCCCGCGCCGGGGGCCAGGGCGCATCATCGCGTCATGAACGCATCCTTTTCCCGCCGACGTCGCTACCTGCTGCCGGTGCTGATGTCCGCCACCACCGTGTTCGGCCTGGCGTGCTGGGCGATCCTGGCGACCGAGCCCGGTTGCCTGGCCGCGCAGGGCCATTGGTCGTCCGGTGCAGGCAAGTGCCATACCCGCCTGTGCCTGCTGCAGGGCGACTGCGGCGAGATGGCCTCGCCGGCCGCTGCATGCAACAAGGTGCGGATCGGCGACAGCCGTGGCCGCGTGTATTTCCACCTGGGCGATCCCCTGCCCGGCGCGGGCGACGAAGCAGAGTGGCCCGAAGGCAAAGCCGACAACGGCATGATCCACGCACGCTTCGAGAACGAGCGCCTGGTCAGCCTGGCCTGCCCGGTCACGCCGTAGGGCGTGCGTGCTTCCACTGCAACGGGCTCATGCCCATCTCGATCCGGAACATGTAGTTGAACGCCGACGCCGAGGCGTAGCCCAGCGCGTGCGCGATCACCGTCGGCGAACGCCCCTGCGCCAGCCACTCGATGGCGCGCAGCAGGCGCAGCCGCAACCGCCAGTCGCGCAGGCGCATGCCGGTCTCGCGTTCGAAGTGGCGTGCCAGAGTGCGTGGTGATGCACCCAGCAGCGACGCCCAGTCCTCCACGCTGCGGGTATCGGCAGGCTGCTCGTAGAGCGCCTGGCACCAGCGCTGCAGGCGGGCATCCTGCGGCCACGGCAGATGCCGGGCGTGCTGCGGCTGGCGCGGCAGCTGCGCGGTGATCAGCGTGCACAAGGTGGCGTAATAGGTGCGGTCGTGATCGGGCACGGTGCGGTCGAGTTCGATGATCAACTCGCGCAGCAGCGGTGACACGTCCAGCACCACGCAGTGCGTCGGCATCCCCAGCGCTGGATCGTCACCCACATACAGATTACGGAAGGCCGAGGAACTCAATGCACCGGTGTGATGCAGCGTACCGGTCGGCACCCACAGCGCCTGCTGCGGCGTGATCACATGGCGGGCGTGTCCGGCACTGGCCTGGAGCACGCCCGTGCTGGCGTATACCAGCTGGTTCCAGGCGTGGACGTGCGGCGGAAACCGCTCGCCGGCGTGCAGCCGTTGGCTGCGGGCCACCACCGGCCACGGCAACCGGCGCAGCGGCGGCACGGGGACTTCACGCCATCCCGGGGCAGTGCGCTCGATCGCGGCCATGTGACGCCTCATCGACATAAGCGGTCATTCTATCGAAAGACGCCGTCACTGCCTTCGCCGCACGATAGGGTTCTCCCCGCTGCCACCGACGCACATGTCCCCTGTCGCCCCGCCGCCCCGTCATGCCTGGCAGGTCATCGCTGCGGGCATCTGCGCCCTGGTGCTTACGGTGGGCCTGGCGCGCTTCGCCTATACGCCCCTGCTTCCCGTGATGCGCGCCGACGCGGGACTGTCGGCAGCCGGGGGCGGCTGGCTGGCGACGTTCAACTATCTGGGCTACCTGGCCGGCACGCTGCTGGTCGCCCGGGTCGGTGACATGCAGCTGAAGTTCCGCTTCTACCGCATCGGCCTGGTGCTTGCGGTGGTCTCCACCGGCCTGATGGGCGCGACCGGCCACATGGGCAGTTGGGGCGTGCTGCGCTTCGTGGCAGGCCTGTCCAGCACCGCCGGCCTGCTGCTCGCCTCGGGGCTGGTGCTCAACTGGCTGCTCGCCCACCAGCGACGCCCGCAGCTGGGCCTGCACTTCGCCGGCCTTGGGCTGGGGATCGCGGTCTCAGGGCTGGCGGCTGCGGCGATGGCCGATCACCTGGCCTCCTCCCGGCAGTGGATGGCGCTGGGCGCAGTGGCGATCGTGTTCCTGGTCCCGGCCTGGGCCTGGATGCCGGCGCCGGTCCCCATCTCCAACGCGACCGGTGCGGCCGCTCCTCCCGCGCCTGGCAGGCGTTGGCGCGGGCTGTTGATCGCATCGTATTTCTGCGCGGGGTTCGGCTTCGTGGTCAGCGCGACGTTCATCGTTGCCATCCTGGTGCAGACCCCTGCCTTCGCCGGTCGCGGCAGCTGGGTGTGGGTACTGGTCGGTATCACCGCGATTCCCTCGACGTTTGCCTGGGACCGGCTGGCGGCACGGCTGGGGCTGATCCGCGCGTTGATGCTCGCGTATGCACTGCAGACGGTCTCGTTCGTGCTGCCCCTGCTCGACGATGGAATAGCGGCGGGCGCGGCCAGCGCGGTGCTGTTCGGCCTGACCTTCGCCGGCATCGTCAGCCTGACGTTGACCGTGGTCGGCCGCCACTATCCGCACAACCCGGCCAAGGCGATGGCGATGCTGACGCTGAGTTATGGCGTCGCCCAGATCATCGCCCCCGCGATCGCCGGCACGCTGGCGCGCGAGAGCGGCAGCTACCAAGGCGCCTTGGTGCTGGCGGCGATCATGATGGCGATCGGCATCGTGCTGCTGTGGTGCATGCCCGACGATGCAGGATCGACCGCGGCGTGATTGATGCCAGCCGCGCCGCGCGGTCGCCTGAACCGATGTTCATGCGCTCGGGTGACGCGCCCTCACCCCCTGGATCAAGCACTTGGACGCCTGCGGACAAGGGTTCGGAAACAAATGTGAAATTTTTTTCGCGAAACGCTTGCCGAACCCTGCATACCTCCGTATTATTCGCGTCCTCGCCAGCGGCAACGCAGCGATGAAGTGGCCGGGTAGCTCAGTTGGTAGAGCAGGGGATTGAAAATCCCCGTGTCGGCGGTTCGATTCCGTCCCCGGCCACCACACTTTCAGATGACCTGCAGAAATGCAGGTCATTTTTTTTTGTCTGTCGTTCGGTAAAGACGTCTTCAACGTGTCTCATCCTCGCGACGGGCAAGATGCGGACTTTTCCTACGTTCAGACGTGGACTTCCTACGCACAATGCGTAGGCATACCACTGATGCAAGAAGGAAAAACGCATGAGCAGTAGAGACGATCGCGCTCCTTCGAGTGCCATGACGTTGCGGCGCCGCCAGGATCGAGCTTCGGACGAAATGCTTGGCTTGTGCCGCGGCCTGCTTGCCGACGGCCATGTATCCCAGCAGGAAGCGGAATTCCTGCGTGGCTGGATCGAGCGCAACGCGGAATTCGTGGGCAACTATCCCTTCAACCGCATCTACACCGTACTATCCGAGATCTTGGCCGATGGGGTGATCGACAGCGACGAGTCCGCCGACCTCCACGACACGTTGATCCGCTTCGTTGGCGGTGAGGCATTCGACGCCAACGCGGGCGTCGCCGCGCAAAGCAGCCTGCTGCCGGTAGATGACCCCGAGCCCAGCATCGTTCATAGCGACCGGTCGTTTGTGGTCACCGGTACGTTTACTTTTGGCGCACGTGCCGCGGTCAACGAGGAAATCCAGCGTCTGGGCGGGCGCGTGGCCGGATCGCCCTCCAGAAAAACCGACTTCCTGATCGTCGGAGAACTGGGCTCTCGCGATTGGATCAACAGCAATGCAGGCCGAAAGATCCTCACTGCGGTGGAACTTCGTGACGGCGGCCACCCGATCGCGATCGTCTCCGAGCGGCATTGGGTCCAGCATCTGGGCGCCTGATCCGCCGCGATCTCCCCGCACCGAATGACGGAATATTCACAATTTCCGTCCTGGCTGTGCCTAAGCTCGCTGCGTCTTGTGTGGAGTGTCGAGAATGCGCCGCCGCTATCTGATCAGTGCCCTGCTCGCCCTCGTCGCCTCCGGGTCGGCCTGGGCCGCTGCGCCGGTGACCTCGGTGGAGGCGCTGGACATGGACCGCTATGCCGGCCAGTGGCATGAAATCGCGCACCTGCCGGTCTCGTTCCAGAAGAAGTGCGTCGGCGACATCACCGCCACCTACAGCCTGCGTGCCGATGGACGGATCAGCGTGCACAACGCCTGCCGCGTGGCCGATGGCGACCGCGTGGCCGCCGATGGCGTGGCGCGCCCGGTCGAGGGCCACCCTGGGCAATTGCAGGTGCGCTTCGTGCCGGACTGGCTGTCCTGGGTACCGCTGGTCTGGGCCGACTACTGGGTGATCGCACTGGACCCGGAGTACCAATGGGCGGTGGTCGGCGAGCCGGACCGCAAGTACCTGTGGATCCTGTCGCGCTCGCCGACCATGGACACCGCCCTGTTCGGGCAGCTCAAGGCCCGCGCCGAGGCGATGGGCTATGACCTCGCGCCGCTGCGGGTGATGGCGCCGCTGGACTGACTCGCCCACGCCGCCCGGCGGCCCGCTGGGCGCGCCCCCAAGACTAAAAGCACGTGGCGCCCTCCTCCCGGTGCCCTACCCTTGCGTCACGCTGCCGCAGGCAGCGCGAACACCATACGCCGTAGTATGCTCATACCCATGCAACACCCGCCTGAGGATTGCGCCATGTCCCACCGCTTCCGTCCCCGCCTCGCCCTCGTCCTGATCGTCATCGCCTCGCTGGCCCTGACCGCCTGCAACAAGACGGTCAAACGTGTCTCCGAGCCGGCCGCCAGCGTGCAGGAGTTGACGGTGCGTGCCGATGGCAGCTGGACGGTCGCGCTGCGCCTGCAGAACTTCAGCTCGATGCCAATGACCTTCGACACCGTCTCGCTGCAGCTGAAGGTGAGTGATCAGGACGCCGGCCAGCTGCAGCTGCAGCCGGCCCTGTCGATCGGCGGGGTGTCGGCCGATGTGGTCAACGTGGAGCTCAAGCCAAGCTCGGGCGCACGTATGGTGATGGCCGATGCACTCGCCGGCAACCGCACCCTGGGGTACTCGCTGAAGGGGTCGGTGAGCGCCACCCCGCAGGAAAAGAAGCAACGCACCTTCGAGATTGACAGCCGCAGCACGCTCAACCAGGCCCCCGGCCTGCCCGGCGTCCTGCGCTGACCGGCGGCTTTCCGCCTTCCTTCGCCACTGATCGAGACCGTACCCGATGAGCAGCTACACCGCCCCGCTTTCCGATATCCGTTTCGCCCTGCATGACGTGCTGAAGGTCGAGCCGCTGTTCGCGCGCCTCGGCCTGACCGATGCCACCGCCGATGTGGTAGATGCCGTGCTGGAAGAAGCCGGCCGCTTCAGTACCAGCGTGCTGGCACCGTTGAACAGCGTGGGCGACGAGATCGGCTGCGTGCTCGACCAGGCCACCGGCGAGGTCACCACCCCGCCCGGCTTCAAGCAGGCCTACACGCAGTTCGTCGACGGCGGCTGGACCGGCCTGACCGCTGCGCCGGAGTTGGGCGGCCAGGGCCTGCCGCATACGCTGGGCGTGCCGCTCAACGAAATGATCAACGCCGCCAACCTGGCCTGGGGCAACTTCCCGCTGCTCTCGCACGGCGCGATCGAAGCGCTCAAGCAGCACGGCGAGGCGTGGCAGCAGGACGCCTTCCTCAAGCCGCTGATCGAAGGCCGCTGGACCGGCACCATGTGCCTGACCGAACCGCATTGCGGTACCGACCTCGGCCTGCTCAAGACCAAGGCCGAGCCGAACGCGGACGGCAGCTACGCCATCACCGGCACCAAGATCTTCATCACCGCCGGTGAGCACGACCTCACCGACAACATCGTGCACCTGGTGCTGGCCAAGCTGCCCGACGCACCCGCCGGTGCCAAGGGCATCTCGCTGTTCGTCACCCCCAAGTTCAAGGTCGACCGCGAGGGCAAGGTCGGCGAGCGCAACGCGCTGCGCTGCGGCTCGATCGAACACAAGATGGGCATCAAGGGCTCGGTCACCTGCGTGATGAACTTCGACGGTGCCGAAGGCTACCTGGTCGGTCAGCCGCACAAGGGCCTGCAGGCAATGTTCACCATGATGAACACCGCACGCCTGGGGGTCGGCCTGCAGGGCATCGGCCTGTCCGAGCGTGCCTACCAGAACGCGCTCAAGTACGCCCGCGAGCGCCTGCAGTCGCGCTCGCTGAGCGGCCCGAAGAACCCGGAAAAGCCGGCCGATCCGATCCTGGTCCACCCGGACGTGCGGCGCATGCTGCTGACCATCAAATCGCTGGTCGAAGGCAGCCGCCTGCTCGCGCTGCACGCGGCCACCCTGATCGACATCGCCCACCATGCCGAGGATGCCGGCGAGCGTGAGCGCGCCGATACGCTGGTGAGCTTCCTGACCCCGATCTCCAAGGCCTGCCAGACCGAATGGGGCATCGAGAACACCTACAACGCCCTGCAGTGCTTCGGTGGCCACGGCTACATCCGCGAGCACGGCATGGAGCAGCTGGCCCGCGATGCGCGCATCACCACGCTGTACGAAGGCACCACCGGCATCCAGGCGCTGGACCTGATCGGCCGCAAGACCGCGTCCAGCCAGGGCGCCGGGCTGAAGCTGATGCTCGCCGAGATCGAGGCCTTCGCCAAGGCCAATGAAGGCAACGAGGCGCTGGCCGAGTTCATCGCGCCGCTGCGCGCCAAGGCCGACGAATGGGGCAAGCTGACCATGGCAACGCTGCAGCGCGCGGCCGGCAACCCGGATGAGCTCGGCGCGGCGAGCTTCGATTACCTGTTCTACTCGGGCTATGTGGTGCTGGCCTACTGGTGGGCGCGCAGCGTCGCCGCCGCCGATGCTTCCGCGCAGAGCGCGGCGTTCAAGCAGGCCAAGCGCGAAACCGCCCGGTTCTACTTCGCCCGCGTGCTGCCGCGCACGCTCAGCCACGCCGCCGCGATCCAGGCCGGCGCCGAGCCGCTGATGGCGATGACCGACGCGCACTTCGGCGAAGGTTGATCGTTGACCGGCCCACCGACCAACGGTCGGTGGCTACCGGTCGATCAACCCGGGTAGGTGGCGCCCGGGGGTGGGGCCCCCCCAGCCAGATAGGAGGGAGGGGGCCCCCCGGGGGGGGGCCCCCCCAAAACCCAATGGGGGAA